>NZ_JBKJHD010000002.1:0-442831 GCF_046613695.1 Flavobacterium sp. RHBU_24 | reverse complement strand
CTGCCGTAATGCGGGTGCAAAAGTACACCAACATTCCGCTTTTCCAAACTTTTTAAAGGGTTATTTTTAGCCTTTTTGCAAAGCCACCCTTAACTATTTGATAACAAAACAAATGGAAACGAAAGTTTTTTCCGGTTATTTGCAAAAAAAATGTTTTTTGCCAGTTATAGCATCTTTCTACTGAAAATTATTCAAATCGTATCGCACGGACAGGAGAAATTTTAGTGATTATGCATAGAAGCCAGCTTAAAACCGGCCCAACCGCAATAAAAGAGGGAAATTCACCTGCTTATCTGATGCCTGCCATACGCTATACAGTTCATCTTTAATGATATCTATCGGATTTTGCCCCTTCTCCTTTATATAATGATGTACTGCCGACCATGTGTTAAGGTAGCCTATGAGCTGTTCAAACGTCCATGTAAAAGAATTCATAAACTTTTTCACCTCGATTTCCTTTAGCGGAAATGGTATGGTTTCATAATTTTCATCTATATAATGCCGTTCCGCATCCCAATAATCACCCAACACTTCCTTATATAAGGAGTGTATTATCTTGTCGGCCTCCCAATTAGTATATAATAGCCCATAACCTAACACAGCGAATACGCCATCAGGCTTAAGTATCCGCCGCACTTCGGTGTAAAAAGCACCAAAGTCAAACCAATGTATTGCCTGGGCAACGGTAACCAGGTCAAAAGTACCAGTTGCAAAACCGGTTACTTCTGCCCTGCCTACACTATAATATATATTAGGAGCGGTTTTAGCGTTTTGAAGCTGGTTTACACTGATGTCAGTCGCATATACTTCCTTAAAAAAAGATGCCATCGCGACCGCTACCTGCCCGTTACCCGTAGCCACATCAAGCGCTTTACTCTTGTCTTTAACAAATGAGGCGATATATTGTATCATTTCGGCCGGATAGTAAGGGCGGTAATTTGCATAATCAGCCGCGTGACCAGAAAAATTGTCTTTAGTAGTATTCATAATAGCAAAGTTAAAAACATTATCGTTAAGAAATGTGATTTAACTGCGTATCAAATAGGATATTTATCGCAAACGCATTTATAATTTAATCAGATTGCTATCTTTGCCGAAATGGAATGCACTACAATGAACAACACACAAACTATTATAGAGCAGGCATGGGAAGACCGCAGCCTGCTGCAAAACGAAACTACAACTGCTGCCATACGCAAAGTTATTGAACTTCTTGATACCGGCAAACTAAGGGTTGCAGAACCTCTTGACGGCGGATGGCAGGTAAACGAGTGGGTTAAGAAAGCCGTGGTTATGTATTTTCCTATACAGAAAATGGAAACGCTTGAAGCAGGGATATTTGAATACCACGACAAAATGCTGCTGAAACGCGATTATGCCCAAAAAGGTATACGGGTAGTGCCAAATGCCGTGGCAAGGTATGGGGCTTTTATAGCTTCGGGTGTTATATTAATGCCGAGTTATGTAAACATAGGCGCTTATGTAGACGAAGGTACCATGGTAGATACGTGGGCAACCGTAGGCAGCTGCGCCCAGATAGGCAAACATGTACACCTGAGTGGTGGTGTAGGCATAGGCGGAGTACTTGAGCCTTTGCAGGCTGCACCCGTAATTATAGAAGACGGCGCTTTTATAGGCTCCCGGTGCATAGTAGTGGAAGGAGTACGCGTAGAAAAAGAGGCTGTACTGGGTGCGAATGTTTGCCTTACCGCATCTACAAAAATTATAGATGTAACAGGAGGGACACCGATAGAAATGAAAGGTATAGTTCCGGCACGAAGTGTGGTAATACCCGGAAGTTATACTAAAAAATTTGCTGCCGGAGAATACCAGGTACCCTGTGCGCTTATAATAGGGAAACGTAAAGAAAGTACCGACCTGAAAACATCGCTTAATAATGCCCTTAGGGAATATGATGTAGCGGTTTAAAACTTGCGAATGAAAAGCAAAGCAGTAAAATTAACGGCTCTCGCGATAGTATATAACGAGGAGCACAATATAAGAGAATACCTCAATAACATTTCGTTTGCAGATGAAATTATTGTAGTAGACTCTTATAGTACCGATGCTACCCCCGAAATAATACAAAAAGAATACCCGCACGTAAAATTTTACCAGCGGGTATTTGACGATTTTTCGTCACAACGCAATTATACTATAGACCTTGCTACTAACGACTGGGTATTATTTTTTGATGCCGATGAACGCATTACTCCAAAAGGCATCCAGGAAATAAAGGCTATTTTTAAGGAAGCACCAAAGGAAACCGCGTTTTGGGTAAAGCGTATTTTTTATTACCAGGACAAACCCTTAGTAAATAACAATTTTAATGAAGACCGCACAGCACGCATATTCCGTAAGTCTAAGTGCAGGTATAGCGATAAATTAGTACACGAACAGCTGAACATTACCGGCAAAAGCCGTGTGCTAAAGAATGCCATTGAACATTACTCGTTTAAAAACCGGGAAGACTTTCTGCAAAAAAGGCTGCAATACAGCCGCCTTAAGGCTAAAGAATTTTACCAGGAAGGCATACAAACTAATATACTACACTTTACTGTACGGCCTGCATTCAGGTTTTTTAAATACTATGTACTAAAGTTAGGTTTTATAAACGGCCAACGAGGATACGAAGTGGCACGTATACTGGGTTACCATGTATATATGCGCTATGTATACCTGCGGGAAATGAACAGGGCGTCTAAAAAAATACTTGTCATTCAGCAAAAGATGATAGGCGATGTATTGGCCAGCAGCATAATATGCGACGCTTTACGCGCTGAGTATCCTGACGCGCAGATAGACTACCTGATATACGACTTTACAAGGCCCGTAGTGCAAAACAATCCTAACATAGACCATCTTATATTGTTTAGCCAGCAGCAGCGCAAAAGCAGGTTTGCTCTTTTAAAATTTGCGCTTACCATACGCAAAAAGCGTTATACTGCCATTATTGATGCTTACAGTAAATGGGAGAGCGGCATTATATCATTAATATCCGGCGCTAATACAACCATTGGATTTAAAAAGTGGTATACCTCATTTTTTTATGATAAAACCGTAGAGCCGGACTGGCGCATAAAAAACTCTGCGCTCGTGCACCGCGTGCAGCTTGCCGAGGCTTTTACCCACACCACACTTCCGGTAAACTTTCCTAAAATATACCTTGAACCGCAGGAAATTCAAAACGCAAAACACCTACTTGGAGAAAAGCTTAATATGGCCCTGCCCGTTATTATGCTAAGTGTAATGGGGAGTGACGATATAAAAAGCCTTCCGGCAATAGAAATGGCTAAAATAGCCGATGCCGCAGCACAGCATACAAACGCGCAGCTGCTGTTTAATTATATGCCGAAACAGGCCGAAAAAGCACTGGAAATATACAACCTATGCAAGCCTGAGACACAAAGTAAGATTATTTTTGATTTTTATACTAACGACCTCAGGCAGATGCTCGCTATACTATCGCAATGCAACGCGCTGATAGGCAATGAAGGCGGTGCAGTAAATATGGCAAAAGCGCTTGATGTACCTACATTTACGGTATTTTCGCCATGGATAAACAAAAGTTCATGGAACATGCTTACCGATACCCACAGGCATAGTGCTGTGCATTTGCAGGATTTTTATCCTGAACTATATGGTAACAGGCACCCAAAAGAGTTTAAAGAAGAAGCGACAGAACTTTACAAAAAACTACGATATGAACTTTTTGAAGACACGCTTCTCGATTTTTTGAAAACAAATATAATTACCCAACCCGTACACCAGGCTATTTAATATATAGTATACCTCTTAAACGTTTATTGTAAAGAATTTAGAAATCTTTTAGGGAACCTGTATCGTTTCTATACCTGTTAGTGTACGAATTACTTTATGTTTACGGGTATATTCCCTTATTTCATTATTATTTTTCCAGGCCTCATCGCTTATATAACCACGTGCATGGTCAAGGTGTATGCAAATAGCGCTGTAGCGAATTTGTTTGCTTTTTAAGCCCTTATTAAAAAGCCTTTCGCCCAGCTCGCGGTCTTCGCCGCCATACTGCATCCTGGTATTAAAACCATTTACAGCAATCAGTTCCTTTTTATAGGCAGATGCGTTATGCCCGTTCCACGATGCCGTTGTAGGGGTTATAAAATTCAAAAATTTCGCCTTAAAACCTTTTGCCGTAAGCTTTCCTGTTTTTTTTGTGTTGAGCCCATGCTTCTTTAACCATATTACATCAAAGCAGCGCTGCAAAAGTATATCATCCCTTCTTATTGCTATTGATGTTTGCATAGGTAGCTTAAAATATCCCCCCGATAAAAAATACCCTTCTCTCCTATTCTCAAGGTGCGTTGCTACAAAATCGGCCCGCGGAATACAATCGCCATCGGTAAAAATAAGGTAATCGCTTCGAGAAGCCATTATGGCCTTGTTAAGTATTTGTGTTTTCTGGAACCCGTTGTCTTCCTGCCACACATGGGTAAGAGGTACAGGCAACTGTTTTACAAGGTTATCTAAAAGTTGTTTTGTAGCAGGGCCACTACCATCATCGGCAATAATTATTTCAAAGTCTTTTTCGGTTTGCACACTAAAGCCCCACAGCACTTTTTCAAGCCATGCCTCAGCATTATAGGTGCTCATTATTACAGATGCCTTCATCAATTATTGTTTACTTTGTGCTTACGCTAATATTCCTGCAATTATTTCTTCCAAAATTTCAGCCTTTTTTTAATCATACGCTTCCTCCAGAATTTTCGCTGGAATTCGCAGGTTTTTTGCCAAAGGCTTTCAAATAACTCGTCTTCGGGCCTGCCATAAAGTTTAGCGTATTCGTTACTCATTACCCTTACCATTTCTTCTTTTGGTGTAAGCCGCTTAAGGTTATCCATCCGTAAATCAAAATCCAGCCGGTCATAAAAATCCATACGGTTAAGGTCAACCAGGTAAAAAGCATAGTGCCCGTTACCTTTATTTACAATAAGCGTGTTGCCGGGTGAGTGATCTTTAAACAGTACACCCTTTTCATGCAGTTCAAAACAAAAGCGTGTAAACTGCCGCAATATATTTTCATGCCCGGGCCAGTCAGGCACCTCAACCAGTTCCCTAAAAGTAAGGTCAGGCACCAGGTGTTCGCTAATATAGTAACTGTCTTTAAGCCCCAGTGTGCCCAGGTTTTCGTAATAACCAAAAGGCTGCGGTGTGCCTATCCCCTTTTGCAATAAGGCGTTAGCATACTCATAAGAACGCCGCGCTTTAGACTTCCTTATAAAGCGGTAAGCCATTGCATTAATAATATTAGGCTTCCTAAACGATTTAATATTAAGGATACTGTTGCCCAGCGGAAATGTTTTAATAGTATTTCGCCTACCTGCCACAAACATAGTACCTGTGGTAGAAAAATTTTTAACCATGCTTTCTATGGCGGCAGAATCCTGTATAAATTGCGGAGCTATAACTTTGTGCATAGTTGAGGCGCTGTGATTGCAGCAAAAATTTATTTCGGCAAAAATAGGCAATTTTATGGCACTTATTAATCAGTTCCGTAATCTACTTTTACGGAGTGCTTTTAACGTAATTATTTAAAGGCCCGGCTACGTTTATGAGTTATAAAAAAATAAAGTTTATATTTGGCTGCCGCAAAGAAAAGCTATGAAGATAAATGTTGGAATATTAGTATCGTATGATTATGAGCTCTTAAAAAATGCTATCCCGCCGATTTATGAGCACGCAGATACTATTACCCTTGCGATTGATGAAGGCCTGCGCACCTGGAAGGGTGGTACCTTTACGATAGACCCGTCTATATTTACATGGATTGAAACTTTTGACACACAAAATAAAATAACCATCTACAGGGACGATTTTTACACTCCGGAACTTAGCCCTTTAGAAAATGAAACAAGGGAACGAAATATGCTCGCTGCCCGTATGGGCGAGGGATGGACTATTCAGCTTGATGCAGATGAGTATTTTATAAATTTTAAAGGTTTAGTAGATTTTTTAAAGAAAAACCGCTCATTTAAAGGGAGACCCACGCAGGTTTCGGCATTATGGATCACACTATTTAAGCAGGTTGAAGACGGTATTTTGTATATAAAAAACCCCGAGCCTTTTCCGCTCGCGACTAACAATCCTGATTATAAAAAGGGCCGTAATACCAGGCAGTACAGGGTGATAGTCCCTTTTTTAGTATTACACCAGTCCTGGGCACGTACCGAAGAAGAAATTGCAAAAAAACTTGCTAACTGGGGACATGCGAACGACTTTAATACCAATGAGTATGTTGCATTTTGGAAAGGCCTTAATAAAGACAATTACGCCGCCGCGCGCAACTTCCATCCGATGAACCCAAAGTGGTGGACAAAACTTGAATTTGCAGAAGGCGGAGGCATTCAGGAGGTCTTAGCTAATCTTAAAAATAATTTGCCAAAAATTAACCATTTCCGGATATTTACAAAAAACCTGGGGCAGAAGTTTAAGTTTAAACGGTTTTTTTAAGCATAAAATTTTCCAATCAAAAACCATATTATGTCCTACCCTACGTGCACTCTTGTAACCCCTACCTATAACTGGCCACAGGCGCTGGAACTACTGTTGCTTAGTGTAACCCGCCAAACCGTGTTGCCTAACGAGGTCATTGTAGCTGATGATGGCTCACGCGACGATACCCGCGCACTTATTGCGGAGCTTCAAAAAACCTTTCCGGTGCCGCTGATACATGTGTGGCACGAAGATATTAAAAACCGTAAGCCCGCCATAATGAATAAGGCCATTGCAAAGGCAAAATACGATTATATTATAGAAGTTGATGGCGACATTATTATGAACCGCTACTTTGTGCAGGACCACCTTACTTATTCCCGGCCGGGGCAGTACCTTTTTGGATCGCGCGTAACGCTGCTCAAGGAGAAATTGAACGAGTTGTATGAGAAGAAGCTTACCCACTTCGGGTTCTTCGATGCGAACATTACTAAACGTATGCGTACACTAAGAATGCCCTTTTTTATGTTGTTTGAAAAGCAGATTAATAAACGGTCGCATAAACTGCGCGGCTGCAACATGAGTTTTTGGCGTAGCGACTTTTTAGCAGTAAACGGTTTTAACGAGAGCCTTACCGGATGGGGGCAGGACGACAGCGAGCTTATAGAGCGCCTGCACAACCTGGGTATTAAAGGACGCAGGCTTAAGCATACAGGTATTGCCTACCACATTTACCACCCCGAACAAAGCAAAACCCATGTGGCCCACAACTTTGCCATTGAAGATGAAACCCGTGCAAAAAAACTCACCTATATAGAAAAAGGCATTGACCAATACCTGTAACCATATGTTTGACGTAGCAGTAATTTTAATAAACTACAATTCATCGGCCCATACGTTGCAGTGTGTACAGTCTGTACTGCAAAAAACCGCGCCAGGATTAAGCTACCAGATTATTGTTACTGATAACAATTCGGGGTATGAAGATTATCTATTGCTAAAAAGCGGGCTTGAAGCCCTGGCACTGCCTAACGTGCAGTTACACCGCAGCCGTATTAATACGGGTTTTGGCGGCGGAAATATGTTTGGGGTGCAGTATGCAAATGCTACCTACCTTGCCTTTTTAAACAACGATACCGTTTTAAAAAACGACTGCTTAAGTATACTAAAAACAGCCCTTGAAGAGAACCCGCACATGGGTATTGCCGGAGCCCAGGCTTTTAAGGAAGATGGCAGCTTTATGGTATCGCTAGATCATTTTGCATCGCCTGCGCGCGAAATTTTTGGCCGCAGCCTGCTCGAAAACATAAACCCCAAGCGGTACCCAAAACGCAAAAAGCAATATACAAATCCTGTAAAGATTAACTTTGTTCCCGGCAGCTTTATGTTTGTGCGCGCCGCTGATTTTTATGCCGTGGGTGGTTTTGACAATAATATATTTTTATATTATGAAGAAACCGATCTTTGCAAGCGCCTTAAAGCCAATGGTAAAGATGCATACCTTGTTCCCGCCGCAGAATTTATACATTACCACGGGGTTAGCACCGGCAAATCAGAAGGCATAAAAAAGGAACTTAAAATATCATTGCTCTATGTATTACGCAAGCATTATGGAAACAGCGGATGGTTTAGCGTATGGCTTTTCCTCCTGCTAAAATATATGGTGAGCGGCCTTATAAAGCCAAAGAACTGGCCTTATCTGGTGCTGTTGCTAAAAGGCGCGCCACTATCGGCATCTTTAAAGCAAAAACAGGCCATTGCTGAAAAATAAATCCTGAAATTTGTACGATGATAAAATTTCTCGACCTAAAAAAGATAAACCTATTGCATCAGGAGGCTATTGAGCAGCGGCTCATAAGCACGTTCCGTAGCGGGTGGTATCTTTTGGGTGAAGAAGTAAAGCAGTTTGAGGGCCACCTTTCTGCCTACATTGGTGCAGGCCACTCCATAGGCGTTGCAAACGGGTTGGACGCGCTGCGGCTTATCTGCAGGGCATATATCGAGTTGGGCATTTTTTCTGAAGGTGATGAAATCATAGTCCCCGCCAATACCTACATAGCGTCTGTTTTAGCAATAACCGACTGTAACCTTGTACCTGTTTTTGTAGAGCCTGATAACGCGACTTTCAATATTGATATTGCCAAAATTGAAGCCGCTATTACTCCCAAAACAACGGCTATAATGATTGTCCACTTGTACGGCAGGGCTGTTTTTAGTAAAGAACTAAAAGCATTGGCACAAAAGCACGACCTTAAGATAATTGAAGATAACGCGCAGGCCATAGGTGCGGAAATTAACAGCATTAAAACCGGTAACCTGGGCGACGCAGCGGGCTTTAGCTTTTATCCCGGTAAAAACCTGGGTGCGCTGGGCGACGGAGGAGCGGTTACCACTAACGACTCTGATTTGGCGAAAGCCATACGGGCGTTGGCAAATTATGGCTCTGAAACTAAATACGTGAACATCTATAAAGGGCTTAACTCCCGCCTTGACGAGATACAGGCTGCTGTGCTGGATGAAAAATTAAAGCACCTCGATGCCGAGAATAGCCGCCGCAGGGAGATTGCGAAATATTATGTACAAAATATTAGTAATCCGCTGATAACATTGCCGGAATATCCAAATGACGAAAAAGAGCACGTGTGGCACTTGTTCGTAATCCGTATTGCAGAGCGCGACAGGCTGCAAAAATATCTTATCAAAAATAGCATCCAGACCCTCATACACTACCCTATCCCGCTGTACAAGCAGGAAGCCTATAAAGAGTTTGCCCACCTAGACTTCCCGGTAACGGAGGCGATACACCATGAGGTGCTGAGCCTGCCTATAAGCCCGGTGCTTATGGATGAGGAAGTAAAAACTATTGTTGAAGTATTGAACGATTTTAAATAGTAGTAGTCTTCAAGGCCATACTATGCGCCTTGTGCTATTTTAAAAATAAGTAATTTTGCTTTAAAATTGTAACGTCATGCATCCATTAGACAGAATGAACATGAGTGAGCAAGAGCTCATAAACATCGAAGTACACAACGCTTTTGAAGCCATAAAGGCGGGCGGTATCATCCTCTACCCAACCGATACCGTTTGGGGCATAGGTTGCGATGCCACTAATCCTGAAGCCGTAAAAAAGATATACGACCTTAAAATGCGGTCTGAGGCCAAAAGTATGATTGTGCTTATGAACAGTGACCGAATGATGTATAATGTGTTTAAAGAAGTACCCGAAACGGCCTGGCAAATACTTGACCTTAGCGAAAAACCTACTACACTGGTACTCGATAACCCGAAGAATGTAGCACCAAACCTCATCGCCGCGGATAATACTTTGGGCGTGCGCCTGGTAAAAGAACCGTTTTGCTACAAGCTGATGGAGCGCATGAAAAAACCTCTTGTATCAACCTCGGCAAACATAAGCGGGCAGCCTACGCCAACATCGTATAAAGAAATTGACCATCATATTTTGGACGGCGTAGACTATATCGTAAATTTGCATCGTGAAAAAACAGCCGCAAAGCCTTCAGCAATAATAAAGCTGGGGAACGACATGACGGTAAAAGTGATACGACCCTAAATGGAACAGACTATATATAAAGAGGCGCTTACCAATAAAATTTTTGATATAACATCTCAGGCAGCCGCAGAGCTTAAAGTAGAAAGCTATGTAATAGGCGGTTTTGTGCGTGATTTTTTATTGCAGCGAGACTTTAAAAAAGATATTGATATTGTAGCCGTGGGCAGCGGCATTGAGTTGGCGAAGAAAGTTTCGTCGCTCATAAAGCACAAGCCCAAGGTACAGGTATTTAAAACCTACGGCACGGCTATGCTGCGCTATGAGGATATCGACGTGGAGTTTGTAGGCGCCCGCAAGGAGAGCTATAACCAAGACAGCCGCAACCCGCTGGTGGAAACTGGTACACTGGAAGACGACCAGAACCGCCGTGATTTTACTATAAATGCCCTGGCGCTTTCATTAGATAAAGACAACTTTGGCGCATTGGTAGACCCATTTAACGGCGTGGAAGACCTTAACAATAAAATAATCCGTACGCCGCTTGACCCGGACATTACTTATAGTGATGACCCACTGCGCATGATGCGTGCCATACGCTTTGCGTCGCAACTTAATTTTACCATTGAAGCTGAATCGCTTAGCGCGATAACCCGCAACAAAGAGCGTATCAGGATAATTACCGGCGAGCGCATTGTAGACGAGCTTAACAAGATACTGGCTTCGGCGGTACCGTCGGTTGGGTTTAAATTATTGCACCAAACCGGCTTACTACACATCATTCTTCCGGAGCTTATTGCCCTGCAAGGTGTTGAGGAAGTGGAAGGGCAAACCCATAAAGATAACTTTTTCCATACGCTCGAAGTGGTAGATAACATCGCACAAAATACTGATGATGTATGGCTACGCTGGGCGGCATTGCTACACGACATTGGCAAAGCGCCTACCAAAAAGTTTGTGAAAAAAATAGGCTGGACGTTCCATGGGCATGAGTTTGTGGGGGGTAAAATGGTTAAGAAACTGTTTGAGCGCCTGCACATGCCACTGAACCACAAGATGAAATTTGTGGCGAAAATGGTAATGTTAAGTTCCCGCCCTATCGTACTGGCAGAAGATATAGTAACGGATAGCGCGGTGCGCCGTCTTATATTTGATGCCGGCGAGGATATTGACAGCCTGATGACGCTTTGTGAAGCCGACATCACTACCAAGAACCCAAACAAGTTCAAGAAATACCATAATAACTTTAAAATTGTACGCCAAAAGATTGTAGAGGTTGAGGAGCGCGACCACGTGCGTAACTTTCAGCCGCCCATTACCGGCGAGGAAATCATGGCAATATTCAACATACCCCCATCTAAAGAAATTGGCATACTGAAAGAAGCTATTAAAGAAGCAATACTGGAAGGCGAAATCCCTAATGAATACCAGGCTGCGCATGATTTTATGATGGAGCAGGCGGGGAAGCTGGGGTTGCAGGCGGTTTAGTTTATTTTTTTGGAATGCGGATGACACGGATGCTCCGCAGGCGCAGATTAAAATCCTCACCCCAGCCCCTCTCCGAAGGAGAGGGGAGCCGAGAACGGGTACAGTATGCAAATATTTTACAAACCTAAGCCGCAAGAGTGAAGCTACTCCCTCCCCTCGGGGAGGGCTGGGGAGGGAAAAAAAATGATTTTAATCATATAACACCTGCAATGCCTTTACAACCTTGCAGCAAAATTTAACCACTATGAAACGATTGTTTCCTAAAATAACAAAAACCGCTTTAATACTGGTTTACTTAGTAATTGTTGCCGGCGCTTTAGTTCGCATGACCGGTAGCGGCATGGGTTGCCCGGACTGGCCACGCTGTTTTGGCTACTACATTCCCCCCACTGATATAAAGGAACTGCAGTTTATCCCCAACCATGAATTTAAGCGCGGGCAGGTAATCATTAAAGATGAAAAACTCTGGGTAGCGCGCGAAACATTTACCACAACTGCCAACTATAACGAAGCTGACTGGGAGCATTATACCAAACACGACTATGCCGAATTTAACCCGCTGCATACCTGGGTAGAATATGTAAACAGACTTGTGGGCGCTCTTGCCGGGCTTGCCGTATTGTTTATGGCAGTGGCTTCGTTTTCCTTTGGCAGGACAAAATCATCCGTAATCCTGCTCTCGTGGTTGAGTGTGTTTTTAATGGGATTCCAGGCGTGGCTGGGTGCTACGGTAGTATATAGCGTGCTGAACCCGGTAAAAATAACGCTGCACATGTTGGTTGCCCTACTTATAGTAGCGCTGATACTATTAATATTAGACAAGGCTAAGGAACTGACCCATAATGAAAAAATATTTAAATACGACGGCTTCTTTAAAAAATTACTTTGGTTTACTTTGCTGTTAACTATTATACAGGTTATTTTAGGTACCGAAGTACGCCAGTTTGTAGACGGCCAAGTTAAACTCTTGGGCCATGAAAACATTCACCTGGTAATGCAGGATCCTATTATTAACTTTTACATTCACCGTTCGTTCTCTATCGTGGTGATGGCTACCAACATCTGGCTGTTTATCATGAACAAGCAAAAAGGCCTTGGCTTTGCCAAAACAAGCTGGGTACTGGTGCTTATCCTTATCGAAATATGCAGTGGCATTGCGATGTATAACTTTGATTTCCCGTTTGCGTCGCAAAGCATACACATAGTAACCGCATCAATATTATTCGGGATACAGTTTTATATGATACTTGAGAGCAGGAGGAATAAGGCTGTAATTTTGTAATAATTGGCAAAACCTTATCATTCCTTTATTATCAATTTGGCAAAACGTGTTGTAGTTTTACAATGTAATCAAAACACAACATACGATGCCAAATTCAACAGAAATTCAAGGAGGATGGGACGAGTTTAAAGGTAAACTCAAACAAAAATATGCCGAACTTACCGACGACGATTTAACATACGAAGAAGGTAAAGACGATGAAATGTGGGGACGCCTTGAGCAGAAACTGGGTAAAGCGAAAAAAGAAATTTTATCTCTTTTTCAATAAGCCCTTTCCCTCAAAGCACATAACCACATCCCGAAACTGTTCTGTAAACACAATGTTGTTTGCCGAACAGTTTTTTTTATATCCCTCAGCGCAGGAAAAGTTGCAGCTTTAATCAGCCTTGAAAACATTACTTAGCTATTTCTCCACGTTTTTGTTAAATATAATACCACAAGCCCAAATCGGCCAAATGATAAGCAGGGGGTGCAAAAAGAGGCGCGCAAGACGCAGCCCGTCGGTATTAAGGCCAAAGGCATCGGTATGGTTTGCCCACTGTGTATAATTACCCGGGAAAATAGCAATAAAAAACGCGGTTACCACCCAGCCTACGGGTATACGGTATTTCTTGAGGAATATAAGTGCCAGGCCCAGCACTATCTCTACTACACCGGATAGTAAAACCACGACGTCAATGTCAAGCAAAACCCAATCCGGAACCTGGGCCTGGAAATCATCCCTTAAAAAAGTAAGGTGCCCTGTGCCTGTAAACAGCAACAGGCATCCCAGCATAATCCTGAATGTATTTTGTGTGACGGTATATTTTTTATTTGTATTCATAATGACCGCTTATTTATTAACATAAATGTAATAAATTTTACCTTACAAAAAAATAAAGTATGATTAAAATTTACTGATATTCAAGCATCTATATACTAATAATATTTGTAAAAAGACATACAATGGCGATTAACACCATATTGTAAAAAAATCTTATAGAATTCTTATTTTTTGATACCTTTGATATGCGCGCACAATAGCGGCTTTTACAGTATATGAGTTTTGAGTTCAGTGAAATAGAACGTGTAGACAAGCTTACCGAAAAAGAGTTTATAGAGAATTACTACAAATCGCAAAAGCCTGTTGTTATAACAAACCAAATTGAAGACTGGCCGGCTTACAGTAAATGGAACTTTACATTTTTAAAACAAGTTGCCGGAAATAAGCAGGTACCACTATATGATAACCGTAAAACAGATTACACCAAAAAAGTAAACGAGCCTGATTTTACCATGAAGATGGCAGAATATATCTCGATACTAGAAAAAGGCCCTACGCAGCTGCGGATATTTTTATTTAACCTGCTTAAGGAGGTGCCCGCGATGAAAGCCGATATAAAATGGCCAAAGCTGGGCCTTCGCCTTATTAAAAGCCTTCCTCTGGTGTTTTTTGGTGGCGAAGGTGCCAAAGTATTTATGCACTACGATATTGATTTGCCTAATATACTTCACATTCATTTCCAGGGGCGTAAAAAGTGTGTGTTAGTATCGCCGGAAGATACTAAATATATGTACCGCCTGCCCTACTCATGGATATGCAACGAGGATATTGATTTTGACAACCCGGACTTTGAGAAATTTCCAGCGCTAAAAAAAGTAAAACCCTATATAACCCACCTGGAGCATGGTGAAATGCTCTATATGCCCGAAGGCTGGTGGCACTATATGCAGTATGAAACGCCAGGGTTTTCAATGAGCCTGCGCTCTCTTTCGGGACGGCCGAAGAACTTATTTAAAGCGCTGGCTAATGTTACTTTTAACCGCCTATACGATAACTGGATGCGCAAGCGTAAAGGACAGGCGTGGCTGGATTATAAAGCCGAGGAATCGATAAGGAGGACGAATGCGTTGTTGAGGAAGTAACTGAGCTTCTGAGGCGCTTAGCGACTTAGCAGCTTCACTCATACCACGAGAGGCTAAGGAGCTTAGAATCTAAGGCTTTTCAATATTCAGCTTGCTGTTCTTCCTGCTAAAGCCAAAATAAATACATAAGCCTATCAACAGCCAGGCAGTAAAATACAGCCAGTTCCATACGCTAAGCTGTGCCATCATATACAGGCATGATATAAGGCCTAGGAGTGGTATGAGTGACAGGTTCTGGCGATACGTCCATACGGCAATAAATATAAGTGCTATAAGAAATATCCACATGGGTATTTTATGTTTAAAGAGGCTAAACCCACTTTCGTATTTTAATGAATCGTCTATTGGCAATTCACTTACAATACGCGGATAATCAGTCTCGTCAAACTGGCTTAAAATCTTTGCGATATCATTATTTGCAGTTTCATTATCAACAGATTCACCTTTAATAAGCGAATTATGCACCGCCGCAGTCTCACTTTTGTTTAATGAAGTTACAATTGTCGTCGGGTCGTTTACAACTCTTTTATTGGTAATAAAAGCTTCAACACCCTCTTTATTATAAGTATATGACAATGCAAGGCCTGCAACAAGCCCTATGCTCATTATATACTTTGCATTAACATAAGGTATCTTAAATTTTCCACGCGGCACTTCGGGTTTGTTTTGCAGCACCAATACACCCGCGCAAACCAGCACAAATGCAAATAGCGTTCCTATACTGCAAAGGTCGGTTACCATAGTAAGGTTAAGGAACAGTGCCGGGACTGCCACCACAAAACCGGTAACTATAGTAGCATAAGACGGGGTCAGAAATTTAGGGTGCACCCTGCTGTAGCGCTTAGGGAGCAGGCCGTCGCGGCTCATGCTCATCCATATACGTGGCTGTCCCATCTGGAATACAAGCAATACGCTCGCCATAGCAATAACGGCGCTCACCGCAATAATACCACTCATCCATTTAAGGTTAAGCTTTTCAAACACAAACGCCAGTGGGTCACCCACATTAAGTTCGCTGTAACTAACCATACCGGTAAGCACGAGTGCGATGATAATGTAGAGCACCGTACATATTATAATAGCCCACATCATGCCACGCGGTAAGTCGCGTTGAGGGTTTTTACATTCCTCGGCCGTGGTAGATATAGCATCAAACCCTATATAAGCAAAGAACACTGCCGACACGCCTTTTAAAACACCAGATGCCCCGTTTGGTGCGAATGGGCTCCAGTTATCTGTATCTACATAAAACACGCCTACGGCAATAACAAGCAGTATAATGCATAGTTTTACCACCACCATAAGGTTACTGGCATTTTTACTCTCTTTCATGCCACGGTATACTAGCGCGGTAATTATAATAATAATAAGCAGCGCGGGAAGGTCCGCCACGAAGTGAAAGCCCCCTAATGTGGGCGCTGTAGTCCAGGCTGTATACGCCGCCTGAAGTCCGGCATCAAGATTGTCAAATGTTTTGCCGCCCTGCATAAGCGCGGTAGCGTCGGTAAACCCATTGCTCGCGGTAAGATAATCCATCTGTACCCATTGAGGCAGGTGCATACCCCCGCTATCAAGCAGCCCGGTAAAATAATCGCTCCAAGATATGGCTACGGTAATATTGCCTATGGCATATTCCATTATCAGGGCCCAGCCTATAATCCAGGCTATAATTTCGCCAAAAGCCACATAACTATAGGTATATGCACTACCCGATACCGGTACCATACTGGCAAACTCGGCATAGGCAAAGGCTGCAAAGCCACACGCAATCGCAGTAAACAGAAACAAGAATATTACTGCAGGGCCACCATCGGCGCTGGCTTTGCCTATAGTACTAAAAATACCCGCGCCTATAATGGCGGCGATACCAAAAGCCGCTAAATCTTTTACTCCTAAATGCCTGCCTAACGAGCTATGTCCGTCTGCGCTGTCCATTTGGTTCAATATGTCTTGTACATTCTTTTTACGGAAAAGATCTTTAAATGCCATATACGTGTGTTCTGCTTTTTTAGTGACAGCTAACAAATATAGAAAAACTTAAAATATTAGTGTCTCATAGCAATATATTTCTTAAAGATTTCACAAAGCCCTCAGGATAAGTTTTCTCTATCAAAACATAGGTAAATGTGATAAATATCATGGGTTGGCATTCCAGTAAAGCTTTACTTTTGCAATATTAAAAACCACTTAGTAATAACTTAAACAAAATAAAATTATGTCATTAGTTGGAAAAAAATTCCCAAGCATTGCAGTAGACGCTATCGACCAGATGGGTGACTATCTTTCAATAAATATTTTTGAAAAAGCTGTAAACGAAAAGAAGAAAGTGCTTTTATTCTGGTACCCTAAAGATTTTACGTTTGTGTGCCCTACAGAGCTTCACGCGTTTCAGGCTGCCCTTGGCGAATTTGAAAAAAGAAATACACTTGTAATAGGCGCTTCATGCGATACTAACGAAGTACACTTTGCATGGCTTAACACTCCAAAAGACAATGGTGGTATAGAAGGCGTTACATACCCAATACTTGCCGACACTAACCGTAACCTGGCGAACATTCTTGGCATCCTGGATATTACAGGTTCTGAATATAATGACGAAACTGATACTGTAATCCTAACAGGTTCTAACGTTACCTACCGTGCTACCTACCTTGTAGACGAGGATGGGAAAATTTTCCACGAAAGCGTAAATGATATGCCATTGGGACGTAATGTAAACGAGTACCTGCGCCTTGTAGACGCTTATACACACGTACAGGAAAAAGGAGAAGTATGCCCCGCAAACTGGGAAGAAGGTAAAGAAGCCATGACTGCAGACCGTAATGGTGTAGCCTCATACCTTGCTTCTAACTAATTTATAAACCTTAAAGTAAAACCGTCATGTTACAGGAATTAGATAAAGACAACCTTGCAGAGATTGTTGCAGCCGAACCGGTTGTTGTTGTACAATACTCGGCAGGATGGTGCGGCAACTGCAAGATAATGAAGCCAAAGTTTAAAAAAATGGCTACGGATAATGAAAATATCACCTTTGTGATAGCAGATGCCGAAAACTACCCTGAGTCGCGCAAGCTGGCTAAGGTAGATAACCTGCCTACGTTTGCCGCCTTTAAAAACGGAGTGCTGGTAAACCAGGTACAAACTAATAAATTAGAAATTTTAACCAATCTTGTAAATGAAGTTACCAGTAATTAAGCACCTTACGGAGTTTATAGAGCAAAACGACCAGGACTATATTATAGAAACCCTGGAAGTGCTCGAAGCGCTTACCGAAGTGCCGTCGCTTAAAGACGAAGAGCTTGATGTGGTGGGAGAACTTATCTCTAACATGTATGGGGCGCTTGAGGTACACAAAATGATAAAAGACGGCATGAGCAAAAAGGAAGCGCTTAATGGTTTTATGATGCGCGTGCTTGGAGCCATAGACAAGAATTAATATTGTTAATCACACGTTTATAGTTAAGCGCTCCGGAAACGGGGCGCTTTTTTTTGTATATGTAAGACCGGAATTACGCGCTATTATTTAAAATAAATCCTAATAACAATATAAAATAACAAGTACTAAAAAACCGCACTTTAGCGTTAAAGGATTATCTTTGAATTAGAAATTCTAATGTAACCGCATTCATTATGAAACTGCTGCTTTCCTTACTATTAATTGCTTCTTTTACAGCCATAAAATGGGAGCCTGATTTTGAAAATGCTAAAAAAATAGCAAAAGAAAACCACAAACTTATATTACTTAATTTTTCTGGTTCAGACTGGTGTGGTCCATGCATACAATTTCGTAAAGAATACCTTGAAAGCGAAGCGTTTGGCAAAATGGCTGATGAGAGCCTTGTATTAGTAAACGCCGATTTTCCGCGCAAGAAGAAAAACCAGCCGGCCGATGATGTTATCAAACGCAATGAAGCGCTGGCGGAAAAGTATAACAAGGAAGGTAATTTTCCCTTCACACTACTTTTAGATGCTAACGGAAAGGTGATAAAGACATGGAAAGGGAAACCTGAAGAATCTGTTGACAAGTATATAGAGGAAGTGCAGGCCATCTGTGCAAACAACAAGTAAGCAGTTGTGAAAAAGTTTTCAGAAACGTTAAAACTCATGGGTAATATGTTTACAATTACCGTGGTTGCCGACGATGAAACTTTTGCCCTTAAAAATATAACTGCTGCAATTGCCGAAATAAGGAGGATAGAGCAACTTTTTACTACCTATAAGCCCGATAGCCAGACGAACCTGATTAATGATAATGCCGGCATACAACCAGTGGTTGTGGATGCCGAAGTATTTGAACTGATAGAACGAAGCATTGGCATTTCTAAAATTACACAGGGAGCGTTTGATATTACCTACGGCAGCCTCGACAAAAGCCTGTGGAACTTTGACCGGCAGATGACATCCCTTCCCAAACCTGAAGTAGCGCTTAAGATGGTACATCTTATTAACTATCGAAACGTTTTACTGGATAAAGAACAAAGTACCGTTTTTTTAAAGGAGAAAGGTATGCGCATTGGCTTTGGCGGTATCGGCAAGGGGTATGCTGCCGAAATGGCAAAGAAAATACTTGTTGCCAATGATGTAAAGAGCGGGATTATAAATGCCAGCGGCGACCTTACCACCTGGGGACTACAGCCAGACGGAAAACCCTGGACGCTGGGCATATCAGACCCTGACCAGCCTGCAAAGGCTTTCTCGTATATGGAGATATCTGATATGGCGGTGGCTACATCGGGCAACTATGAAAAATATGCAATAATTGGTGGCAAAAAATATTCGCACACTATAAACCCTAAAACTGGGTTTCCGGTTACGGGTATTAAGAGTGTTACCATAATAAGCGCCAATGCAGAGTTTGCCGACGCCATGGCAACGCCCGTAAGCATTATGGGCATAGAAGCCGGGCTGTACCTTATTAACCAGATACCGGGCCTGTACTGTATAATAATTGATGACTACAATAAAATTTATACTTCTAATAACATTAACCTTAAATGAAAACATGGCATAATAACAACAGGGCGCCTCTATGCGCAATGTTGCTTGTTTCAGGGTTGTTATTTGCTTCCTGCAAGCCTGTAAAGGAATACCAGAAAAGTAAAATAAACGACTCTGAAATGGTACTTTTTAATAGAAAGATAGAAAAAACAGAACTGAGCTTTCAGTCGTACAGAGAAGGTGCCTCGGGGGCTAACTCTGGTAAAAGTGGCGGTGGCTGCGGTTGTAATTAACCAAATTAGACCCTTACATACATGAAAAAAATGGTTATAACAGGCATGGCCTTAATGGCAATGCTGCAACTTCGTGCCCAGGATACCACAACGGACTCAACCGGATACAAAAGCCAGAAGCTAAGTATTGATGAAATTAACCTCGTTTCGAGCTACTATAAGCAGGACGGCAATAATTCTGCCGTAACAGGCGGTATTGGTACTGAAAAGCTTACGGATGTTTCTAACAATATTGACGTAACACTTATTAAATATGGCAAGTCAGGAAAAAAACATACTTATGATGTAGCCCTTGGGGTTGATTTTTACACCTCAGCCTCATCAGATATGGTAGACCTTGCTGCTAATTCATCAGCTTCAATGTCAGACATCCGCATTTACCCGTCATTAAACTACACTGTAGAAAATGAGCAAAAAGGCAATTCCTTTGGCGTAGGGGTTTCCTCGTCTACCGAGTTTGACTACCAGTCGTTTGGCGGCAACATCAGCTACGGCAAAAAAACCAATGACCGCAACGGAGAATTTACGGCAAAGCTACAGGCCTACCTTGACCAGGTTAAGATTATAAAGCCGGTAGAATTAAGAACCGGGGGCGAAAGCTACCCTACATCGTCACGAAACAGTTTTTCTGCATCGCTAGCGTATTCGCAGATAATAAATAAGGATTTCCAGGTTATATTCCTTGCCGATGTTATCCAGCAGCAGGGCTACCTCAGCCTGCCGTTTCACAGGGTTTATTTTACTGACGGCTCTGTACACCAGGAACTGCTGCCCGATAACCGCTTAAAAATACCTATAGCGGCAAGGGCAAGCTATTTTTTTGGCGATGCGGTTATCCTCCGGGCCTACTACAGGTACTATACCGACAGCTGGGACATCAAGGCACATACTGTAGATTTAGAAACCCCCGTTAAACTCTCACCTTTTGTATCGGTAAGTCCTTTTTACAGGTACTATACACAAACGGCTGCTAAATATTTTAACGGTTACAGAGCCGAGGCGGGTGATGCCGACTATTACACCAGCAACTACGACTTGTCGCGCTTTAACAGCAGTTTCTATGGCGTAGGGGTAAAATTTACCCCGGTAAAGGGCGTGCTGGGCATAAAGCACTTCCACACCCTTGAGCTACGCTACGGGCATTACAGCCGCACTACACAATTATCATCGGATATTGTAAGCATAAATATAAAGTATAAATAGGCATGCATGAAGAAAGACACCTTAAGAATTCTGATTTTATTACCGATATAGTTATAGGCATGAGCGATGGCCTTACAGTACCCTTTGCCCTGGCAGCGGGGCTTAGCGGGGCGGTATCAAGTAATGCCATTATAATTACCGCAGGTATTGCAGAAATTGTTGCCGGATGTATTGCTATGGGCCTGGGCGGGTACCTGGCGGGTAAAACAGAACAGGAGCATTATGAGAGTGAACTTAGGCGTGAGTATGAAGAAGTAGATATAGTACCTGAAAAAGAAAGGCAGGAAGTAAAAGATGTTTTCGCTACCTATGGACTTGACGAAGCAGCACAAAACCTGATAGCTGACCAATTGTGTAACGACAAACATAAGTGGGTAGATTTTATGATGAAATTTGAGATTGGACTTGAAAAACCAGACAGCAACCGTGCCGTTAAAAGCGCTTTTACTATAGGAATATCTTATTGCCTAGGCGGGCTTATACCGCTTTCGGCATATTTTTATACCAGCCACCCTCATGATGGCCTGTTAGTATCGGCAGTGCTTACCACAATATGCCTGTTTATTTTTGGTTATTTTAAAAGTAAGGTTACCGGCCAGCCACCTGTTACTGGTGCACTTAAAGTTACACTAATTGGCGTGCTTGCCGCCACCGCAGCCTTTGGCGTGGCAAAATTACTTGGTTAACATAGGTACAATATGGAACTTTCATTCAGGCAGGCTAATACAGCTGATATATCACAAATATGGGAAATACTACAGGGCGCCATACAGCGCAGGAAGGAAGCGGGCAGCCGGCAGTGGCAGGATGGCTACCCTAACTCTGAAATAGTTGCGGCCGATATAGCGAGGAAAGCAGGTTTTGTATTAACGGTTAACCATAGTGTTGCAGGCTACTGTGCTATCTTTATAAATGATGAACCCGTTTATGCAAGTATAGCAGGGGCATGGCTTACTGACGGTAGTTTTGTTGCCTACCACAGGGTGGCAATTTCAAATGAATACCTGGGTAAAGGGCTGGGCCTTGTATTGCTAAAAAACATTGAAGATTTTGCATTAGCCAATAACATAATCAGCGTGCGTGCAGACACTAATTTTGACAATCCTATTATGCTGAGGCTGTTTGAAAAGCTGGGCTACCAATACTGTGGTGAAGTAATATTTCGTGGAGGAACGAGAAAAGCATTTGAAAAAGTAATAACTGTTTAATTCGGCCAATGTATTTTGTAATATTTCATAACTGTATAATATATAACGCCTAAACTTCACAAATTTACTTTGCACTTCAAAAAATAGTTTTATATTTGCACCCTCAATTAGGTCAACCTCTGGCGAAAATCGTGGTATGTTGGTCTGAAGTAAACATTTAAAACAAATAATCATGTCTGATTTATTAAAATTCGTTCAGGACGAATTCGTTACTAAAAAAGATTTCCCTGAGTTTGGTTCAGGAGACACAATAACTGTGTACTATGAAATTAAAGAGGGTGAAAAAACAAGGACCCAGTTCTTTAAAGGTGTTGTAATCCAGAAAAGGGGCGCAGGCATCACTCAAACCTTCACAATCCGTAAAATGTCAGGCGCTGTAGGTGTAGAGCGTATTTTCCCGCTTAACATGCCTGCACTTCAAAAAATAGAAGTTAACCAGAGAGGTAAAGTTAGAAGGGCACGTATATTCTACTTCCGCGATCTTACAGGTAAAAAAGCCAAGATTAAAGAAAAAAGAAGGCGCTAATCTTCAGCAATCATATAAAAAGATCCCTGCACACTATGCGGGGATTTTTTTTACCCTGATTTTATACAAATCTGTTTACTATTTTTATTTTCTTCAAGAAATAAACCATTGCCCAACTGCTGCACAGGCTTACAATAAATATAATTAAAAACTTTAACACCACGGGCAATGTGGTGTCAAGGAGTGCAAACTGCAGCCAGCTTACCGGTATATAATGCAGCAGGTAAATACCGTATGCATTTTTACACAAGCTATCCATGGCAGGATTACTCTTTTTTAGGTAAGCCCTGAAAAGGGCAAGGCATGCAAATGATATACATATACTGCACAGTACAAATAACAAGCTAAAAACCATCGATTGTATAATGCCATGCCATTTCACGCCTATACCACAATAGGTATACAGCATAAAAAGCACAAAAGCACAAAGGCTTTTTAAAGCCCAGCCGCTCCACGGTAAGCCCAGGAGCATTTTACCTTTAAAAAAATAGTTTCCCCATTTGGTGCAACCAAGCACCACACCAACCATAAAAAAGGTAAAATAGAACAAAAAGCGGTTAACCTGAAAATCAAAAGGCCCAAAGCCTGTCCATGCATAATGGCCCAACACAATGCTTACCGGGGCATAACTAAGCAACACAATAAAAAACAGCACTACAAAAAACTGTATTGGTTTTAGTTTAGCAGCACGGGTAATCTTTTCACCTATGGCTGAATAAATATGCATGGGTATAAGGGCGGCAATGCAATTAAACACAAGCAGTACCCATATAAACCAGGGTGGGCCTACAGGCCACTGCTGTACAAAAAGGTAATCGCTTACAAAATCAAAAAAATTGAATTGATTATGGCTTATGTAATAGGACGGTGTGTAGGCGAAGGGTATAATAAACGTTACCGCCACCATAAAGGGTAGCCCCAAACGCAGCAACCTTTCTTTTGTAAAGGCTGAGGCACCTTTTTTTTGTAACGCAGGAAACACAAAAAGCCCGCTTATAAAAAACATGAGCGCCATAAAGAACGTGTCGTTAAACGCCATAAACACATCCAGGCCTATCCACCTGTTGGCATCAACAACCGGTGAAGTGGACCTTATGTAGACTTCCGTGTCAAAAAAGGCAAAAGTTGTATATGCCATTGCTGCATGGTGCGCCACTACTAAAACTGTTATTACGGTGCGTAAATAATCAATCCAAAGGTTTCTTTCCATACTAATGCTTTAATAATAAAGACTGATAGTATATACTTTACGTTACAGTAAAAATTTTTGTTATTGAAACTGAATGAATATTTATTTCGCTAAACACAATTTTACCAATGTATTCTACAAATAACCTCAACCTGACAACAGTAATTGTGACAATATCATCAATTTATATATCTTTATCCTTATAAAACATCTAATCAAATAAATAAATCCAAAAACATGACAACCAATACAAATTCACGCTGGGAAAGCCTCGATATCCTAAGAGGCTTATCCATCATAGGGATGTTGTTAAACCTTAACCCCGGCGCGTGGGAGCATGAATACAGCTGGCTGGTGCACGCAAAGTGGGAAGGAGGTACGCTGATAGACATGGTAGCCCCTTCGTTCCTATTCTGCATCGGCGCATCCATACCCTTATCTTCTCAAAACCGTATCAAAAAAGGGTTCAGCAAGGCCGCAATCGCAAAGCACATACTGCTGCGTAGTCTTTTACTGGTGGTTATAGGGGTTTTCTTAAATGCCTATCCCGTGTTCGACTGGGCACATGTTCGCGGCCCCGGAGTTTTGCAGCGCATCGGCTTATGTTTTGGTTTGGTGGGCCTGTTCACACTATTTACTTCCCGCCAAAACGGAAACAGCTTAAGCTTTTCGCCAAAATTAATAACGGCAACTGCATTGTTTATCTTAATTTCTTACTGGATACTGCTATACTTTATACCGGTACCTGGCTTTGGTGCACCACGTTTCGATCCGGTAGGGAGTTGGCCATCATATATAGACCGCGCTGTTTTTGGCATCGACCACATGTTCACTTACTGGCCTGTAGATGGCAAGGTGGTCTTTGACCCTGACGGTTTGGTGTCGGTATATCCAGTATGCGCTACTGTGCTACTGGGTGTGCTCACAGGTGTGGCCTATCATCAAAACAGGTTAAAGCGCCCTGCCCTTACTGCTTTTTTAACCGGTGTGGCGTTTATTGTAGCTGCCCTGCTCCTGCATGGTATATGCCCTATTATAAAAAATATATGGACAAGCACTTTTGTATTATTCAGCGGAGGCTTTTCACTGGTAGTACTTTCGGGAATCACGGTGCTGCTAAAACGTGCAAATGCGGGCCCTGTGTTTTTTCCGGCGAAGGTGTATGGTGCTAACCCCATGCTGGCGTACCTGTTGTGCTGGTTACTAATGCCTTTGCTCGACTGGGCCTGGATACCTACCGCTAATGGCTTTACAAACATCCGCTACGGAAGCCACGCATTTTTACGCACGTTTACCAACGATCGGTTTGCATCTTTTTTATTCAGCATCGTATACCTCTCATTGATTTTTGGAATTCTCCTGATATGTTACCGTAAGCGGTGGATACTGAAACTTTGATAATATCTCAATCAATTTAACGCTCACATAATACTGTGCTTAATCGTACATTGGGTTATTGTTTTTATCTTTGGCGAAATACTTCTAAAAATGGACAGGAGAAAATTTTTCAGGAACGGTTCGCTCTTCACATTGGGCGCAACCCTCATCAACCCGTTTAAAAGTATCGCATCGGTATTTGATGCCGGTACACTCAATAAAAATAAGAAGGCCAAAAATATCATTTTTATGGTAAGCGACGGTATGAGCACCGGCACCCTAAACATGGCCGACCTGTACCTGAACCGCAAAACCGGCAAAGGCAGCAACTGGATTCAGCTAATGAAAGACCAGCGTGTGGCCAACGCACTTATGGATACGGCTTCGGCCAGTTCTATAGTAACCGACTCGTCTGCAGGTAGTTCTTCGTGGGGTGGCGGTATGCGCGTAAAAAACGGCGTATTGAACATAGGCCCTAACGGCGAAAAATATATGCCCATCTGGCAAAAATTCAAAAAAACAGGCAAGATGGCCGGCTGTGTTACTACCGTGCCAATTACCCATGCCACGCCCGCAGGCTTTTGCGTGAACAACGACAGCCGCAATGCCATGGAAGATATTGCCGAAGATTATCTTGCACTGGGTTTTGACATTATGATGGGCGGCGGTAACGACTATTTTAGCGCGGACCATCGTAAGGATAAAAAAGATATGTATGCAGCCTATAAGGCTAAAGGCTGGCAGGTAGCCCGCACCCGTCAGGAGATGCTGGCTGCAAAACCGGGAACATCAGTATTGGGCGTATTTGGCGATAATGGCCTGCCTTACACAATAGACCGGCAGAGCAGTAAAGAGCTAACTGCCACTTTACCTACTCTTTCCGAAATGACACAAAAAGCCATAGACCACATGAAAGGCAATAAAAACGGCTTTGTATTACAGGTAGAAGGCGGTAAGGTGGACTGGGGCGCGCATGCCAATGATATTGCCGCGTTACTGCATGACCAGGTCGCTTTTGACGATGCTGTAAAAACCGCCATTGACTTCGCCGAAAAAGACGGCGAAACCCTGGTGATAATTACTACCGACCATGGTAATGCAAATCCCGGTATAACCTACGGTAAAGATGCTAATGCCAACTTTGATAACCTGCAAAAGTTTACTAATACCAATGAGTGGCTTCTAAATGAAATTAAACCCGACTTTACCGCTGCAAAGGTTAGGGAATTAGTAAAATATGCCAACAACCACACCATTAAAGAAGAAGAAGCCAAAACGATACTTAGCTACTATACCGGCATAGAAAAGGAAGATGGCGGGCTGTATAACTACAAAAAGGTTCCGTTTAAAGCGTTTAGTGAAATGCAAAAAGAATATACCAATGTAGGCTGGATAAGCATGGACCATAGTGGAGATTATGTAAACCTTTCTGCCTTTGGGCCCGGAAGCGACCTTATAAAGCCATTTATAAAAAATACCGACTTACACTACCTGATGCTACAGGCCGCGGAAGTAGAAAATAAATTTTGAAGAAAATTTACCCATTAAATGCCATGCCGTACAGCGTGGCATTTTTAGTTGAACCAAATATATTATAATGTGGGCTGAAAAGGATATTCTAAAAGCTTTAAAGTTTATAATGACAAAGCATAAAACTATCTTAAGATAAATATAACCCGAACCGGCAACGATGGGATGCCTTAGCGCCTTGCCGTTACGGTAGGTAAAGAACGCAATGACGGTTTATGACTTTATCACTTCAAAAATCTTCTGCTTTAAGACTATAACGAAAGATTCCCTGCCAGTTCTTTTAAATTCACTTCGGATAACTTAGCATTAAACTGTGCCGTGCTGCTACGCGAAAGCGCATTAACGTAGTTTAATTGCGCTGTGCGTACCTCGAGCGTGGTTATGGTACCAATGCGATATTTCTCCATGGTAATGTCGAGGTTTTGTTCGGCAATTTCTACGTTCTTCTTTTCCAGCTTTACCAGGTCAAGATTGGTAAGGTAAGTTTGGAAAGAGGAAATAAGTTGCGAATTTACCGTTTGCGTTTGCTGTTCAATAAATACTTTGGTATTGGCAATTTGTAGCTTGGCAATGTTCTCATTACGCTTTTGTAAAAATCCGTCAAAAATATTTATTGTTGCCGATATGCCATAATTAAACCCGCGGCTTTGATTACTTCGTGCAAACCCAAGGCTACTCTCACTATCTGTAAAAATATATCCCGTAGTAACCCCTACCTGCGGGTACCGTGCAGACTTTACCTGCTTGAGGTCCAACTCGGCAATACGCTTGCTAATCAGTGCCAGCTGTATCTGTGGGTTTTGCTGCCCGGCAGCATTCAGCAGGTCGGCCAGCTTTAGTTTTTCATCTGTAACAACAGTATCCGCCACGCGAAAGTCAGCAGTTAGCTCACGCGCCATAAGCTGGTTAAGCAGCGTCTTTGTATTCTCATACTCCTGGTGCTGCCGCAAAAAGTTGGTCCGGTCGGTATTAAGGTCTACCTCGGCATTAAGCACTTCCAGCTTTGCGGCCTTCCCTATGGTAAAACGGTTTTGAGCCGTGGTAACACGCTGTGTACTTATTACTACAGCAGTATCCAGTGCTTTTATCATCTGCTGCTGCTGCACCAGGGTAAAATAGGTTTCCATCACATCGCTTACACGGGTAAGCACGGTGTACTTAAGCTCAGCCTCGCCCTGTTTCTGAAGTTCCTTAAGCTGGTCATAACGGGCAAACATGCGGAATCCGTCAAAAATGGTCCAGCCCAGGTTTACTCCATAATTCATGCTGTTATTCTTGGCATTGTTAAGTTCCTGTACTGTGCCGTCTGCACGCACCTGGTTGCTATACTGTATATTATTATTTTGGTTAAAGCTACCGGACAAGTTGGGCAATAAACCGGCGTTAGCCAGGCTTACATTTTGCTCATCCATCTTAAGGTTATTACCAGACAGCAGTATGTCGTAGTTGTTTTTAAGCGCCTGCGCCACGGCATCCTCTACCGAAAGGTAAGGCAATGCCACGGTAGTGGTATCCTGCGCATGAAGCACCACACAAAAAAGGATTGCTAAAATATAAAGGCACTGCCTCATGCTAAATATCTTTAATGTTATCAAATTCCGGCCTGTGCTTTTTCTGGCGCGACCACATAAAATAAATTGCCGGTATTACATACAGTGTAAGCAGCAGCGAAAATACCGTACCTCCCACAATTACCACACCCATCCCTATACGGCTTGTAGCGGCCGCTCCTAATGACAGGGCTATGGGCAGCGCCCCCAGGGCTATGGCGAGGCTGGTCATTAATATGGGACGAAGGCGGCTCTCGGCGCTCTCCATAATGGCTTCATACTTGTTCATGCCTTCCTCACGCAACTGGTTTGCAAATTCTACAATCAAAATGCCGTTTTTGGTTACCAGGCCAATGAGCATTATGGTGCCTATCTGGCTAAAGATGTTCCATGTCTGCCCAAAGAGCCACAACGAAAACAATGCCCCGGCAACTGCCATCGGCACGGTAAGGATGATGATAAACGGGTCAATAAAACTTTCAAACTGCCCGGCGAGTATAAGGTAAATAAGCAATAGCGCAAGGCCAAAGGCAAACAGCGTATTAGAACTACTCTCAACAAAGTCGCGCGATTCTCCGCCTAAGTCAGTACTAAAAGTATCATCAAGTACTTTTACCTTGGCGCGTTCCATAGCCTCAATACCGTCGCTTATACTCATTCCCGGCGCTAAGCCTGCCGAAACGGTTGCACTCATATAGCGGTTGTTGTGGTAAAGTTGGGGCGGACTGCTTTCTTCCTTAATGGTTACAAGGTTGTCCAGCTGGATGAGCTGCCCTGTGTTGCTTTTTACGTAAACAGAAGTAAGGTCCAGCGGGGTTTCGCGGTCTACATCTTCAAACTGGCCTATCACCTGGTATTGCTTGCCGTTCCTCATAAAATATCCAAAACGCTGCCCGCTGAATGACAGTTGCAGGGTTTGCGCCACATCCATAAGCGATACCCCCAGGCTTTCCGCCTTTTCGCGGTTTATGGTTACGTTTATTTCCGGCTTATTAAATTTCAGGTTTACATCGGTGGCCGAAAATACGGGGTCTGCATTTATGGCATCCATAAACTGCGGAATCTTTTCTTGCAGCTTATCAAAATTAGGTGCCTGTATTATATATTGTATAGGGAATCCGCCGCGGCGGTTTACAGCTATGGTAGGCTGCTGTTGCACTGCCACACGGGCTTCGGCATATCGCTTAGTCCATTTTGTAAGGTCATCGGCAATTTCCTTTTGGCTGCGGGTACGGTCTCCTGGTTCACTAAGGGCAATGCGCACCCTGCCGCTATTGACTGATGAAGACCCCCAGCCCGGCGCGGTAATTACAAGGCTCGCCGTTTTCTCCGGAATTGAATCGTTCACAAGCTTTTCAATTTCCTGCATAAAACGATCCATGTAGTCATAACTTGCCCCTTCAGGTCCGGTAATGTTAAGGTTTACATTGCTGCGATCGTCATAAGGCGCGGTTTCTTTCTGCAGCGATGCAAAAAACAATACTATAAGCCCAACACACACCGCGAGTATCGGGAAGCTAAGCCATTTACGCTTCATAAAGTTAGTTAGCGAAGCAGCATAGCCTTTGTTCATTTTTACAAAGTAGGGTTCAGTAAGGTCGTAGAATTTTGATTTTTTATGAACCCCTTTTATAAGGTAGGCATTAAGCATAGGGGTAAGCGTAAGCGACACAAATGCCGATACCAGCACCGCCGCCGCGATTACCACACCAAACTCCCGGAAGAGCCTGCCCACAAAGCCCTCCAAAAATATTACTGGAAGAAATACCGCAGCAAGTGTTACCGAAATTGATATTACGGCAAAGAAAATTTCATTGGCCCCTTTTAGAGCCGCCTCAATCGGGGTCATCCCCTCCTCTACTTTTTTGAAAATATTTTCGGTTACCACGATACCATCATCTACCACGAGGCCGGTTGCCAAAACGATAGCCAGCAGCGTAAGTACATTTATGGAAAACCCAAAAATATACATGATAAAAAACGTGGCGATAAGCGATACGGGGATATCTAATAGAGGCCGTAATGCGATGGCCCAGTCCCTAAAGAACAGATAAATGATAAGGGTAACCAGCACAATGGAAATGGCCAGGGTTTCTACAACCTCGTGCACTGATTTCTTGATAAAAACAGTATTATCCAGGGCGATATTGAGCTTCAGGTCGGACGGAAGCTCTTTTTTCAGCTGGTCGTACTGCTTATAAAAAGCATCGGCAATATCAATATAATTGGTACCCGGCTGTGGGATAATGGCAAGCCCCACAAGTTCCAGCCCGTTATCGGTCATTTTTGTCTCCAGGTTTTCGGGACCCAGTTCTGCGCGGCCCACATCGCTGAATTTTACAATTTTATCGCCTTCCGATTTGATGATGATGTTGTTAAATTCTTCTGCTTTAGCCAGATTGCCCAGTGTTTTTACAGTAAGTTCAGTGTTGGCTCCGGTAAGCTTACCCGTAGGCAGTTCTACATTTTGTGCTTCCAGGGCAGCGCGCACGTCACTCACGGTAACACCGTAAGAGGTAAGTTTCACAGGGTCCACCCAAAGGCGCATAGCATAGCGTTTTTGCCCCCAAATCTGCACGCTGCTCACACCGGGTATGGTTTGCAGGCGTTCGGCAATCACATTCTCTGCATAGTCGCTCAGTTCAAGCGGGTCGCGAGTGGCGCTTTGCACCGTCATGGTTACAATGGCCTCGCTGTCGGCATCGGCCTTGCTTACCACGGGGGGCGCGTCTATATCCTGCGGAAGGCTGCGAACGGCCTGCGACACCTTGTCGCGCACGTCGTTAGCCGCCTCTTCTAAATTTTTCTCAAGTTCAAACTCAATACTTATGTTACTTGAACCCTGGTTGCTACTTGATGATATATTACGGATACCGTCTATTGAGTTGATGGCCTTTTCAAGCGGCTCGGTTATCTGCGATTCAATAATATCGGCGTTGGCACCCGTGTAATTGGTACGCACCGATATTTGCGCCGGGTCAATACTTGGGAACTCACGTACACCTAAAAAGGTGTAACCTATAAACCCGAAAATGATAATGGCCACGTTCATTACTATGGTAAGCACGGGCCGTTTTATACTGAGTGTACTAAGGCTCATGTTACTGTTGTTTAGGAGTTACCGTTACCTTAACCGGGGCATCGGGTTTTAATGTAAGCACACCGGTCGTTATTACGGTATCACCGGGCTTAAGGCCCTCCAGCACCACTATATCGGTATCGGTACGGGTGGTTGTAACCACGCTAACCTCTGTAGCCTTACCATTTTTTGAAACGAATACTTTTTTACCGCCCTGCACCGGCACTATGGCCTCTGTAGGCACCATGAACGCGTTTGCCGTTTTATCCAATGGTAGTAAAACATCGGCAAAAGTACCGGGCAGCAACCTACCATCAGCATTGTCAGCAAGGGCACGAACACGCAGTGTTCGGGTAGCCACCTCAACCGCGGACTCTAAGGCATATACAGTTGCAGTATATTTTTTAGTATCGCCCGCCACGGTAAATTCCAGCTTTGTATCCCGCTTCATTTGCGACGCGTATTTTTCGGGCACACTAAAGGTTATCTTTACCTTACTGCTGTTTACCAGTGTAGTTATAAGTGTTTGCGGGGTTACATAAGTACCCGGAGAAATATTGCGAAGCCCTATTGTACCGCTAAACGGCGCACGTATGGATGTTTTTGCTATCTGCGCGTTTATCAACTGGGTTTGTGCCTGCGCTGTCTTAAAGTCGGCGCTGGCTATGTCATATTCTTCCTGGCTTATGGCTTCTTTTTGTAAAAGCAGCCTGGCGCGCCTTTCATTTTCTGCGGCCAGCTTTTGGCGGGTTTGGTACTGGTTTGCCTGGGCACGCAACTCTATATCGTTTATCTTTACTAATACCTGCCCCTGCGATACCTTACCGCCCTCAGTAAAAAGTATCTTTTCGGCTATACCCGGTACTTCGGTGGTTATCTGTACCTGCTCATTCGCTTCTATAGAGCCTGAAAGCGCCAGTGTATTGCTAAAATCTTCAGGCTGTACTACTATGCCATTTACTGCCATAGAAGGCTTTTTGCCATCGCCTTTGCCGCCACCGGAATTTTCCTGTTTAGCTTTTTTATTTTCTGCCATCCTGTAGTACACAAGGGCTCCAAGGCCCAGTACCAACAGTGCTATTATAAGATGCCTGATTTTCATAGTAAGTGATTTCCGGAAAAGAATACGTTTTCGCAAATCTAATGTAAAACACACACTTATTAGATCTTGAATCCGTAAAAATGACGAATTTAATATGTCATTAATATTTGTTTGACACCATAAATGACTGAAGGTTTAATCGAGTGGGTTAAATAAGTTTATTCCCAACATAGCAATTGCTTAAAATATAACTTGGCTACCCCTTATGTGTTTCCCCGCCGTCGTTAAATAAATAATCATAAATTTTAGTGTACAAACCATCGTCATGCAGGCGGTGGCCCATGCCGTTGGTGGTAATAAATGTGGAGTTAGGATAGGCATCCCCTATCAGTTTACCCTCTTTATAGGCAACGGTCTTATCACCACGGTCGTGTACTATAAGCCCGGGTATTGTAATTTTTTTAGCAAACGCCGCACCCGAAAAATCATTGAGGTCCATACCGTAACAATCAGTACAAAAGGCCAGCAGGCGATTGTATACAGCTTTGCTAAAACCCAGCTTTTTGCTATAGTTTTTAAGTATGCTGTAAAACTCGCTTGGTGCACCCAGCACTACCAGCTTTTTAATAAAAGGGTTTGGGTAATGTGCCTGGAAGTACAGTGCGGTGGCCCCACCCAGGGAGTGCCCTACCAGGTACTGCGGGCGGTATTTAAGCACCGCTACATTAATGTAGGCCGCATAACGGGGAATGGTAAACTCTTTACCGTCTGAAAGGCCGTGTGCCGGGGCATCTACCGCTACAATTGTACAGCCTGATTTGCGCAGGTAGCTAATAAGGAGTTTCCAGCGGGCAGCATTGCTCTCCCAGCCGTGAGCCAGTAATACTGTAGTAGCGTTACCCGGCCATACATATGCCTGAAAGCCTATGCCCTCATGCTGCAGGGTTACCGGTACTGCCTCACGCAGTATTATAGGCAGCTTATTTTTATTTAACCGGCCATACAAGGGCTGGCTAAAATATTTATAGGCAATGGCATTTGCCTTAACCGGGGCAAAAAAGCTAAGCAGGTTAATGTAAAGTCCCAAAAGCCTGGCGGCTATATCTGTTACAAATGGCGGCATGCGTAATAAAAAGGTAGTTAATAAACATACTGATTTTTTTATCAACAAAAAAAGCCAGGCCGGGTTAAAAGAAAAAGCCTCCGTGTGCGGAGGCTTTCAGTATTATATTTTAGCAAATAATTGCTCCATCTTTTCTTTTTCTTCGTCGGCAAGGGCGCTGTCTACCAGTATACGGCCACTGTGCTCATCGGTAATAATTTTTTTGCGGGCGGCTATTTCCATCTGGGTTTGCGGCGGTATAGTGAAGAAAGAACCTGCTGAAGCACCCCTTTCTATACTTACCACAGCAAGGCCGTTGCGAACGCTGCTGCGTATGCGGTTATAAGCCGCAAGTAGCCTTGGCTCTATCTGTGCCTGGTATTCGTCTGACTTTTCTTTAAGGAAATTTTCTTCCTTTTCAGTTTCAGCCATTATCGCGTCAAGTTCTGATTTTTTGTGCTTAAGGTGTGTTTGCTTGCCTTCAAGCCTTTCAGAACTCTGGTCTATAATTTCCTTTTTGTGCTCTATACTGGCTTTCATCTCCTTTATCTGCTTTTCTGAAAGCTGGATTTCAAGCTCCTGAAATTCAATCTCTTTAGTAAGGGAATTGAACTCACGGTTATTGCGCACGTTTTTTTGCTGCTCAGTATATTTTTTTATGGCTGTTTTGTGGTCGTCAATGTTGTTTTTCTTCTGTTTTATCTGATCCTCAATGCTGTCAAGGTCTGATTTAAGTTTCTCAAGCCTTGTGCTAAGCCCCGCAACTTCATCTTCAAGGTCTTCTACCTCCAGCGGAAGTTCACCCCTTACATTCCTGATTTCGTCAATCCTTGTGTCGATTAACTGTAAATCATAAAGAGCCCTTAACTTTTCTTCAACACTTAGTTCCTTGATATTCGCCATATTTATAAGTACTTAAACTGATTTTGTATATTATCCGGTAAAACGAATGCAAAATTATGAATTTTTTTCGTACTATAAAGCACTATTTTTTTATTTTGTTGTGAGTGCGGCCTAAAAGTAATGTACCGGGTTAGTATTTGTTTGAGAAGCAAAAACCTTAATCCCGTTTAAATACTGACCTAAATAGGTGGCCATGTAACCGGCAGTATAGCGTTCGCTTTCATAATGGCCAATATCTGCAAGCAGTAGCTTACCCTCTGCCTCGTAAAACTGGTGGTACTTAAGGTCGGCCGTAAGATAGGCATCGGCATCGGCGGCAATGGCATTTTTTATCGCAAAACTGCCCGCACCACCCAGTACTGCAACCCTATGTATGTTTTTACCTGTGAACGCGCTGTGGCGGATGCCACCCGTTTGCATTTTTGTTTTAACCAAATTTAAAAAATCAGCTTCAGTTACCGGCTCGGGCAGTTCACCTACCATGCCCAGGCCTACATTCTGGTGGCGGTTTTCAAGGCTGTATATTTCGTAAGCCACTTCTTCATATACGTGGTTTGTAAACAGGGCTTTTAGTATGGCGCTTTCCTGTTGCTTTTCAAAAGTAACCTCAATTTTTACTTCATCAGCCTGCGTAAACTCACCCCGCTGCCCTACTTGTGGGTTACTGTTTTCATTGCCCCGGTAGGTTCCGCTTCCTGTACTGTTAAAGCTGCAATTATTGTAATTACCTATGCTTCCTGCCCCGGCTGTAAAGAGCGCGCTGCGCAACGGTATATGGTTTTGTGGTGTGGTATAGGTAACCAATTTACGTATGAAGCCCTCCTTTGGTACCAGTATTTTTGTATTCATCAGGCCCAGCGCATCAGCAAAAATTTTGTTTACGCCCTGCTGGTGATTGTCCAGGGCTGTGTGCACGGCATAGATAGCAATGTCGTTTTTTATAGCCTTAATAATAGCACGCTCAACATAGTTTCTGCCGGTTAACTTTTTAAGGCCACTAAACAATATGGGGTGAAAGCACACTACAAGGTTGCAGTTTTTTAAAATTGCCTCGTCTATAACGGCTTCGAGCGCGTCGTGGCACACCAGTATACCGTTTGCTTCGGCGTAAGGGTTGCCGGTTAGCAGGCCTACGTTGTCAAAATCTTCGGCATAGGCCAATGGTGCCATTTGCTCCAGTAGAGGGAAAATATCTTTAATCTTCATCGCATAAAGGTACAAAACAAAAAAACTGCCCTTAAAGGCAGTTCATAATATTTTAAAGATAAATCTTTTATTATTCGCAGTCTGTTAACACTTCCTTTGCGGCTACATATTGTGCAAAGGGCACACCCTGATCTGCATTGCCTATAAAGGCGTTACCATTACTTCCCTTGCAAATTTCCTGAGCGGGAAACTGCGTATTTGTAGATGGATCCGTAAAAGCGTCACAGGTTACACAGTTTACATCGGGATTGTTCGCGTCAGGGTCATAGGCATTATCACAAAATAAAGTAAAATACTCTACAGCACTAAGATTAGTATCAGCACCGTCTACATATACCGTTTCATAGGTTAGCTGTACAGGGTTGTCTATCGTGTCAGGTAATGGCGTAGTGTCCATCTCAAAGGTATGCAGCGCCGTACATATTTCATAATCTTCCGGAATAAAGTCCGGCCCCATACCTTCAACTTCACATACCTGGCATCCCGTATATGTTACAGATGGAAGCTTATCCTCATCAGAACAGGCCACAACTGTTATTAAGCCTGCAACAGCCAGGAAGTATATTATTTTTTTCATTTTCAGTGCACGTTATTTTGTGAACAGCAAAAAAAGAAAAAAGGCGGTTTATATCCAAATCTTTCCGTTAAAAGTTTGTGATTTTTATTGTTTTAGTACATAGCGTATAAAAAATGGATGTAAAAAATGCTTTTTAACGGCAAGTGGGTTAAAAAAATAGAGGTTTATAAATTTTAATCAGTTGCAAACATAGCCTGCCGATACGGTAAGGCTGATATAATCTGTGTAGGATGTTCCGGTATTGGTATTGTTTACATAAGCATTTCCATCCTGGTTACACACCTGCTGTACATCGCTCTGGCCTGTGTCGCTGTCGGTAAGTGTACAGGTTACGCAGTTTTGTGCGTTGCCACCGTTATCATCGTCGCTACAGGCAATAAGTGTAAGCGCAGCAGTAACAGAAAGACAAAATAATAATTTTTTCATAATCGTATAGTTTTGCTATTCATTTAATGATCGACCTAAGTAAATTTCTCGTTTCTGCCGGGGTTAATTCCAGGGTAAAGCCTTGTGAAAACCTTAATGTTTTTGTGTTTAAATGGCCAAAAAAATTAACTTTGTAAACATAATCAATCGCCTTAGCATAAAAATATGAAGTTTTTGCGCCTGTTGCTTTTCCCTTTTGCAATAATTTATGATTTGGTTACTGCCATCCGCAATTATTTTTATGATAAGAGCATCTATACATCGCATACCTTTCCCCTCCCGGTTATTGCCGTAGGCAACCTGAGTACAGGCGGTACAGGCAAAACCCCACAAACCGAACACCTCATCCGCTTACTGGCGGATAAATACAACCTCGCTACGCTGAGCCGGGGCTATGGCCGAAAAACCAGGGGCTTTATACTGGCCAATGAAACAGCAAGTGCCCAAACTATAGGCGACGAACCATTCCAGTTTTTTACGAAATTTAAAAGCATACGTGTGGCGGTAGATGCCAACCGGGTTGAAGGGATGGAGCATTTATTGTCGCTTTCGCCAAAACCGGAAGTAATACTCCTTGATGATGCTTACCAACACCGCCGTTTAAAAGCTGGTTTTTACATACTACTTACTGCATATGGCGATTTATATGCAGATGATTATATACTACCTGCCGGCAACCTCCGTGAGGGCCGCTATGCTGCTGCACGTGCCAATATAATTATTGTAACAAAATGCCCCCCGGGCCTGGCCGAAACAGAGCAGCAAAAAATAACTGCAAGGCTGCGGCCGAAACAGTGGCAACAGGTATATTTCACCTGCATAGCGTATGATAATTTTGTACATTCGGGTAACGGTAAAAGAGAAGTAGCAGAGGTACGTAATACACAAAAAGTGCTGGTGGCAGGCATAGCAAAGCCGCAGCCTTTTTATGATTACCTGGCCGGTGCAGATGATGTAATAAAAACCTACCCCGACCACCACGAGTTTACCGCTGCCGAAATAAATGAACTGGACACACTTGCCAAAAACAGAATAATTGTTACCACCGAAAAAGACTATATGCGCCTACAGGGCCGCCTGCCGGACAACAGGTTGTATTACCTGCCCATACAAAGCAGGTTTTTAAACCGGGGTAATGATTTTGATAAAACCATTTTAAACTATGTGGGAAAAAGTACAACAAACCGTTAAATACATTCAGGATAAAATAAATGTCGCACCGCAGTATGGGGTGATACTGGGCTCCGGCCTGGGCAGTTTTGCCGATGATATTACCATAGAACACGCTATTCCTTACAGTGAGCTGCCTAACTTCCCTGTTAGTACCGTTGAGGGCCATGCGGGTAAGCTGATATTTGGCACAATAGGCGACAAGAATGTGGTGGCTATGCAGGGGCGCTTTCACTATTACGAAGGCTACAGTATGCAACAGGTTACATTTCCGGTGCGCGTTATGAAATACCTGGGCGTAGAAAAACTTATTGTAAGCAATGCCTCCGGCGGGGTAAATTCGTTTTATAAGGTGGGCGACGTGGTGCTAATTTATGACCACATCAACATGATGCCTGAGCATCCGCTCCGTGGTACGAACGACGGACGCTTTGGCCCCCGTTTCCTTAACATGAGTGAGCCTTACAGCCGCGCCATGATAGCCAAAGCCAAAGAGATAGCCGTAGCAAAGGGTATTGATGTTAAAGATGGTATATACCTGGGCTTGCAGGGACCTACGTTTGAAACATTATCAGAATACCGTATGGTAAAAATACTGGGGGCCGACTGCGTGGGCATGAGCACTGTACCCGAAGTGATTGTGGCGCGCCATATGGATATAGAATGCTTTGGCATATCCGTTATTACTGATATGGGCGATAGCGACGGTGTAGGCAGTGTTAGCCACGATGAGGTGCTGGCTGCCGCTAATGCCGCCGAGCCAAAGGTGCGCCTGCTTATAAAAGAGTTGATTGCGGGGGATTAACGCTAATTGGAACGCGGATGAAACGAATGCTGCGTATAAGAGAAATTGTTGTCCTCTTCAAAGGGGCTAAAGCGAGGGTGATTTTCCGAAAGAACACAACTTTGTAATGCCGCTTCCAGTAGATTTAAAACAAGGTATACGGTAGCCTTTCAACGATTAATCGCCAGCCATCTCTTCCTAACATTCTGCCTAAAAATAAGTATCTTTGCGGTATGGAAACGGAAATGAAACGCCTTAATAAATTTATATCGGAAACCGGCTACTGCTCGCGCCGTGAGGCCGACAAACTCATTGAAGAAGGCCGCGTAACCCTTAACGGCGTAGTGCCGGAGATGGGCACCAAGGTAAGCCCAGAGGATGAAATACGCATAGACGGCAGGCTGATAACCGAAAAGCGTGGCAGCCATGTATACCTGGCATTTCACAAACCGGTGGGCATAGAGTGCACTACAAATCTTGAAGTGCGCGATAATATTGTAGACTACATCAATTACCCTAAGCGCATTTTTCCTATCGGGCGGCTGGACAAGGCCAGTGAGGGGCTTATTTTTATGACGGATGATGGCGATATAGTCAACAAGATTCTGCGCGCCCGCAACAACCATGAAAAGGAATATATTGTTACCGTAGGTAAGCCCATAACCAGCCGTTTTATAGAACGCATGGGCAACGGCGTGCCTATTTTAGAGACCGTTACCCGCAAGTGCAAGGTAGAGCAGGTAAGCAAATATGTGTTCCGCATCATCCTTACCCAGGGGCTTAACCGCCAGATACGCCGCATGTGCGAACACCTCGGTTACGAGGTTACGGCGCTAAAGCGCATACGCATCATAAACATTTCGCTGGATGTGCCTGTGGGCCGTTACCGCGACCTTACCCCTGCCGAAATAAATGAACTGAATACACTTATAGCGCCCTCGAGTAAAACAGAGGAGGCTTCTTTACCTCCTGCCCCCAAAACTGTTAAGCCTCAAAGGGAGAATAACAGGCCGGGAAATAATGGCCGGCCGGCAACCGGCAATGGATTTGCAAAATCATTTAGGCACAATGATAAGCTTACAGGGCAGCCACCTAAAAATGATGATACAAAACAATCAGACCGTGATGGGAAAAGAAGTAATCCTTAACCAAAAATTAGGGCTTTGAGAGGAGATGAATAACAAGGATGCAGTAGGCAGTCACCCATCTTAAGATAATCTATGTACTAATTGTGCATTGCTAACCTAATTTTGAAATTAGTCAATTCACTAAAAATTAGTAGAAAATACAAAACATGAGAATATAAGGCGATACGCCGGAAAAGGAGAACTGCTGACTACTACCGTTTAGAACAAAGAAACGATAAAGGTAACAGCGGCTTTTATTACATGTACTACAACTGTAATCATTGTATGGATGTTTTAAATTTGGTTCAATAAATTGGTTATATCAAAAGTAGTTAAAATATTTTTTAAATCGTCGAATTTTTTAGCAAAACTTTTAGCGGAAAAATTTTATAAACACGACAATCAAATATACTCCCTTTAGAATCATCAACCCGATCTTGCAATAGTAACCAAAAAAAACCTGCCCCGGGTGAGTGGGGCAGGCTTCTTCATTAAAAAACTATCAACTAAGGTTTACCTGGTCATGTTAGAACAAACTCAAATACGCCGAAATTTAGTTAATTTTATATTAAAGACAAAGTTTTTTCGCAAATAAAATCGAGATAAGGAAAAAAAAATTACAACATTCTTCCCATTAAGTATTCTTACAACAATTTTCATAAAAAAAGCAGGAAAATACACCAATTTTACGACAGGTGTTTACATTCTTTTACGCTTGCTGGTAGGGAAAATGTGATAGTGCCTGTTTAAGCTAAAATATATCTCTATTTTTTAAAACACCTTATCTTATAAATTTAGTACCTTTCCACTGTTTTCAGCAATTACCTTATGAGTAACCACAACCCCGGCGGAATATGCGAGGAACTAACATTCTCGGGCTTTTTTGCAACACACGCAAAAACGCTTCGCAACTACCTGTATTATAAATTTGGCGACGCCGCCCAGGCCGAAGACGTTACCCAGGACGCCTTTATAAAACTGTGGGAAAACTGCGCCAGCGTTCCACCCGAAAAGGCAAAGTCGTTTTTATACACAGTAGCAAATAACAGTTCTTTAAATAAGATAGCGCACCAAAAAGTGGTGCTTGAATATAATAAAAACAAAAGCGTACCGAGGGTAAATGACGAATCACCGGATTTTATAATGGAGGAAGAGCAGTTTAAAATAAAGCTGCAAAATGCGATAGCCGGGTTAAGCGAAGCACAGCGCACCGCTTTTTTGCTAAACCGCATTGAAGGGAAAAAATACCATGAAATTGCCGAGATATTAGACATAAGTATAAAAGCGGTAGAAAAGCGTATAAGTGGCGCACTTTCAGAATTACGAAAACAAATTGATAACTTCAGGTAGGGTTTTTTATAAATGGGATGTTCTATAAAAAAATATAACACGCAATGAACAACGATATTAAGTTAGCAAAGTGGCTTAATGATGAGATGGATGAGACAGAACTGAAAGAGTTTGAGTCGTTGCCGGAGTTTGCCACTTATAATAATATAAAAAAATATTCGGCGCAGCTTACCGCCCCGGAAGCTGACCTGGAAGGATTGTATACTAAAATAAGCAAAAACAAATACCGCACTGCCCCCACTAAAGTACGCAGGATAAACGCCTGGGTACCCCGTATAGCCGCCGTACTTTTTATAGCACTTGGCCTTAGCTTTTTTTTCTATGTAATTCATACTACGGAGCAACTCACTGCAAATGGGGATATGGCGATGTTTACATTACCGGACGACTCTGAAGTAACGCTAAACGCAGGATCTGAAATTAGCTATAAGGAATACAACTGGAGCGATAACCGCCGTGTAGAACTAAATGGCGAAGCCTACTTTAAGGCTGCTAAAGGCAAAACTTTTGATGTAGTTACCCCCTTGGGCACAATAAGCGTAGTAGGAACGCAGTTTAATGTAAAAGCGCGGGGTAACAGGCTGGATGTTACCTGTTTTGAAGGCAAGGTAAAAGTAGCTACAGCAAATGATACTATACTGCTCACACCGGGTGAAACCGTGGCTTATGAAGGTGGCGCTAACCTGCACCTACCCGCAGTAACCAGGACCGAGCCGGGATGGATACACCATGAGGCGGTATTTGTAAGCGAAAATTTTAATAACGTAATTACCGAGCTGGAGCGCCAGTTTGATATAAAAATTGTTGTTAACGGAACATTGCCCCAAAAGAGTTATAACGGTACCATACCTACCCGCGAAAAGGACAAAAACACTGCGCTTGATATGGTAATAACCGCCTATAACCTTAAGTATAAGAAACAAGGCGATAAAATCGTACTTACTGCTGAATGACGCGTGATACCGGGTATCTGTTTTTAATACTTTCACTTTTTTTTTTCGCCCCCGGATATGGGCAGGCCGAAAAAAAGCCTGTGCCCCTTAAAGACATACTCACCACTATTGAAAAACAGCACCACGTAAAGTTTAATTACCTTGAAGAAGATGTTTTTCAACACGTTATCATTGCGCCCGAAGCCCGCGTTCCACTTAATGCCAAACTCACCTACATTACAAACTGCACAAAGCTGAGCTTTAAGCAGTCGGGTATTTATATAGTGCTGTATACCGCCAGGGTAAAAGAAGGGTACGAAAGGCAGTGCGCTTATATAACCGATGAAAATGGGAACCCCGTAGAAGACGCCATCATTCAATACGGCACAACAAAGCTAAACACGGGTAACGATGGCTATTTTGAATTCCCCCCTGATGTTACTACCCTTTTTATAGAGCACATGGCGTACCAACCGCTGCAGTGGCAAAAAACCAATACCCATGGTGATTGTGCCGAAATACGCCTTAGCCTTAACGTAAACCAACTACAGGAGGTAGTAACCGAACGTTTCCTTGCTACCGGTATTACTAAGTTAAAAGACGGCAGCTATAATATAAAGCCGGCAAAATTTGGTATCCTTCCCGGCCTTACCGAGGCTGATGTGCTGCAGGCCATGCAGCAGCTGCCGGGCATAAACAGTGTAGACGAAACCGTAAGCAACATTACCGTGCGCGGCGGCACGCACGATCAAAACCTCTTTACATGGAATGGCATACGCCTCTTCCAGACAGGGCATTTCTTTGGGCTTATAAGCGCGCTAAACCCTAACCTTGCGCACGACATTAAAATATCTAAGAATGGTACCTCGGCATTTTATGGCGAAAGTGTATCAAGCGCGGTAGACATCTCCTCCCACCCTGTCGAAATTGGCGATACCCGCGGCAGCATAGGTACTAATATGATAGGCGTTGACGCCTATACCCGTATAAAAACATCCGAAAATGCAAACCTTGAACTTTCAGCACGGCGATCGTTTACTGATGTGCTTGAGTTCCCTACCTATACCGAATATTCTAACCGTATCTTCCAGAACACCGTAGTTTCAGATATTGATACCGGAGACAAGCTGTATAACCAGAGTGACAAGGAGTTTTATTTTTACGACTTTACCGCGCAATACCACCAAAAAATAGGCATAAAACACCATTTATACATCGACGCGATAGGCATATACAACAAGCTCGATTTTATTCAGAGTACTTATATGCCGTATGGGGTAGCCATTCGTAGCAGCGACCTTAAGCAGCAAACCCTGGGCAGTACAGTATCTTGGCATACTAACTGGAACAGCAATCACGCTACAGAGGCCAGCGTTTATATTTCTGACTATTATGTAAACGGGCTAAATTCGGGCTTTGATAACAGCCAGGCATTGTTGCAACGCAATAAAATAAATAATGGCGGATTCAGTTTAAACCACACCTATCGGTTAAATGACAGCTTTTTGCTAAAAGGTGGGTATCAATATAGCGCTATAGAAATAACCAACAGCGACCAGCAAACCCTGCAAACAACTCTAAGCACAACCGATGCCCTGTATACCCATGCCGCAATAGCAGAAGGCGAATATAAACCCGTTGAAAGCAGGTTCTATGTTAAAGCCGGCCTGCGCCTCAATTATATCGAACAGTTTCGGTCGCTCTATTTAGAGCCCAGGGCAGTTGTAGCTTACAAGGTAGCGCCTGGCTGGCAGCTGGATTTTCAGGCAGAGCGCAAAAGCCAGACCGCAACACAAGTAGTAGCCCTGCAGGAAGATTTCCTGGGAATTGAAAACCGCCGCTGGGCGCTTGCCAACAACCGAAGCATACCGGTACAACGCAGCAGCCAGATATCGGGCGGGGTTAGCTTTAAGCAAAACGGCTGGCTCATAACCCTCGATAATTTCTACAAAAAAGTTAACGGCATCACCAGCCTTTCGCAGGCGTTTAACAACCAGTTTGAGTCGGTTGCCGCAATAGGAAGCTATGAAGTATATGGCAGTGAATTTTTGGTACAAAAACAGTTCAGGCATTTTTATGTGTGGCTCAGTTACGCCTATAACCATAACAATTACAGGTTTAATTCGTTTACGCCATCCACTTTCAACAGTAATTTTGAACTGCCCTATACCATAAACAACGCCGTTACTTATGAGTATAACAACCTAAAAATAGCTTTGGGCAGCAAGTTCTTTAGCGGCCGCCCCTATACCCGCCCCCTTACCACTGTACCTGTAGAAGAAAACGGACAACCCCAAATAGCATACGACTACCCTAACGGCAGGCGTATATCAAGCTATTTACAGGTAAATTTTTCGGCAAGCTACAGCATCGCGTTATCTAAAAAGATAAACCTGCAGGCCGGGGTATCGGTTTTAAATTTAATGAACAGGCGCAACATTATCAACCGCTTTTATCGTATTAACGACACAGGCGAGAGCATAGAGGTAGTAAATACTTACGGGCTATACCGCACGCCTAATGCTATGGTTAAGATTAGTTTTTAGTGCTGCGGGCCATTTGTAAGTTCAGGTTTCTAATCGAAATTACCTGCCAAAATACTCATAATGGTCCTGGGCATATTTTTCTACACGCGTAAGCAGGGCTATGTTTTGTTTCTCAAGCGTGGTAAGCTCTTTTTCTACATTATCTGAAATAGGGACGTACCATTCGTTACTATCAAAAAGCCTGCGCAGGTACGACCTTTCAAAGGCATAGCCATGGCGCGCGTAGATTGTATTACGCAAAACTTCAAGGTCCATTTTTCGGAGGTTTTTCAACTGTTCTTCCGTAAGTTTTTGAGTAGAGCCATTAAGTGCAGGTAACGGCCTGGAGGTAGACCTGTTGCCCTCCCTCTTATAAGTATGCTTTTTACCTTCTTCATCCGTGTAAGATTTTGTTACCTGTTTAGATGTATCCCAGTCGATGATAGAATATTCATTTGCTAACATTACCGTAGGGTCATATTTAAAAACCTTGTGTGTAAATGTCACTTTGCTACCCGGCTGACCGGATTTTTCATAATATGTACCTTCGAAATTATCGCCCTCCTGCCAAAGTTCTAAAACATTACTTTCACGCTTACCGTACCCCTTATTGAGCCTTAAATAAAACTTCCCTTCTTTGGTTTGTTGGACTCCGGAGATATTCATTTTTTTATTATCAATTGTAGCATTAGCAAGTACTTTTCCTTTTTCTATACTGATTATTTTAAGACGCGCAGGCATAACCACAGCGGCAGTATCGTCACCTATTTCACCTTCCCAAATGCCATAATACTCTGCATACTCGTCTACAACAACATTGCCAAGTTTATCTAAGTTTACCCCTCCCCGCACTGCCATATCCCTGTTATCTGCCAGTGCAGGCGCTTCCTTAATTGTTTCTTTGCAGCCTACTAACATCAGCAGCGCAGCTACGGTTACAAAAATTGTTTTCATAATCGGTTATTTAATGGTTTTGAATTTCCTGCTGATAATCACTTCGGCCACAATAAGGTTAAGCACCCATCCCAGCCACGCAATTATTACATACCTGTCCATAGGCGGGAGGTCGAAAAAAAAGGCGATAACTACCTTCCAGATGCGCAGCGTTACTGCCGAAAGGCACAATGCATAGCTGCGTATCATCCAGTTGCGGTGAGAAGTAAAGTTGTGCGCCCTGATAGCCTGCATGGCCCTCCAGGTAGTATACCACCACAGCAGGCTGAGCAACACGAATGATACTTTTGCTGGTAGGCCCCCATTAGCATACACACTCATATACAAACCACTGGGGCCGGCAATGGCCAGTAGCCCTACTACATACAGGTAACCCGATAGGCGGTGCAGCCGTTTACCCGCTTTACCAGTAAACGTAAAAAATTGTATGAAGCCAAACAGAAGCACAAAAATGCTGGTATACACATGGGCATAAAATATATAGCGGTATTCGGGCAGTGTGGTAACCTCGGTTTGCTTTATCATGAGGAAAGACACAGCGGTATCATACGGCACATATTCCAGCGTAAGCCGCAACATAAGCCAATAAAAATAAGCGAAGATGCCTATCGGTAAAAGCATCATCCAGGTGTAGCGGCCGGTAACGGTTTTAAAAATTTTGGCTTGCATGGCTGGTTATGCGGTTTATTGTTTTAATAACTACAAAGCTATAAGGTTTATTGCAACCTATACTACTATTACACAAAGTGATATGGCAGTTTTACCAAGTTTAGGCCAGTGAAGTGAAGAAACAGAAGATTAGACGAAATTAAATCTCTTTTGAGTTAAATCCGGGATTTATCCTTCGTCGTTATAGAACACCTGTTCACTACTCTCTATCAAGCCCAGTGAAATACCTATCGGCCAAAATAGTCATAATGGTCTTCGGCATATTGTTCCATGCGGGTTAGCAGGGCAATGTTTGCCTTTTCTACCGCGGTAAGCTGGTTATCTACATTGTTAGAAACCGGCACATACCACGAGTTATATTCAAAAAACCTGCGTATGCTGTTCTTTTTAAACGAATAGCCATGCCTTGCGAATATGGAATTACGTATAATTTCCATATCCAGTTTGGTCAGGTTTTTTAATTGTGCCTCGTTCAGTTTTGTTAGCGAGGCGTTTATCTTATACACCTGGTCAGATGCCATTCGGTATACCTGTGCCACATACTCTTCGGGTTCTTCTTCCGGGTCGGCAGTTACGGTATCGGTTTTAGCAGGTGCCATATTTTCGGCAACGCCTTCTTCCTCAACAAAAGTACTATCTTCATCACTATCACTGGGGCCATCATCATAATAGTCTGCGTCTACTTTTTGCATTTGCGGGTTGTCCCAGTCTACCAGCTCTATTTCGTCTTCTATCATCAGGCTGGGGTTATATATAAACTGCTTTTGCTTTAATGTTAATTTCTTTTCGCGGGTTACATCCGGGTTGCTTTTAAACGCCACGAAGCTACCCTCCATTATAACATCATTAAGCGTTAGGGTATAACGCCCGTCATATTTATTTGTTCCCGGCTCATCGAGCGTAAACATAACGCTGCCGTCTGCCCTTTTAGTCATTTCACCCTTTAGCGGACGTATGTATCCGGAAACAATGCTCTGCCCCTCTACTTCATTGTTTATAATGCGATTAATCTTGATTGTAATCTTTTTATTATCATCTTCCATAGTATCATTTTCAGCAAATACAGGCTTAAAATCGCCCGACCATAACCCGTAATATAAGGTGTAGTCTTCTTTGCCAATGAGGTTGTCGGCAATTTCTTTATGTTCAGATTTACAGGAGATGAGCGTAATGATGCAAAACGCGGTAAGCAGTATGTTTTTCATGATGATAGGAATTGGTTGTTGGTATACTTAAAGCACATTCAAAAATACATAAAGTTTTTTGATAGAAAAAAATCCCGTACCTGAATACAGCACGGGATCTTAAACAATTACTTAAAGCAGTCGTTGTGTTACTACTCTCTTTTATACTGGCAGCAAGAATGGAGGTTGTTATATGCTTCATCTGTGGCCTTTACCTTATCGGTATCATGGCCGCTTTTTGCTACGGCTTCCATTACATTGTTAGCGCTGCATTTGGTCTCATCGATAATAAGGTGCAGCTCCTGGTCGTCTTCATGCCATTGCGCCGACTTTACACCTTTTACAGAATAAGCCGCTTTTTCTATACGTCGTTTGCATTGGTCGCAGTTGCCTTTTACTGCAACATCTACTTTTGCATTTTTGTTCTTTTTTTCCTGCGCCTGGGTAGTGAACCCGGCGAGCATGATGATAAGTGCTAAAATTATTTTTTTCATTTTTGTTTTTTACTAAAGGAGTTTTAAAATAATAATATTATGAGAAGTTTTGCAAATAATGAGATTACTTCGTCAGTTCGGCTATCGCCTCGGGTGCCACGCTCCGTTCCTCCGCTCGCAATGACAAAACGCGCTGCCTTGGGAAGGAGTGTAGCTACTCCCTCTCCTTCGGAGAGGGCTGGGGAGAGGCCCCTACTTCACTTTAAACCGTAACCCCGCATAGTACATCTGCCCAAAAACAGGGCCGTATACCAGCGACGTATCAAAATATGAGCCAAAAGGTTCGTTAGCACCTAATATGGCATTTGTCTGCCTGTAGTTGCCAATGTTCTCACCGCCCACATATATTTCAAACACGCTACTAAAGCTGTGGGTTACCTGGGCATTAAGCGTTGCAAAAGCCGGCGAATAATCGCCCATCTGGTATCCGGCAGGGTTGCTCCCCGTGTACGGAAGCTTCTGTTTGCCCAGCCAGTTGTAGGTAAGGTCAAACTTCCATTGTTTACCGCCTTCGTGCACATGGGTTTCGTAGGCCGCATTGGCAAAAAAGCGGTGCTTTGCCTGTAGCGGCTTTTCTATACTGCCCAGCGATGCATAATCAGTCTTAATGTCATAATATTTGTAGGCAGTGCGGATGTTAAAGTGGCGTGTAAGTTCATAGTTCAGCTCCAGTTGCAGGCTGTTTGCATAACTCTTACCATCCAGGTTGTAAAACGACACTGCCCGTGGCGAATTAAACACATCTACCACCACCTGGTTTTGGAAATCAGTACGGTAAAAGTCTACGGTAAATTCGGCATTTTTATTAAATACCGGGAAGTTTTGCGTAAAGCTAAGCCCGTAGTTCCATGCGATTTCGGGGTCAAGCCCATAAAGCTTCCCTCCTGCTGAGAAGATATTAAACGACCGCGATGAGCCGAAATACTGCTGGTTCTCCGCAAAGATATTAGCAGCCCGCTTGCCCCTTCCGGCAGAAACACGCAGTGTACCGCTTTCCCACGGGTTGTAGCGCAGGTGCAGGCGTGGCGTGGCAAAGGCGCCCAGGCGGTTGCTCACGTCAAAACGGCCACCAAGCACAAGGCTGAAATTATCAGCGTTATCATAGGTATATTCGGCAAATACACCCACTGAGTTATCTATACGGTCATAATCGCTGCCGTTTGCATTGAAACGGATAAAGACACGTTCATCATAATTGTCATATGCGGCGTTAGCTCCTATTGCAAATTTATTAAGCGTATTGTCTATAATCGAATTGAATATCAGGTTGGCATAGCCGCTTTTCTGGGCGATGTTGTATTTATTAAAGCCAAAGTACGATTCCTGGTTGTGGTAGTTAAACGCCGTTTGCAGGCCAATGCTCTGGTAAGGCATATCGGGCCAAACATAGCCCAGCTTGGTCGAAACATCCACTTTATCGGTATTTATCTCGCTGCCCCAGTGATTTGTGGTAAACTTGTCCCTGTCCGGGTCAAAATCTACCTGCCCGGCCTGCTTTTCATCCTTCATGTAACGCAGGTTGATAAAGCTAACCCAGCCTTTTTCGGCATCTATATACTGCCAGCGGTTCATTACATTAATTTGCTTTGCCAATGGATTATCAAGGAAACCATCGTTGTTCATATCGTACTTGCCCACTCGGGTGTTACCGTGTGCAAACAGTGAGGTACTCCATTTATCAGAAACCTTTTTAGTAAAATGGGTGTTGAGCTCGTAGCGCCCACCCATTCCCGCGTAGGCATTCAGGAAAAACGGGTCGCCATTTACGGGCTTTATCAATTCGTAGTTTATTTGCCCTGAGATACTTTCATAACCGTTTATAACCGGCCCGGCACCCTTGGTTACCTGTATGCTTTCTACCCACGTGCCCGGCACAAAGGTAAGCCCGTAGGCCTGGCTGGCACCACGCACCGCAGGTATATTTTCTTCTGCTATCAGAAGGTATGGGCTTGTAAGGCCCAGCATGCGTATCTGGCGTGTACCGGTAAGGGCATCGCTAAAATTAACGTCGATAGACGGATTGGTTTCAAAGCTTTCGGCCACGTTACAGCAGGCCGCTTTAAGTAGCTCACGGCTGCCCATGGTACTGGTGTTAGTGGCGCTTACCATGCTACGGCGGGTACTGGCCAGGGTTTTGTCGAGTATCACTTCGCCCAGTACCCTGTTATCAGGTACTAACTGGTGGTTAATATATTGTGGTGACATGATGTGAAGGGTATCGGTTTTATAGCCAACATAGCTTATAATTAGCATCATGTTTTCTGTAGAATAGGGTATTTCAAATGTTCCATCCTCAACAGTAGAGGTGGTAATGGAAGTATTTTCCCAAACTACTCCGGCTCCGGGCAGGGGCTGCTTATTTTCATCGAGCACCTTGCCTTTTACGGTTTCCTGCGCCTGCATAAAAACAGGCAGCAGCAATAAAATAATGATTATTTTATGCATAAAAGTATTTTAATATTAATGATAAGATAGCTAGCCCAAAGGTTGGGAAGCTTATTTCATAAATATTAAAATCAGGCGTATAAAACGTACTGGCAATAGAGTTTGTAGAGGGGAGGCGCGTTACTATCGGCATAAAAAGACGGGCTGTCTTTTACTGTTACCGGCGCATCGGCATAAAAAATGGTTATCGGATGGTAAACATCTACAGCATAAAACACCCCAAGGTCGAGCTGGAGCGATTTGGTTATCGCGGTATCGGTCTTATCCTGTAACTTAACGATGCTGTTTTTGCAGCAGCTTTTGTGGCTTTCGTTAGGTGCCGCACAGCAGGCGCCTTTTTTGGTTTCGGCTTTTTCTGCGCAGGCATCTTTTTGGCTGTATGCAAGTGTAACCGCCGAAACGCTGCCGTGGCAATAGTGCACATTAAGTGCCAGCCCTATATTGCTAAACAATATGAGCGCGGATAATAGTGCACCTATAAACCTTTTAAACTGCATGTTGCAAAGTTAGGTAAAATTGTACTATTGAGTTACTTTTTATTCCCATTAACAAATGGATAACGTAAATAAAAAAAGCTTTTTAATTTTTCTCCGCCACATACTTCTGGTAGTAAAACGCCGGCAGGAACAACAGTATAAACATGGGCTGTATTAAAAACCTCCGCAGGTAGAATATTGCCTTAAGCGGTGGGGCTTCCATTTGAAGTGTAATATATAGTGCAACCATAAGCACTATAAAAAATACAACATATAAAATTCCTGCAAGCCTTAGCATACCTGTATCTTTAAAAAACAGCCACATGATGCTTAGCGAAATTGATGTATTCAGGGCATAGCGAAAAAAATAATGCAGGAACAGTCTGCCTGTTTCGTAGTCCGGGATGGTTACTGCAACGTTGTGAAATGCCTTTATAAACGGATCGTAAAACAATGCATGCTCAAACAGGCGTACGCTTATAAGCAGCAGCGCTAATACTACTATACCCACCCATTGCACTGCGCTAAGTTGTAACTTTTTTGCCATTTTTGTAGAATTTAAGCACCCACAACACCCACAGTAAAAACACTACGCTATATATAAACACAGGGAATAATATATCGTGCATAAATCGTGTGTACTGTGGATAATAAAAAACGCCCATACTTATAAGGGCAATGCGCAGTATATTAAGTAAATGTATAACTACGATACCAGCCACAATATATAATGCTGTCCGTTTAAACCCGTTAGAAAATGCAACGATAAAAGCAGCAAAAAGTATCATTACGCTCACGGCATTACATCCTTCTACCACGCGGGCTACATATTTTTGGTTTACATAAAACCGATCGGATGCTTCGCGGGGGTGCTGCGTAAGGTGGGCTTCATCGCCAAAAAAGCGTACCAGCGCGGCAGTTTGCTTTGCTACGCTGTGCGTTATAGGGTCGGTTACCGGCACCTGCTCCTCATAACCTGTAAGGTACAGCATATACAGAGCAGACAAAACAATATATGCCAGTGCAAATTTGCCGAGAAACAGGAAGAAACTTTTGTTATTAGAAACAATTCCCAAGGGTAATTTTTTTTAACAAAAATATATAAAACAAAACAGCTTTACTACCTACTTTTGCGTTAAAATTTATTTTAAGCACTATGACATTCCAGGAATTAGAAATAAAAGTTACCGATATACTGCACCACGAAGAAACCATACGCGATGAAAAATTACTGCAAATATGCCACCTGCTAAGGGATAATATTGATTATTATGACTGGGTAGGGTTTTACTTTCGCAACGGCGAAAAGGAAGAGCTCATACTGGGCCCTTATGCCGGCGATGCTACAGACCATACGGTTATACCGTTTGGCAAAGGCATCTGCGGGCAGGTAGCCGTAAGCAACCAGAACTTTGTAGTGCCAGACGTTACGGCACAGGATAACTACATAGCCTGCAGCCTTACCGTAAAAAGCGAAATTGTAGTGCCCTTGTTTGTAGATGGCGTTAACATAGGCCAGATAGACATAGATTCTGAAGTGCTGGATGCCTTTACCGACCTTGACGAACGCTTTTTAGAGTTTGTGAATAAGGAAGTTGCTAAACTATTCTGATTTGTTTCAGGTTTCAGGTTTAAAGTTTCAGGTTGCAACTGTTACGGCTGAGTGAGAACTTGAAACCTTAAACTTTAAACCTGAAACTATTGCGCGCTATAAAAAATTGTTTACCTTTGCAGCCAAATCAGGGAAACCTGAATACATAATAATCATTTTAATAATATTAGCATGTACTTAACTAAAGAAGTAAAAGCGGAAATTTTCGCAAAACACGGTAAATCAGCAAACGACACCGGAACTGCTGAAGGCCAGATTGCCCTGTTCACTTTCAGGATTAACCACCTTACTGAGCACCTTAAAAAAAATCGTCATGATTATAATACTGAGCGCTCTCTTGTAAAACTGGTAGGTAAAAGAAGGAGTCTTCTTGATTACCTTAAGAAAACTGAGATTAACAGATATCGTGAGATTATCAAAGAACTAAACATCAGGAAATAATCGAGATGAGAAGAGGTGCCCGCGCGCCTCTTTTTGTTTTTACATAAAGTTGAATAAAAAGTTTTGGTTTTTCATTGGGTACTAAGCAACTACTACAACAACACAACAAACAACAACCCATTGTTTAATCAAAAGAATAAAAACGTATGATTCCAAACGTTATTAAAGAGACCATCGATTTAGGAGATGGACGTACCATAACTATAGAGACCGGTAAGCTTGCCAAGCAGGCAGACGGTGCTGTAGTGGTACAAATGGGCAATGCCATGCTGCTTGCCACTGTGGTAAGCGCACGCAGCGCCAGCCCGGGCATCGACTTTTTGCCCCTAACCCTTGATTACCGCGAAAAATTTGCCGCTGCCGGACGTTTCCCAGGCGGATTTTTTAAGCGCGAAGCAAGGCCAAGCGACGGAGAAGTATTAACCATGAGGTTAGTAGACCGCGTATTACGCCCACTTTTCCCTAAAGATTACCATGCCGAAACGCAGGTAATGATTCAGTTGATGAGCCACGATGACGAAGTTATGCCGGATGCCCTTGCGGGCCTTGCAGCTTCGGCAGCGCTTTCTATCTCTGACCTGCCTTTTGAAACCCTGATTTCTGAAGTGCGCGTAGCCAGGATAGACGGACAGTTTATCATCAACCCGAGCAAAGCCCAGCTGGAGCAGTCTGACATCGATATGATGATAGGCGCGTCTATGGACTCAATTGCCATGGTTGAGGGCGAAATGAAAGAGATATCTGAACTTGAAATGATTGAGGCCATTAAATTTGCGCACGAGGCCATTAAAGTACAGATTGCCGCACAGGAAAGGCTACAGGCTGCTGTAGGTAAAAAAGAAGTACGCACCTATGAAGAAGAGCGTAACGACGATACCGTACTTGCAAAAGTAAAAGAACTTGCATACGATAAATATTTTGCCATAGCCAGCGAAGGCTCTGCAAAACATGAGCGCAGCGAAAAATTTGCCGCCGTTAAAGAAGAGGTTAAGGCATTATTTACCGAAGAGGAGCTTATTGAAAACGGCGACCTTATAAGTAAATACCTTAGCAAAGTAAACAAAGAGGCCGTGCGTAACGTTATACTTGATAACGGCACACGCCTTGACGGACGTAAGACTAACGAAATACGCCCTATATGGTGTGAGGTAGATTACCTGCCGTCTACACATGGTTCGGCTCTGTTTACAAGGGGCGAAACCCAGGCGCTTGCCACGGTAACCCTTGGTACATCGCGTGAAGCTAACATTATTGACAGGCCTACAGAGCAGGGCGAAGAGAAATTCTACCTGCACTATAACTTCCCTCCTTTCTCTACCGGCGAAGCTAAACCGCTACGTGGTACATCTAGGCGTGAAGTGGGCCACGGTAACCTTGCCCAGCGTGCGCTTAAAAACATGATACCGGACGAGAATCCGTATACAGTACGTGTAGTATCTGAAGTATTAGAATCTAATGGTTCATCTTCAATGGCTACCGTATGTGCGGGCACGCTTGCGCTTATGGATGCGGGTATCCAAATGAAAAAACCGGTATCGGGTATTGCTATGGGCCTTATCTCTGATGACGAAACCGGCCGTTGGGCTGTACTTTCTGACATCCTGGGCGACGAAGACCACCTTGGTGATATGGACTTTAAAGTAACCGGAACGGCTGATGGTATTACCGCCTGCCAGATGGACATCAAAATTAAAGGGCTTAAGTATGAAATAATGGAGAAAGCCCTTGAACAGGCACGCGACGGACGCCTTCATATCCTTGGTAAACTGGTAGAAGTACTGGATGCTCCAAGGCCGGAGGTTAAACGCCACTCTCCTAAAATTATTAAAGTTACCATTCCGGGTGCATTCATCGGGGCACTTATCGGCCCTGGAGGAAAAGTTATCCAGGAACTTCAAAAAGCTACCGGTACTACTATCGTTATCAACGAGGTAGACGAGCAAGGCGAAGTAGAAATCCTTGGTACAAGCCCCGAAGGCATACAAGCCGTACTTAATAAAATTGACTCTATCATCTTCAAGCCTACAGTGGGCGAAAGCTATACTGTAAAAGTTATTAAGCTGCTTGACTTTGGTGCAGTGGTAGAATATATTGATGCACCAGGCAACGAAGTATTGCTTCACGTAAGCGAACTTGACTGGGCGCGTACAGAAAATGTAACCGATGTTGTAAACATGGGCGATGTATTTGATGTAAAATATATAGGCATCGACCCTAAAACCCGTAAGGAAAAAGTATCGCGCAAAGCGCTGATGCCAAAACCTGAAGGTTACAAAGAGCGTCCGCCGCGCGAAGACCGCCCAAGGGATGACCGTAACGACCGTGGCGGTTTCCGCGACAACCGTGGCGGTGGCCGTGACAACCGTGGAAACGGAAGGGATGACCGTAACTCACGTGACCGTGGCCCGCGCGAAGAGCGCAGGAACGATACGCCAAGAAACGAGAACAACGGCGGCGACACTAACCAGGAATCTTAGTTACTGAATAGGTTAATTCGATAAAAAACCTGCTACTGCAAAGTGGCAGGTTTTTTTGTTTAGGAATTGTCTCGTCCTAAATTATAGAGGGTCTGATAAGATTGTGCCTACCCGTTAAACAATTTATTCCGTTTTATGTGCCTCCCCTGCCTAATTTGCCAGGCGTGCCAGGCGCTGGGTACATCGTGTGTCCATTTTGGTAAAAATAAAATGATCAGGTACACATCGATGTGTGAAATGATACCAAAGATAATGGCCAGTGCCAGGAATATACCGCCGTACCCGAAGCCAATTATTGAGGTAAGTGCGGCAAATAGCGTAATGCCCCACCATTTGCTGAGCAGCGCGTGGGTACAGGTTTCTTTACCAAATTTAAGGAAACTGAAAAGATAGGTTAACCCCTCCATTACAAAAATCGTAATGATGGCATACTTATTATCTGTAATAATTTCGGGGTTCAGCAACCATCCGCACCAGCCGGCGCATACCCAAAATACGAGGTCGGTCTGGCTGTCCATACGGCGTAGCGTGGCGGTGCTCATGTTGTGGTTACGGGCAATGATACCATCAAAAATATCTGACAATATGCCCAGAAGCAGCATTAAAAATAACAGCAAACGAACTGTAGCACCATAATTATAAGTTAGGGCTATCATGGCTGGGCCTAAAAGCAGGCGGAAGCCAATAAGGATGTAGGGAAGGTGTTTCATTTTTATTTAATGCCGCTGAGCTGCTAAGTTGCTTAGCTTCTGAGCAGCCCAGCGGCTTAGTGGCTCAGGAGCTAAAGTAACTTTTATCAAAAACTCCAGTTCACGAACGGCATCGACCGTTTTTCGTTAATATTCCATAATCCTATCTGTATACCACGGAGTTTTTTGGTACGGTTAACAAGGCCTATCTGTAATCCGCGGAATTGTTCAGGCTTACTGATAATGCCATTGCATACCCCCAGCATGAGGCCGTCAAAATATTTGTATTCGTTAAACCAAAAAGCCACGTGCAGCCCCCTGCCCCTGTATACTTCTGTTTGGTAGCCGCCTACCATAAGGCCATTACTATATAGCGCACCGGAATTAAAGAGCGATAACTGTATGCCGTTATTTTTAAAAGCGTAATTAGCCATCCCGCCTATAGATATTCCATTGGTATTTTTAAGTGACTGACCTACCGCCGAAATGGTAACACCATTTACATCAGCAAAAGCATTGGTGCCACAGCTCAGGTTGATACCGTTTATCACCTCGTTTGGAATCTTTTTGGCGAAAGCCGCATAGTCTTTTTCGTCATTTGGATAATTAACCCGGTCTACCGGAAAGATGAGGGTAAAGAACAGCAGCGACTGCGATATAGGTTCGATACGGATGCCGTTTGAACGTACGCTAACTGTATCAGAACCTGTATAAGTATCAGATCCGATACCTACAGATAATCCATAAATATCGCTATTCCCTGTAGTGTAGAGGCCTACAGGAAAACGGGTTTTCCTGTCCTGGGCCGCTGCGCTCTGCGCCGCCATGAGTGTGGGTAGTGTGAGTAACATAAGTAAGGTTTTCATTTGTTGGTTATAGTATATAGGGCATTTAATTATTTTGCATTTTGTAATATCAAATCTATTGTGAATAAAACAAATACACTTGCGGCAATCAATTAACTTTATCGTTACATTTGTGAAAATCGCAAAATATGCAAAATCAGGAAAAGCTCATCCGTGAAATACGGAACCGTGTGCGCGAAAGCGTATCGCTTATAGATGAGTTGGCTTCGGTATTGGAAATAAGCTATGATGCCGCACACCGTCGGCTTTCGATGAAAAGTAAATTTACTATTGAAGAAGCAGTGCGGCTTTGCGCCTACTATAAACTGAGTATGGACAGTCTTTTTGTGCAGCCGGGAAAAGTAATTGCGGAAAAAACCGCCGAAATTCGCTCTTTGGCCGATATGGAAACCTACCTGAAGCAATCGCTGGACAACATAAGCCCTTTTGCAGCCCTGCCCGGCGCGCAAATGTATTATTCCTCAAAAGATATACCCCTGTTTTATACCATCGGCGGCACAATGCTGAGCAAGTTTAAGCTGTATGTGTGGCTTACGCTGTTATCGGGCAATAATAATCCCGGCAGTTTTGAAGGTTTTGCGGTAACCACTGCCATGCAGCAGTACGGCCAGGCGCTAAAGGCAGTATATAACGCGCTTGAAGTACATGAAATTTGGAATGATACCACCATAAACAGCACCCTTCAGCAGGTTTATTATTTTTACCGCTCCGGCCTGCTTACCCTTAATAACGTGCTGTTACTGCTGGCTGACCTTGAAAAGCTGCTGCAAACCGTTGAAGATAAATGCAGCGATAACACCGGGCGCTACCATTTATATTATAACGAGTTGCTGATATTAAACAATAATGTACTAATAACCGCGCCACAACAGCATGCACTCTTTGTCCCCTATACAATGCTGGGTTATTTTATTACCGCCGATGGCGAAACCTGTGCCCATGCCGCTACATTTTTTAAGCAGCAGTTAAAAAATTCAATGGCCTTAAATACCAGCGGCACCCGCGACCGTAAGGTATTTTTTAACCGTGCCGCCCAAAAAATATCTCACTATAGGGAGCGTATGAAGGGTGACCCTGATTTTTTTTAAATATTTTTTACGCAGCGGGTAACCTTTATACCTTAAAATTATAGGGGAATAGTTTTAGTTAGGGTGTAAAGGATTTAATATCCTATCTAAAGACTGATTTATGCCCAAGTATGATTTTTTTGAGTACCATTGGACACCTTAACCCATTACTCATTTTTCTTAATAATAGTAATAAAAGTTTCTTCTCCTTTTTTAAGGCTTGATACCACCTCAAAAACGTGTTCATTATCTACAACTTTTAACATCGCAGTGTTAGGCGGTAAAATACCTTCGTTAACTGCTACAATTTTAAATACAGTAGTGCTTTTTATACTTACGGGAATAATTTTTTTCGCTATTGTCACTTTGTAACCTGATAATATCAAAACATTGTCCTGGTAAACATCTATAAGGTCGCCATCTTCTTTTCCATTGTCCCATATCTCTAAATTCACCTGCGCCGATGAAGTAAATACATTCAGGTTTTGCCCTTTAATAATGTTGTTTACCTTAAGGCTGTCTAACAGGGTAATGGGGTTTGCCTTTTGCTTAACTGCCGCATCCACTTTATTGGATTTTTGCAGTTTCTTGTTTACCTTGCCCAGTATTTTATAAAGTGCGGCCGAACCAATAAGTGTAAGCGTACCGTCTATACACTTAGTATTATTTTTATAGAGGCCCTTGAAGCTGCCTTCCATAAGGCTCTTTTCGGTTACCAGCTTTACTTTTCCTGTAAAGTTTATAAAACAAAACATATCATTACTTACAGGAGATTTTGTATATAGTATGTCTTCTTCTCTAAAAGTAATCTCTTTTGTTTTTGCATTATACGTACCAGAAACCTTATTTTTTGTTTCATGCGCACCGCCAAGATCGGTTACAGAGTATCCTGTAAGCTTTCCGCTCTTTTCTGTAAACACCAGCCTGTAAGATATAACTGTTTTAGCATTACCATTTAACTTAACTGCACCAAGATATTCATACTTTTCCTGTGAAAAAAAAGTTAAGGATATCATAAAAAAAGTTAACGTTAGTATGGCTTTCATATTCTAAAATTTCTATATTTGGTGCAAACATAAATTATTTTATATGAAATTAAAATTATTATTTTCATTGATTGCCCTGCTGATGATATCGGTAACGGCTACGTATGCTTCTTTCCCGGTAGAGAAGACGACTACTAACAACGTAACAGTTGTTGAAGAGGCGCACAGTGCTGATGAGTTATCATCTCCTGCGGCGGCTGTAAGCGGTAAAAGCCAGCTTATTGCGCTACTGCTTGTAATTTTTGTGGGTGCACTTGGTATCCACCGTTTTTACCTTGGCTACACCTGGCAGGGTATTGTTCAGCTGCTTACTCTTGGAGGATGCGGTATCTGGGCGCTGATTGACCTTATCAGGATCATCACCGGCGACCTTGGGCCTAAGAATGGAAACTATTCTGAAACACTTTAATTAAGGTGGTTAGAAAGCTTGTTTTTTATACACGGGTTTGGGTCACTCTACTGGCTCCATTTGTATTGCTGATACTCCCCGCAGATTTTTTTGATCATGGCGAAAGCATTTGCCTTTCAAAATTACTTGCCGGAATAGAGTGCCCCGCATGCGGCCTTACAAGGGGCGTTATGCATTTTATACACTTTGAGTTTGAAAAAGCCTGGGACTTTAATAAAATTACTTTTTTAATTGTCCCACTGATGTTCCCTCTCTGGCTTAAAGCCTTTTATGAAGCAACAGGAAAAAAAATGCCCGCTGTAATGAGCAAGCACATGTAAATATAGTTTACCAATCAACAAGAAAGTACTATGAAACCCGGGCAGTAGTCCGGGTTTTATTTTACCGCCAACTATTACAAATCAACACATTGCACGAATAATCGAATTAACTTAAGTGTTAAATATTATTTTTCTGTTACAACTTTGTAACCTTTTTGCTGCTCATTACGTATAACTACTGAATATTTATATTAACTCAGGAATTTTACATGAGACAGTTAAAAATTACAAAGCAGGTTACTAACAGGGAAACTGCTTCATTAGACAAGTACCTCCAGGAAATTGGTAAAGTAGACCTTATTACGGCGGATGAGGAGGTAGAACTGGCACAGCGCATAAAAGCGGGCGACCAGAAAGCACTTGAAAAACTGACTAAAGCTAACCTTCGTTTTGTGGTATCGGTTGCAAAACAGTACCAAAACCAGGGGCTTACACTACCTGACCTTATAAACGAGGGTAACCTTGGCCTTATAAAAGCCGCACAGCGTTTTGACGAAACACGTGGTTTTAAATTCATTTCGTATGCCGTATGGTGGATTCGCCAGAGCATACTACAGGCACTTGCCGAGCAGTCGCGTATTGTAAGGCTTCCGCTTAACAAAATAGGCTCTATCAACAAAATCAACAAGATGTATGCCCTGCTTGAGCAAAGCAACGAGCGTGCACCATCTGCTGAGGAGATTGCCAAAGAGCTTGACATGACCGTTAACGACGTTAAGGAAAGCATGAAAAACAGTGGCCGCCACCTATCAATGGATGCGCCGCTTGTAGAAGGTGAAGATTCTAACCTGTATGACGTACTGCGTTCCGGTGAATCGCCAAACCCTGACAGGGAACTGATACACGAGTCTCTACGTACAGAGATAGAGCGCGCGCTTGAAACCCTTACCCCCCGTGAGGCCGATGTTGTAAGGCTTTACTTTGGTTTAGGCGACCAGCACCCAATGACTCTTGAGGAAATAGGCGAAACATTTGACCTTACCCGTGAGCGTGTGCGACAAATTAAAGAGAAGGCTATCAGGAGGTTAAAACATACTTCCCGTAGCAAAATCCTTAAAACCTATTTAGGTTAATAGCATATAAGTAAAAAAGCAACGCCGGAATTTTATATTTTAAATAAAATTTGTATTTTGGCGGTTCTTAACGCGCTTATAACGATTTAAAAATATATAACGCACCAACAGTTCAATAACTGTTCGTTTTTTGATTGATGATTGAACTCCGGCTGATTACCGGAGTTTTTTTGTTTTAACCAACCCATATTTATGAAGTATTACTATCTTGTGCTATTGGCATTAGCCTGCTTAGCCTGCAAAAGAAAACCTGAAGTTAACACTGCCTTGTTACGCAACGGCGATATCATTTTCCAAACCTCAACATCGGCGCAAAGCCAGGCCATACAGCTGGCTACGCATTCTAAATATTCGCATTGCGGCATTGTGTTTGAAGACAGCGGCAAATGGTTTGTATTTGAAGCCATACAGCCGGTAACCACCACACCGCTTGATAACTGGATAGTGCGGGGCGAAAAAAGCGCTTATGTTATAAAACGCCTTAAAGACACTACCCCACTTACACCTGAAGCGTTTAAAAAAATGAAAGCTTCCGCCCAAAAAATGACAGCTAAAGACTATGACCTGTATTTTGAGTGGAGCAATGACCGCATTTATTGCAGCGAGCTGGTTTGGAAACTGTATAAAGACGGCACCGGGCTTGAGGTAGGAAAACTAAAACATCTAAAGGATTTTGATTTAAGTAATGCAGCGGTACAGCAAAAGATGAAGGAGCGCTACGGCAATACTATCCCATTAGATGAAGCCGTGATTTCACCCGCTGAAATTTATGAAAGTGAGTTGCTAAAAACGGTAATTGGAGTAAATAAAGCACCGTAATTTGACAATGAAAAAGAGCGTTACCGGTACTATAGCCTTAATTGCAGTAATCTATGTATTGATGCAAAACTGTTCGGTTGACTTTATTTCTTCAATAATACCGGGCTGGCACACTACCATAATGCCTCCACTATTTATCACCAGTGTTGGAGGACTTTGGCTTATTGCAGTAGTGTTTATTTACTTTCTTATTCTGAAAAAAGAAACAAGCGATACTACTGCTTATATTTACGTGTTTATGACAGTACCGTTCCTCTTGTGCGATATATTACCGCTGCTGTATGATGTTTTCGGCCCAGTGATTATTGGTATTTACATCACGGTTTTCTGCATCACTATAATACCTTTTATCGTGGCACAAATAGTATTCGTGGTAAAATTGTTCGCTTACACGATTAAAGACCGGCGAACCTGATTTTAGAGCGATGTTACTTCGGTCTTAGCAGCCTCAAACTCCGCCATCATATCCTTTACAACTTGGGCAGCCGGTTTTATATCATTTATTAATCCGGCAATCTGGCCTATTTCAAGCTCGCCTTCGTCAAGGTCGCCCTCAAACATCCCTTTCTTGGCTCGGGCGCGTCCCAGCAAATTTTTAAGGTCGTCCGGTGTGGGTGATGTGGCGTAAAGCGCAACCACATCATTATAAAACTTATTTTTTATCAGCCTTACGGGAGCCAGCTCTTTCAGTGTAAGGTGGGTATCGCCATCCTGCGCTTGTACAACCGCCTGCTTAAACTTCTCATGAGATGATGCTTCGGGCGTAGCTACAAAGCGGCTGCCTACCTGTACGCCATCGGCACCCAGCACCATAGCTGCCAGCATACCCCTTCCCGTTGCTATGCCCCCCGCCGCAATAAGTGGAATTTGCAGTTTTTCTTTTACCATTGGTATAAGTGTAAAGGTGGTGGTTTCTTCCCGGCCGTTATGCCCCCCGGCTTCAAAGCCTTCGGCTACCACGGCATCTACCCCGGCTTCCTGCGCTTTCATGGCAAATTTTACACTGCTTACTACATGCACTACGGTAATGCCTTTCTCTTTTAAAAAAGCAGTCCACGTTTTAGGGTTGCCCGCGCTGGTAAACACAATCTTCACGCCCTCTTCCACAATAATATCCATTATTTCCTGGATACTAGGGTACAGCATGGGCACATTTACGCCAAAAGGCTTATCAGTAGCTGCCTTGCATTTTTGTATGTGTTCACGCAATACCTCCGGGTACATGGAACCCGCGCCTATAAGGCCCAGCCCACCGGCATTGCTCACGGCGCTGGCAAGCCTCCAGCCGCTGGCCCATATCATCCCGGCCTGTATTATAGGATATTGTATATTAAAAAGCTGGGTGATTTTATTCATGATTTTAGTAAGATGCTACTTTTTCACCAACTTCCCTGAAACACTTTTATCGCCGCATTCTATTGCGTAACTGTAAATACCGGTAGGCAATGCTTCAACAGAAACATACGAGTTGTCAAGTGTAATCGCCTTTTGAAATATTAGTTGACCGAGGCTATTATAAAGCATTATAATTCCTGAATCTATATCTTTAGGAAATGCTATCTTCACGACTGCCTCAGCAGGATTTGGGTACACCGAAAATGCATTTTTTGTAACTTCAGCAGTTCCTAAAGCCGACTGGTACGCTGCCCAAAAATCGGGGATGCCGTAGCCGTAAAACTCGTCGGGGTTATTATAACGGTCCGCGCTCTGGCGGATGAGCTGTAGCAATTCTGCATTGGTCAAGCCCGGTAACGCCTGCCACAAGCACGCAACAAGCCCCGCCGTTATGGGGCTACTAAAAGACGTACCGTTACCGGTGCCGATACTACCATCAAGGGTTGCATAGGTACTCCCCTGCCCCTGCGCCATTACATCAGGTTTTACACGTCCGTCGAAACTTGGCCCTATCGAACTAAATAAAGCATATTGTTCTGCACTGTCTACGGCACCCAGTGTAAGGGTGTTAAACGCATCTGCTGGTACGCCTATGTGCGGATTTTCTGTCGCACCACTGTTACCTGCAGAAGTAACCAGGAACATCCCTTTAGTAAACGCAATGTTTGCCCCCCGTGTTATAAATGCCGTCTGGCCGTCAATATCTTCGTATGTGTGGCTGTAAGCAGGGTTATCATATTCAAAATAGCCCAGCGATGTATTAATTATATCGGCACCCAGGCTGTCAGCGGCTTCGGCAGCTTCTACCCAATACGATTCTTCCACCGGGTTTTCGCTGGTTACATCTTCAGTAACAAAAAAGTAGTAAAAAGCGTTAGGCGCGGTTCCTACAAGTTCGCCCTCAACATACCCCGCCATAGTGCTTAATATCAGCGTACCGTGCGAGCCGCCCTGGTACACATTTTCAGATGCCGCAACATAATTATAGCCGCCCAGTACAAGGTTATTGTCATACAGGTTTTGCAGCGCCGGGGAGGTATCAGTATCAGGAAAACCTGCATCAAGCACGGCTATGGTCATGCCGGTACCTGTAAAATCGGCTTCATGCAGCAGGTGCCCGTTAAGCATCTGTATTTGCGATGCGGAGCCCCCATAAGCATATTCTGCCTGTATGTCTAACTGCTTATTGACCATGTTATGTTGTGAAACGTGGGCTGGCTTACCGGTGTCGCTAAGGTTATTACTTGCAAAATCTATAGATTCAACAAAACTAAGTTCAGCAAGCGCATTAATGTCCGATTCGGTACCGCGAATGTGCAGTGCGTTCAGCCACTTGCTTCTTGCCATTACGGTAATGCCGGGAGCATTTGTTACCGTATTTATGTAGCCCTGGTTTACCGGTACATCCGTTTCATCAAGCGCTATATTTTGTGCAGCCCGCCTGTCAAGCGCTTTTTGGGAAAGCATTTCCAGAGGGTTACCCATGTAATATGCGGCATCTGGCTTATCTGTAAAATATACCCAGGCATCTTCCTGGGCGTGTACCTGCACCCCTAAAGTGATAAAAATAATACCTAATAAAAATTGTTTCATACCGTGCAATAGTTTCTCAAATTTAAGCATAAAGCCTAAATGATTGGCTTATTGTATTAAAAAATAAGGCACTGGCATTTAATGATGCAGGAAATAGATTTGTTAACTAAATTTATTACAAAAATAATTACATAATAATTGAAATATCCCCACTTATCTGTATTTTTGGGGACATAGGCCTGACCTCCTATATTGTCTTAATAATCCAATATACAAAAATGTTTTACCTTGTTTTAAGCATATTATGCAGCGTATCCGTAGGCATAATATTTAAAACGGCACGCTGCAACATGATCCGCAACACACAGATTATTTTCTGTAACTATGCGGTCGCACTGCTTTTGTGCTACCTTTTTTTCGCCCCTAAGCCTTCGGTATCTCTCTTCCAGGCTCACTGGCCGGTATATGTGCCGTTGATGATATTACTGCCCTCGGTATTTATATTCCTGGCCGCATCTGTAAGAAAAGTGGGCATAGTGCGTACCGATGCCGCCCAGCGCCTCTCGCTGTTCATCCCCATATTAGCCGCATGGTTTATTTTTAAAGAAAATTTTACCCCTTATAAAGTTGCAGGCCTTATTATCGGCTTCCCTGCACTGGGGCTTATACTGGCAAAAAAATCAACTGCCAGCAATAATGCCGGTACATGGTTATTTCCAATAGTAGTGTTATTAGGCTTTGGAATAGTAGATACACTATTTAAAAAAGTAGTTACTTTTAGCGAACCCAACTATACCACCTCGCTTTTTATGGTATTTATAGGTGCTATAATCATCACCTTTTTTGCAATGCTGTACGAAATTTTCATACTAAAAAAAACAAATTTCAGTATTATGAACATTGCCTATGGGGCACTGGTAGGCATCTTTAATTTCGGTAATATTCTTTTTTACCTACAGGCCCATCAAGAATTTTCAAATAATCCCAGCACCGTTTTCGCAGCCATGAACATGGGCGTTATCGTTACCGGAAGCTTAGCCGGGGTGCTTATTTTTGGCGAAAAGCTAAGCCTTAAAAATTATGTTGGTATCGTGCTGGCACTTTTGGCTATTGTGTTTATAGCGCTTTCGCAGTTGTATGCGTAGAGGTTATAAAAGAGAGGTTTGAAAGACATATTAAATCAAAAGCCCCGCTGTTGCGGGGCTGTAAATGAAGTCAGTTATTAAACGGAGCCTGATTTAGTAAAGGATACCAAGGCAAAATTTTCAGATGTATTATTAGCATAATCTAATTTTACAAACGTTGCCATTTCTCCCGCACTTAAATTTAACTGGGATTTGCCCCCCAGGAACAAACGGCTACTGGCACCAAAATATATAGAATCAGTAGCCCTTACGGTAAGGTATTCGCCGGTATTAAGCCTGGACTCAATAGCTGTATACCCGTTGATACCGGCCAGATTTGTATTAACCAGCCTGTTTGCACCCACGTTTAAAGTAATGCCACTGGTTATTTGCGGAATATTATTCGTTTTATCAAGGCGCTGATCGGAAAAAATATTATTTGCTAAATGAACTCCTCCGGTAGTACTATTGCTCATCGTTACCAGGAATGCTAATCCTGAATCAATATTATTAGGATTTGAAACCGTTATGTAGTTGTTTGTGATAGATACAAAAGACGTAGTTATCGAAAAACAGTGTCCATTTTTGATATTATTAGGTGCAGATAAAGATCCAAACCCAGCGGCATTGGCAAAACGGCTGTTAGTAATGGTTATAGCCTTACAGGTGGGCCTGGTTGTGACAGCTACCCCCAGGTTCTCAAACCAACAATTGTCTATAGTAACATTCTCGGCATATTCCATGTATATCCCGTAATTGCCATCCTGAAACGTACTATTTATAAAAGAAGCCACCGCAGTGGTAATACTTGTACTATTTTGTATATAAACGTTGTGCCCTAATGACCATGTTGCCGTTGTGGTGTTGTAAAAGCCATCAAACTGGCAGTTAAGGAACGTGTGCTGCCCGTTTTGCCCAATCATTTTCAATGCGTGGGTAAAATCACTATTTTTAAATACACGTACGTTTTCAAAAATATTAAACTGGTTTGGTAAAAGGTAGTTTCCGCCGCCTTTTAATACAATGCCATCACCTTTAAATAATTTTACCTGGATGTTCTTAAAAGTAGAATACCAAAGCCCCCCATGAGTTGTATTAGGGTTTTGAGGATCTTCGCCCTTTGCTTCCAGATTAAAGCAGGTTTTACTTGTTCCCTCGCCAAGACAATGCAGGTTTGATACATTTACAAAAACTGGGCCTCTTTCAATCTCAAACATACCCACGGCGCTACCCTGCCCATTACAATGCAAACGGGTTTCTTCCAGCGATTCTCCCATAACATTTACTTTATGTTTCAGGGTCAGTGAAGATATAGTATAATCTCCATTAGGTATAAAAACTGTAGCTCCTTTTACAATACTTTGCAAAGTATAACTTATAGAGTTTAATGCCGCAAAGTCAATTGCCCGCTGGATATGCAACGTATAATCGCCACCAAGTCCAAAAGCCCCGAAAAATTTTACATTAATAAAATCTTCATACTGCCTTACCCACCTTCCGGTATTGTTTCCTGTTGCCTGGATAATAGTACCATTATTATCTATGGCATAAACCCCGGTTGTAAAAGCAGCATCCGTACTCCAGATAAACATTCCCCCACCGCCATCTCCGGCAGTTGTATGCCCTTTTACATAGGCTGTCTGTGCACTAATACCAACAGTAGCACGTAGTGCCGTTAAATTTGACAATTCAGTCATTTTATAAAATAAAAAAACAAATCTTTTGACATTTTGCCTGGCCAGGCTATGACACTGCAAATATAAGACTTATTTCTTATATAAGAAAAAATATTACATCTATTTTAATAACCTCAGAAACAATATCATGAAAACAATCATTATAAAATATTGAAAAACAATAATTTATAACAACAAATCTAAACAGAAAAAAAAATTATCAAAAAAAGTTTGGAAAATAAAAAACTTGTGCGTTACCTTTGCTGCAAGTTCTTCAAACATTATTCTTATCCAGAAAGACCGAGGGAATTGACCCAATGACGTCTTGGCAACCTGTCCTGCATTAGTGTATGATAAGGTGCCACATTCAACCACGCTTAGGTGTGGATAGATAAGTAAGAAAAAGCAAATAAATATTTAGATATTATATGCCTTTCTGACTTGTCGGGAAGGCTTTTTTTATTTAGGCCTTTTTCCGATATACTGGCTTCGAATAGTTTTTGAGAAACAAAAATGTTTAACAAAAATTAAAATCGGAAAAAATGAAAGAACAAACTGCTATCCTGAACAACCTGCCTATCGACCCATTGACCGGAAGTATTTCGGTGCCTATTTACCAAACCTCAACATTTGTACAGGAAGCCCCGGGCGTACACAAAGGTTTTGACTATGCCCGCAGCAACAACCCTACACGTAAGGTGCTTGAAGATACCATTGCACAACTGGAGAACGGTACTAACGGCTGTGCGTTTGCCAGTGGCCTTGCCGCAATTGACGCGGTTATAAAACTGCTGAGCGCCGGCGACGAAGTCATAGCAGTAGATGATATTTACGGTGGCGCCTTCAGGCTGTTTACCCATGTATATGAAAAATTTGGCATCAGTGTAAAATATGTAGATACTACAAACGCACAAAACGTAGCGGATGCCATTACCGATAAAACAAAACTTATCTGGATAGAGTCGCCTACTAACCCTACCCTTAAAATATCAGATATTGAAGCTATTGCAAAAATCGCTAAAGCTAACAATGTACTGCTTTGCGTAGACAATACCTTTGCTTCGCCAATAGCGCAAAAGCCGCTTAACCTGGGTGCAGACATTGTGGTGCACAGTGCCACAAAATACCTATCGGGCCATAGTGACCTTATTGCAGGCCTTGTGGTTACCGCAACAGAAGAGCTGGGAGCCAAAATAAAATTCATACAAAACGCGTCGGGTGCCATACTTGGGCCGTTTGACAGCTGGCTGGTTATCCGCGGTATAGAAACTCTTAGCCTGCGCATTAAAGCCCATGCCGAAAACGCCCAAAAAGTAGCGGAGTACCTGCAAAGCGAAAAACTGGTTAAAAATGTATACTACCCCGGGCTTGCCACACACCACAACCATGATGTGGCTAAAAAGCAGCTTAAATTCTTTGGCGGCGTTGTAACCTTTGACCTTGTTATTGACGATAAAGAACTTGCCTCAAAAATAGTTTCAAGCACTAAACTGTTCAAGCTTGCAGAAAGCCTTGGCGGGGTTAAAAGCCTGTTGTGTTTGCCGTGCGAAATGACCCACAAATCTATCCCCGCAGAAAAACGCTACCAGGCCGGTGTTACCGACAGCCTTATCCGCCTCAGCGTGGGCCTTGAAGATGCAGATGACCTTATAGACGACCTTAAACAGGCATTTGCCCTTGCGGTAAATGTTGCTGTAGAAAATGAAGCCGTAACTGCATAACTATAAAGTCAATGTCAAGAAAACAATTAAATATAGGCCTCTTTGGTTTCGGTTGCGTAGGGCTTGGCCTGTATGAAGTACTGCAAAAAAGTCCGGCACTTAGGGCAAATATCAGGAACATCTGCGTTAGGGACAAAGACAAGCCGCGCACTATAGGTGCTGAAAATTTTACCTTTGACAAGAACGACATCTTAAACGACGAAAGCATTAATGTAGTGGTTGAGCTTATTGATGATGCCGACGCGGCCTTTGAAATAGTGTCGGCAGCATTGAGAAAAGGTAAGGCTGTAGTTAGCGCCAATAAAAAAATGGTGGCCGAGCACTTTACCGAACTGCTGGAGCTGCAACGCGAGTATAATGTGCCGTTGCTGTATGAGGCCGCAGCCTGTGCCAGTATGCCCATCATCCGTAACCTGGAGGAGTATTATGATAACGACCTGCTGGAATCGATAGAAGGTATTGTAAACGGCAGCACCAATTACATATTGACAAAAACATTTAGCGAAAACCTTAGCTATGCTGATGCCCTTAAACAAGCGCAGGATCTTGGCTTTGCAGAAAGCAACCCAATTTTAGATACCGGGGGCTTTGATGCTAAGTATAAATTACTTATATTGCTTGCTCATGCATTTGGCTACATTGCCACGCCTGCCGATTTGTTTAACATAGGTATAGACAATATAGGTGAACTTGAACTGAAGTACGCTAAAGAGAAAGGCTTTAAGATAAAACTTGTGGCACAGGCCTACAAGGCAGCGGATGGTTCACTCTCTGCTTTTGTGATCCCTAAGTTTGTAACACCCGATGACCGCCTCTATAATGTAGACGATGTGTTTAACGGAGTAATTACAAAAACAAGCTTTGCTGATACCCACTTTTTTGTAGGGCGCGGTGCGGGTGCCTACCCTACGGCTTCGGCAGTTTTGTCTGATATATCGGCGTTGAGCTATGAGTATAAATATGAGTATAAAAAAATATACCGGGAAGAAGACGTAAGGCTAACCAATGAGGCCGAACTTAAAGTGCTGTTAAGGCACCGCAGGGAAGATGCAGAATTGTTTAAATTACATTTTAGTACGGTAGAAGAAGCCTATACAAACCACGACTCCGGGTACATAACCGGTAATATAACGCTGCAAAGCCTTAAAGCGTTGCAGGAAAAACACAGCGGCGAAATTTCGTTTATCCTTATTAATGTGGTAACCGAAACTGAAAAAGCGGCTGCGGCGCAGGTAGTCTCTGCATAACAAACAACGGATTTTCTTTCAACTATTTTCCAACTCGGAAGGCCCCAAGCCACAAACAGGGGCCTTCCTTTTTTTTGAATTATGTTAATTAAAAAATCGATATAGCTATTTTTTGCAATGTGATTTTATATAAATTAGTCAAAAATTTTTAATAACCAATAAAAAACCATTTATGTCTAATTTCTTTGATTCAAACACGTATTTTATCGACGAAAAAGTAAACATGTTCAAATTTGAAAACGAATATAAGGTATACGGTGAAAACGGTGAACTTATAGGCGCTATAAAACAAAAGCTTACTACAGGCCAGAAAGTACTGCGCCTGTTCCTAAAGAAACCAATGCTGCCATTCCTGCTTGAGATACGCAATGCAGAGGGAGGCCTTGAAGGCACCATTTCCCGCGGATGGACATTCTGGATGTCTAAGATTGTAATTGCTGATGCTAACAATACCCCAATAGGTATTATTAAGCAGAAATTTAAATTCTTTAAACCCACATTTACAATTTTCACCGATTCTGAAGTGCAGCTTGCGCAAATTACCGGTGACTGGAAAGCCTGGAACTTTGTAATTAAAGATGCTAACCAGGCTCCTATAGGCGCTATCTCTAAAAAATGGGCCGGAGCCGTAAAAGAGCTTTTTACCACTGCAGATAAATATAACGTTACCATTAGCGGAGATGTAACCGACAAAAAAAGTAAAGCGGTTATTATTTCTGCGGCCATTACTATTGATATGGTTTTGAAAGAGAGTAAATAAGGTACTGAGGTGCTAAGACACTCAGAAACTCAAGATAAAGAAGCGGGTCAATTTTGTGTTGAGCCGCTTTTTTATTAAAAATCACCATTAGTGGGTATTGACATTATTTATGGAAAAACATAGATTTATGTCCAAAAAATGGAATCACCACAATATAAATCATGGATAAAACACAGTAGTCTAGTTATAGTAATATTATGTATATGGCAAATTGGCGCATATTTGTTACGTAATTATGCTTTGAATAATGGATATAAAATTTTAGCCACAACAGAAAAGAATATTCAAATACAAGAAAATGGAATTAGCCATTTATCGGTTTTGAAAAAACTAGACAAACTAAAAATTTTAAATTTGTATAGAGAAATAAATAATCAAAAAGAAAAACATAAATTAAGTTTCCTAACCTTCTATCCTTATCATTTTACTTCTTCAGCTCTTCTATTAATAATTTCATCAATATCAGTTATTCTCATTTTTATAACTGCACAAAAAGGCATAAATAATATTAATGAATATGGAAAAACAATATTCTTTACTTTTGCCTCACTGGCATCATTTTATGCACTGTCACCACTTGTATTTAAAGTTGAGGCCAATAGTTCCAGCAATTTAAAAAAATACATTTTGTATGATAATTTACTGAACGAAATTTACAATTATGCTATCACTTATCCGGAAAATACACCAGACGGTGAAACTATAACAGTCAATCAATTTCATAACTCTGTTATACAACAGATAAATACTATAAACAATATAGATGCAGAATTCGATTATAAAATAATACCCACACCAAATTATGGCTTAAGTGGTGAAAAAAAATAAAAAGCGGCTCCAATTGAGCCGCTTTTCAGTATTTATAAAACAATAAATTACTGTATGCCATTTACTATAGCAAGGAAATCAGCAGCTTTAAGCGCCGCGCCACCAATAAGGCCGCCATCTACATCCGGCTTGCCGAATATCTCCGCTGCATTATCCGGTTTTACACTGCCTCCGTATAGGATAGACGTTTCTTCTGCTACAGCCGGGCTAACCGCTTCGCTGATAAGGTTACGGATAAACGCGTGCATTTCCTGTGCCTGCTCAGGGCTTGCAGTTTCGCCTGTACCTATTGCCCAAACCGGCTCATAAGCAAGCACTACACTGTCCCAACCAGATTGTGCGATATGGAAAAGGCCTTCACGAAGCTGGCTTTCAACCACATTAAAGTGGTTACCGCTCTGCCTGTCGGCAAGTTCTTCGCCAAAACAAAATATAACGGTAAGGCCGTGAGCCAGCGACGTATCTACTTTTTTTGCAAGAAGCGCATTGGTTTCGCCAAAGTAGGCACGTCTCTCTGAGTGGCCTAAAATCACAGTGTTTACCTTAGCGCTCTTAAGCATGTTTACCGAAACTTCGCCGGTATAGGCGCCGCTTTCTGCCTGGTGCATGTTTTGCGCAGCCACAATAATATTGGTACCATGTGTTTTTGCTACTGCGGTAGTAAGGCTCACAAAGCTTGGGGCCACCACAATTTTAGCAATTGTCTCGGGCGTGTTAGCAATCAGGTCATCCAGCAAAGCTTCGGTCTGCTGAAGGTCGTTGTTCATCTTCCAGTTTCCTGCAACGATCTTTTTTCTCATTATTGTAGGGTTTTTAGTGTATTGATCAGTTTTTCGTCGTCGGCCTCTATAGCCCTGAACAACGCTATTTTTCCGGTTTTATCTACTACCATATAGCGTGGTATCCAGTCCAGCTTTATGTCTTTAGCAAATTCGCCTTCTTTCATGTTCACGCCCACGTGGTAATTTTCACCACCTTTGGTATTAAACGATTCTATACCCGCTTTCCATTTGTCGTCAAACTTATCATACGACAGGAACAGGTACGAAACATTGGGGAACATCTTTTGCAGGTCGTGCACTTTAGGCATTCCTTTTTTACAGTCCGGGCACCATGATGCCCAAACATCGATAACCACAACCTTGCCTTTATATTTGGCAAGTATGTCTTTAAAGGCTACTTCTTTTCCGTCAACCGAAGTCATTTTCGACTCAAGGGCGGCTTTGCCAAAAGAAGTCTTATCCTGCGCCTGTGTACATGCAACCATAAACAGTAGTATAGGCAGTAAAAATAGTTTTTTCATTTTAATATATAGTTAATTGTAGCAAATTTACAACATCACGCGTAACAAAAATGCTATTATCTGATTTTAATAACATTGCCGTTCTCGTCAACCAGCTTGTCTCCGTAAGGCTTTAATATATATTGCCTGTTCGCTTTTTCAACCAGTTTGTATTGGTTACTAAATGTATAAGCCACCATTTGTGGCGAATGCAGGTTAACCCCGGAATAAAAGGTGTTATCATCATTTTTTTCCAAATCGAAGCTGGTAACATGGCCGGTAAAAAGGCTGTCAGGTACTTTATAAGATACCGATAGCGGTTCTTCTTCAACACGGCAGGCCTTCTTTTTTTCAACATCAAACGAATACAGGTAATTCCTGCTATGCCCATACGTGTGGCCAGTTCTTACATAAATAAATGGCTTCCCAACAACAGTAAGCACCTCAGCACCAATCACATAATTATCTCCCAAACCATCATCTTCAGTTAATGTAAGCAGGGTGTCTTTAACTTTATCCTGCTTAATGTATACAACAAATTTTTCGGTTGCAGACTGGGTTATATTGTAAAAGTCATAAACAATATCCATATCCCCTATCCTGCCTACGCTTTCACCCATTTGCGGTTCAGGCTTTATATGCTCATGTAGTTGTTCAGGCTGCTGCACCTGCACACTAACGGTATCATTCTTTTCAGGTACCGACGCCGCTTCTTTCTTATTGCATGAAATTACTGTAAGCACCGCAATAGCGAATAAGGTACCCTTTATCATGACAACCGAATTTTAGGATCCAACCATGCGTAAATAACATCTACCAGTATATTGATAACCACAAACGTGGCGGCTATGATCAGTACACTGCCCATAATTACGGGCAGGTCGAGTGTGCTGAGCGCCTCTACCACCTGTTTGCCCAGGCCATTCCAACCAAAGATGTATTCTACAAACACAGCCCCGGCAAGCATGCTCGCAAACCAACCCGATATGGCGGTAACCACGGGGTTGAGCGCATTTTTAAGCGCGTGTTTTGTAATAATGCGCCTTTCGCTAAGGCCCTTTGCACGCGCGGTGCGGATGTAGTCCTGCCCCATTACCTCAAGCAATGAGTTGCGCATCAGCTGTATGACCACACCCAGCGGACGTATGCCCAACACTATGGCAGGGAGGATAATATTTTTCCATTGAATGTGGCGGCCTTCGCCAAAATCATCTACCTCATAGAGGCTGCCCGTCATGTCGAGGTGGGTATATTCATGAAGTAAAAAACCAAATACCCAGGCAAATAATATGGCCGCAAAAAATGACGGCAGGCTCATACCCAGCGTACTTACCAGTGCGATGAGCCTGTCTACCCATGTGTCTTTATACATGGCCGAAACGATGCCCAGCACCACCCCTACCGCTATGGCAATGAGTATGGCAAAGCAGGCCAGCACCACGGTATTGGGCAAGGTATCGCCTATTATCTGTGTGACTTTCTTGCCGCTTTTCTGGAAGCTTTCACGCAAATACGGCGCTTTTAGTACGGTTGTGGTACTGCCAATAGTAAACAGCTTGGCAGCGGTATACTTGCCCTCCGCCAGATACGTGTAATCATCCGCATTGGTACTGTGGAATGATACCGGCGAAAGGTCGTTCAGGTAATAAAAATACTGGGTACTTACCGGCTGGTCAAACCCATACTTTTTTTTGATGAGCGCCAGCTGCTCGCTGTTCTCGTTCTGGTCGAGCATCATGCGGGCCGGGTCGCCGGGCAATACGGTAAACAAAAAGAATATAACCGTTACCACCCCAAACAACGTAAGGAGTGCGTAACCGGTTTTATTTAGAAAGTAACGTGTCAATTTTTGTTGCGCTTCTGCTCTTTAAAGTAGTTCCACAGATACACGCCGTTTATAACCATAGAGGCCACCATCAATGCAGACCCCACCCATCTTAGCAGGCTTACATAATCTGTTTTGTCTGACTTTACATAAACAATCATCCCCAAAATAAATAGTACATTACCCAGCAACACTAACGGAAATCGCTTTTGCATTTGCTTATTTTTTTAGTTCTTTCATCAGGGCGGCACCGGTAAACTTGTTACCTTCTATGCCCTCCCATTCTTTAATAATGTTTCCGTTCCACAGGTACAGTACACCGGGGGTATCTTTACTGTTGCCTAACAGCTTCCAGAAGCTTACCACATCAATAACCTTATACGGGTACTGCGCACCGGCTTCGGCAAAGAAATCCGGAATTTTCTCGGCTTCCTCGTCCATAAAAATGATGCTCATTTCCGGGAAGTCTTTATTCTTTTTGCGCAATTCTGTAAGCTGTTTTGCGGCATCGCGGCAATGGTCGCAGCCTGGTACAAACAGGGCTATTATTTTTTTGCCTTTATCCGCATTCGCGAAAAACTGGCTGTAAACCGATTTCTTTTGCGCCGGGCCTTGTGCAGCAGCTGGCGGTGCCGCTTTCGCGGGAGTTGCAGTAGTTGCTGGTGTAGGCGTTGTAGCTGGCGTTGCGGCAACCGGCGTTTGCGGTTGTGCTACATCACTGGTTATTACCGTATCAGTGGTGCTTGGTGCGGTGTCAAGGGCAGCTTCCTCAGGTATTGGGCCTGTAGGTTCAAAAGTCATAGGCGTTTGAGGCTTTATAGGCGCTAGCAGGTACACTAATAGTATTGATGCCACGGCGATACCGATAACCAGCCAATAATTTTTGCGGTCGCTACCGGCGGGCAGTAGTTTGTATAGCCAAAACAATAAGCCCACAGTAACTATATTTTTAAATACAGACTCAAGCGGTGTCATGGGCAGCAATTCGCCAAAGCAGCCGCAGTTGCCCGAGTTGCCTCCGCTAAAAATAGTCAGCAACAGGTGCGCTATAAAAACAACCAAAAGCGCTATGGTAGCGGGGATTACAATTTTCCGAAGGTAATTAGGCTGCAACAGCAAAAGCCCTAAGGCTATCTCCGCCCCTATAAGCGTGCGCGACAGGTATACCGCAAGCCCTTCAGAAAAGCCAAGCGGCACGAGCTGCTTCATCTCAAAAGTAGAGATGGCAAAGTAGGGCGACGGGTATAATTTGGCTACTGCCGAAAACAGGAATAAGAAGGCTACAAGCCCCCTGAGTATGTATGAAATGTTTTGTTTTGTGCTGGTATTTTCCATTTTCAAAAATTAGTTTAGCTCAAAAATAAGGCATAATGCAATGCCTTTTGTTAATAAGTTGTTATTGAACCCCATCCCTGCATTTACTGCGCAAACCCCAGGTGTATCAGGGCGAACACGGCATAATTTAGCATGTCCTGGTAGTTGGCATCAACGCCTTCACTCACCAGGGTTTTCCCCTTGTTGTCTTCAATCTGCTTTACGCGCAGCAGCTTTTGCAGTATCAGGTCGGTTAGCGAACTTACGCGCATGTCCCTCCAGGCCTCGCCGTAATCGTGGTTTTTAGCGAGCATCAGGTTTTTAGTGAGCAGTACCTTTTCGTCATACAGGCGGGTGCCGGTATCGGCGTCAAGGTCGGGCTGTGTGGCAATGCCCAGTTCCATTTGTATGAGCGCCATTAATGAGTAGTTAACAATAGCAATGAATTCGCCCACTTCCCCCTCATCAACCATACGCACCTCATTTTCCTGCAGGCTGCGTATGCGCTGGGCTTTTATAAAGATCTGGTCGGTTAGCGATGGCAACCTCAGTATGCGCCAGGCAGCGCCGTAGTCTTTCATTTTTTTGATGTACAGCTGCCTGCACTCGGCTATTACCTTGTCGTATTCCTGGGAGGTGTTACTCATTTAAGTAGTATCTTTGAATGAAATTTTTCCAAATGTACTAAAAAATCAGCTTATGTACATCAATTGCAAAGGCCGGCTTATCGACCTCAACCGCCCTAAAGTTATGGGTATTTTAAATGTGACGCCCGACTCGTTTTTTGACGGCGGAAAGTATGCCAACGAAAAGGAACTGTTAGCCCAAACCGAGAAAATGCTTACTGACGGTGCCACGTTTATCGACATAGGTGCGTACTCCAGCAAGCCAAATGCCCCTTTTGTAACCGAGGATGAAGAAACAGCACGCATAGTACCCGTAGTGGGACTGGTGCTGAAATATTTCCCTGATACACTTATCTCAATAGATACCTTTAGGGCTAAAGTGGCCGAAGCCTGCATAAACAGCGGGGCAGCGATTATTAATGATATTTCGGCAGGGATGCTGGATGATAAAATGCTCGAAAGTGTTGGTAAACATAAAGTGCCTTATATCATGATGCACATGCGCGGCAACCCGCAAACGATGGTACAGCTGACGGACTATGATGACATCATACACGATATGCTTTTTTACTTTAGCGAAAGGATAGCCGCTGCCAAAACGCACGGCATTGACGATATTATAATTGACCCTGGCTTTGGCTTTGCTAAGACATTAGAGCAAAATTATGAAGTGATGGGAAAGCTGGAACTTTTTAGCCAGATTACAGGCCTGCCCCTGCTGAGTGGTATTTCTCGAAAATCGATGATCTATAAACTGCTGGGTACTTCTGCACAGGTAGCGTTAAACGGTACTACGGTACTTAATACTATTTCGCTAATGAAGGGCGCGAAGATATTGAGGGTGCATGATGTTAAGGAAGCACTTGAAGCGGTGAAAATTTTTGAGCAGTTATAATTTCGAAAAAAGCTGTATCAAAAAATTTCCTGAAGAAGTTGCCACGAAATCGAAAAGCCGCATCAGGAAAAACAGTTTTTGATTTATCTTCCACACCACCCATTGACTTTGCAGGAATTCTCCACTTTATTTCCCACTATAGTGCAATATAGTGGAAGACTTTTGCGCAAAAAGTGTAACAAAAAAAATACCGCCCAGGAGGGGCGGTATCATTTTTTCCGGACGGAAAAAAATTAAAAACACGAAACTAACACTATTTTACGATAAGTTTCTTTACAATGCCTTCGCCTGTTTTTACCAGGTAGATACCAGCCGAAAGGCTGTGGGTATCGATTGTCAGGGCCTGTTGTTTAGAAAATATCAGTTTGCCACTAAGGTCATACACATCAATATCTGCTACGCGGTTAAAGTATACCACATCACCCTGAGACGGGTTAGGGAACATAACAAACGCTTTTTGCTGCGGTGTGAATTCGCCTGTACCAAGGTTTGTAGTATCAACCGCAAAGATGGTAAGCGTACCACTAATTTCGTTAGCTACAATTACATAAGGATATTCTGTAGGGCTATCATCATTATTGATGTAGATGATACCTTCCGGGCCGTTATCGCCACCGTAAGCAGAAACCGTACGGCTGTTTTTGTAATCGGCAAATTTTACATCATTAGGGTTGGTAACATCATATACCATTACACCACCTATACGCTCAAGGCTTATAAAGGCAAATACCTTACTACCTATGTGGGCTACCGTAACTCCTTCCGGTTCCGGGCCTTTTGCACGGCTGCGGCTCTTAAAGCTGTTGCTTTCGCTGTCTGAGTTAAACAGGCTGCCTATTGCGGCATTTGTAGCGGTATACAATTCAAAATCATCGCCACTGTCGTAAACAAGCTCTTTTGTATCAGCATTGAAGATTGAGAATGAACGCGAACCTACTGCAAAGATTTCGTCATAAGCAGTACCGGCCTCATTTTTACCATCAAAAGATGATACCCTGAACCTGCCCGCGTTAAATGTTTCCTTAAGCAGTTCTGCCTGCGGGAATGCTGTAGGGTCAAGCACATAAGTAGAAGCACCTATTGTAGTACGTTCTACAAAACCGTCATATTCCTTTTCGTCACCCTCATTAGCGGTAACAATATAGTTAACACCACCTACAGTATAGGTTGCAGCGCCATCGGGCATATAATAGGTTTTTATGGGCCAGTTGGCAATAAGTACCTCACCGTTATTGTCTGATATATCAAAACCGTTACCCGGCAGGCTCATGTCTTTAGTACCAAGTGCCCATACATCCGTAATAGTACCGGTAGCAAGGTTAATCTCTGCAACGGCGTTGTTTTCCTGAAGCGTTACCCATGCTTTTTGAGAATCGGCAGATGTAGTGATATACTCCGGCTCAAAATCCTGAGACATGGTACTTGTAAGTTTAAGCTTGCGCACTCCTGAAGCTAAAAGTGCAGCTTCAGCTGGGCCATTATAAGCCGTGAATAAAAGCGTATTTACATTAGCCTGCGTAAGCGCAGGGATACCGCCGCTTATGTCGATAATACTTACCGAACCTTCAGGGTCTACCGAGTAGTTTGCACTTGGCTGTCCTTCATTTGCTGTAAGCACTTTAGTACCATCCGGCGTGAAAGAGATATTATCAGGAAGTGCGCCTACAGTAACCTGTTTAAGGAATGTACCATCGGTATCAAAAAATACTACCGAACCGTTTTCCTGCTCATTAGCATTAGGCGAAGCCACAGCTACCACACCGTTTTTAACGGCAACGCTGGTAACACCACCGTAAACGCTCATATCGATAGAGTCGACCGTTTGCGGAGCCTCAGGGTTAGAAAAGTCTACGATATCCAGCCTGCCTTCAACAGCGCTTGTAGCAAAAAGCTTTTGGCTCGCAGGGTCATAGGCCACAATTTCGCAGGTACTGTCGTTATTGCCCGATGGGTCAAAACTTCCTACGTAATCTAAGGTTATAGAAGCATCCGGTTGTGGAACCACTACATCATTATCTTTGATATAAACCGTTGCGAATGTGTCGCCATCAATAGTAAGGCCGGTAGGGTTTTCAAGGCTTAATACAAAATACTCGGCGTGCTGCTCTGCAACCTCATCGTCAATTACAGGAATTGAGATGGTTTGTGTAAGCGTGCTTGTACCGGTAAATGTAAGTGTTTGTGTAGCAGGAAGCGTAAAGTCGGCATTAACAGTCGCTGTGCTAAACGGTGTCGGCTTTACCACAAGATTTACCGAACCTGTAGCAGGGTTAGCAAGATTAATTACAAAGCTTATAGTACCGTCACCTTCAGAAGCTACAACAAATGTTTCGGCAAATGAAATACTGGTGTTGTAGTCAAAGCTAAAGGTATACGGGCACGCCATGGTAAGGCCTGCCTCATCAGTAACGTTGTTTACCGTAAGTTCATATTCTGTACCGGCTGCAAAAGCTGTACCGTAAGTAAGTGTTACGGTGTTACCGGCAAGCGTTGCTGTAGTAAGCCCGTTTACACCTGTGTAATTTGCCAGTGTAGCGGCAGAAGCAGCATTAAGTTCGTTGTTAAATACAACCTGTATTGTAGTACTGTTAACCACAGTTACGTTTTGTACAGCAGGCGAAGATGGGAACGCCCATGAAGGCCAGGTTTGGGCAGCTGTACCTGCATCGGCGCCTACCCAGTTTGCAGGATTGAATATTGCCGCTTTAAGCTGGGCAACGGTACCGGTTTGTATACCGTTATAGTATGCGTTTACCGTATTTGCAGCCACATTGCCCGGAGCCGTGCTAAGGTTAGCCGCCGAAATAAGGTCAACAAGGCCAAGTGGTAGCATAGAAGCGCTGCCACTGCATGAAGTATTTACGGCAAGCCATCCGTTTGAACTTAGGGCTGTAATATAATTTGGGGCAGCAGCCGTTCCTGTATAAACCATAACCTGGTCGCCGCCGGAACTAAGGCCAAAGCCATTACCTGTTAAAGCACCCGTGTTAGCTACAAGCGCACTTGTTTGAATTGTTATAACCGAACCAGCAGGAAGGCATGTTGTAGCCGTCCATACAAAACCACCTGCACATTGCGCCTGTACGTTTGTAGTATATTTGGCATCAGTAAAGTTGATAAATGTACCCTGTGCAATATCTACAAAAGTTACAAGGGCAATCTGGTCTTCCGTATCGGTAGCGTTCATACGGTAAGCTATGAAAGCCATATCTCCGGCGGCAAACTGTGTTTGTACCGCTATAGTAGTAAATGTAGCCGACACCGCTGTTGTAACCGCGTTATCGCTTGTATCTTCAACAACGTTTGGCATCAGCGTTACATAATACTGCTGCCCATTAAGCAGGGCCGCTGCCGGTGTAACTGTAATTACATTAGCAGCAAATGCAGCGGTAAAGGGAACCACGGTTCCGTTAGCATCGTTTAAGTGAAGCGCTACAAGTGCAGCAACGTTAGCATTTGTTATGGCATCATTGTTTATAAGGCGTACGTTTTCGTTAAACGTAATTGTTATAGGTGTATTAACCGCTACGTTTGCAGCGTTGTTAGCAGGCAAAATTACAACTCCGGGAGCAGTAGTGTCTTCTGTGCCTTCTGCCGGTGTAGCTGTAAGGGTAACGTTATCAAAACGGTTGTTGCCTTCAAGCCCGCCAATACCCTGTTCAAAAGCTACTTTAATTTTAAAGTTAGCATTGTTATCCGCACCGGCTATTGATGAAAAATCAAGCGTTATAAGTTCAGGGGTAGTAGCTACCGGGTTAATGGTTTGAAAAGCCACAAATGTAGTACCGTCTATTGAATATGACCAGTTTTGAATACTGGCGCCCTGATTAGAACGGCGTGTAGTAAATTTAACCATTGCATCCTGGTAACCTGTGGTAGGCAGTGCAAAAACAAGTTCGCCGTTTATAGGGTTATTAAACCTAAGGTGTGCACCGGCCACATCTGCACCCTGTGCGTTAAGATTGGCAACGTCAAAATCCTGGCCCGTACCGCTTAAAAATTCGCTGGAAGTGCCAAGGTTTGGGGTAATTGTGGCCCCGCCGACTGTTTGAGTAGGAATAGCGAAATCAGTAGTGTTAAAATTCCAGTAGTGCAATAGTGTTTGCGCGCCTGCTGCATTTACAGTAAGCAAAACACCAACTACGAGGAGTGCTTTTAAATAGTTTTTAATCATGGTTTTGTAGTTATAAGAATAGCCGCAAAATTCTGCTATTAATGTTACACTACCTTTAACTAAAAAACAAAGCTATATTAACATCAGCTTATCAATGTTTACACAACGTAAACGTTTGCTTAAAAACAAAACGACTTATTTAACCGTAAATTTAAATAAAAATAACCCCATCATTAAAATAAAACGATGGGGCTAATCAGCACTTATTTCCGAACCCTGTTGTGTAATACTTTTATTTTGGCATTAATACTGTATCAACCACATGAATTACGCCGTTGCTCTGGTTAACATCAGCAATCGTAACTTTAGCTTTACCGCCTTTTTCGTCTATTACCCAAAGGTCTTTGCCATCCATTTTAAACCAAAGCTTGCCACCCTGCACAGTTGTAGCCTCGTAGCTGCCTTTACCTTTTTTAATGGCGGCCATAATATCGGCACTGCTCCATTTACCAGCTACTACATGGTAGGTTAGCACGGTGGTAAGCATTTTTTTGTTCTCCGGTTTAAGCAGTGTTTCTACGGTACCTTTTGGCAGTTTGTCAAACGCGGCATTTGTAGGGGCAAATACGGTAAAGGGGCCTTTGCCGCTAAGGGTTTCTACAAGGCCTGCTGCTTTTACGGCTGCAACAAGCGTAGTGTGGTCTTTAGAGTTTACGGCGTTCTCTATAATGTTTTTGTTAGGGTACATGGCCGCGCCACCTACCATTTTAGTTTGTGCAGTTACCGCACCACCCATTAGCATTGTAAACACTACTAAAGCTGTAGCTAAAATTTTTGAAGTTGTCATGATCTGTTTGTTAAAGATTATAGTGGCATTTACGCCAATACACAAACCATGGTTTTTTTAGTACGGGAATTTTGGGTAATTTTTAACTTTTAATTTTTTGAGATAACTAATTATCAGTAAATTTATTAAAAATATACAAATGGAAGTAATTGATATTTTAAAGTTAGCAATAGTTCAAAAGCGGCAAATTAGCTACGAATATGAATTGGAAGGGAAAGCAATAGGTATCAGATTTGGAAATCCTCATGCGATTTTCATATCTAAAGCTGAAAATATAAATATAGATATTTATAAAAACGGTGGAGTACGCAGTTGCAAGAAGCCTATTCCGGATTGGAGACAATATAAAGTTAAACACATAAAAAATGTATTTATTCTTGAACAAGAATTTGTTGAAGCAAAAGGATATAATCCTAATTCAATTCAATATTCACGAGTAATAGCTAAAATATAATGAGCGTTCCATTTCACAAAGAAATTTTCTCAAATGATAAAGTGAGGCTTTTTATCAACTACGGAGGAATCGATGATACTAATACCACTAACAAAGAAAATATCTCTTTATCAATATATGCTGTCAATATCAAGACTCTAGAACCTGTATTCTCAGAAAAATTAAATTTTGAACAAATAAAGACTTTATACAACCATTTAAATAGTGTCTCAATTATTAGTGGTGAAAGTTACACCACAAGTGAGTTTACAGAGATAACAGATGATATTGCAGAAATAATGTCGATGATAAAACATATTGATGTTAAATCATTAAAATCATTATTCGAAAAGATAGACCATAATGAAAAAATAGATTTGTTATTAAAAGCATTAACTGAAAATGAAATCCAAAATCTACATGCTACGATTCGACAAAATAATCACCGGAAGGCACTAACAAATTTAGCACAACTACTTGATTTAGAAGAAAAACATAATATTATTGACGAAATAAAATTCCATACAAATCTTATAGAATATAAAGCTGGTCAACCTGAAAAAATTTTTCAAAATTGGATAGAACATAATCTATGGACTCTTGGTATAGATTATGTCAAAAAACACCCAGCAAGATTAATAAGTCTAGAATCCGAAAGTGACCTAATTATGGAAACTACAGATGGTTTTATTGATTTAATTGAATTAAAAAGGCCAAATTTAAAACTATTTAAATATGATCTCAGTCACAAATCATACTTTCCTTCAGTAGATTTATCTAAAGCATTAGGACAATGTTTATTATACCTTAAAGCGCTTGATGAATATAAATTAAATTTAGAGCGAACACATAAATTCAGATTACTAAGGCCAAGGATTAAGATTATCATTGGAAGGTCCAAAAGCTTTAGTGATGAGGAATATGAGGCGTTAAGAATGCTAAACTCAACCCTTAATCACATCCAGATAATTACATACGATTATTTACATATGTGTGGCGAAAATATAATATCTTATTATAGTGAGGAAATAGACAAAGTAATCAAGCACAATGATATTGTAACACTATCTACAATGTCCTAATAGGATTACAATAAGTAACATATCAAAAACCTCCGTATTGCTACGGAGGTTGTTATGATAAAGATTACTATTAAAGCACCACACGCTTGCCTGTTCGGGCGGCTTCATAGATAGCTGTGATGATGTTCATATCCTTAAGGCCCTCCTCACCCGTAATGTGCGCCGGCAGTTTTTTGTTTGCAAGGATAACGCTGCCAATACCGTCAAGCTGCGCCTGCTGGTGGTTTACAATTGGGAGATCCAGTTCACCCTTAGATGTTTTTCCTTTAAGGGGGCCATAGCTCATTGCCGGGCTTAATTCAAATGTACCGCTATCGGCACTGGCATACACCCGGTCTATAAAATACCCGTATGATGTGGTACAGTTAGCTATTGCACCTCCGGGGAATTCCATTTGCCATGAAATTGTTTCCTCAACCTGTTCAAAACGCTTAGGGTTATTAACAGGGCCAAACTGTGCTGTTACCGCTACAGGTTCAAGGCCCTGTACGTAGCGGCTTGCCTGTATACAGTAAATACCCAGGTCCATTAGCGCGCCACCGCCCGCAAGCTCTTTGTTAAGCCGCCATTTTCCGTGGTCGTTAAAGTCTATGGTTTCATTAATTTTTGAGGTATCGTATGTTTTATAGGCAAAGCTGGCCTCTACAAGTCGCACGGGGCCAAAAACTTTATCCTGGCCCAGCCTTTTTATTTCCATATTATGGGGTTCGTAATGCAGGCGGTAGCCCACAGCCAGCTGCACCCCGGCATCGCTACAGGCTTTTATCATTTCCTTACAGTCCTCCACAGAGGTAGCCATTGGTTTTTCGGTAATAACATGTTTGCCCGCCTTAGCCGCACGAATGGTAAACTCTTTGTGCATGCTGTTAGGCAGCGTTACATAAACAAGGTCAATATCTTTATTAGATAGTATCTTATCAAAATTAGTATAGTTGTATATGTTCTTTTCGGCGATATTATATTTGGCTTTCCACTCTTTAGCTTTTGCGGGTGTACCGGTAACTATGCCGGCAAGGGTACAGTATTGCGATGTTTGCAGTGCCTTGGCTACCAAATTGCCATAAATACCCAGGCCGCACACCGCTATATTTAGCTTCTTGCCTTCGTAGGGCAAAGCCTCATCCGGCGGGACAATAAATGAGGGCAACGCATTTAACACGGCTGCCGACCCCAGGCCTACTCCTAACTTGTTTACAAAATTCCGTCTTGATATACTTTTCATGATTTATGTTTTTTTGTTTATGGAGTTCCAAGGTAAGAAAAAAGTGCAAATTTTACATTTAATTATTAATCAAGATGGAAAGTTTTTAAAATCCATAAAAAAACCTCCGCATTGCTGCGGAGGTTCCTGTATTTAAAAATGGGATGGATGATAATTAGTTACCGTCTTTTTCCATTCTTTCTTTAAGTTCTGCAAGTGCATCAATATCACCCAAGGTGGTTTTCTCCGCATTGTTGCTTGAAGAGGCCGTGTTATTGTTGTTATCAGACTGGCTGTTCCTGAAATTCTTCTCTTCCTCATCTTTAAATGTAGCAGTATGAGAAGCTACAACACGCTTGAACTCTTTATTGAATTCAATAACTTTAAATTCAGCAGATTCGCCTTTTTTAAGTTTTTTACCGTCTTGTTTCTCAAGGTGGCGTGAAGGAATAAACGCAACGATATCGTCGCCAAATTCTACAGTAGCACCTTTATCAACTATTTCAGCAATTTCGCCTGTGTGAACCGTACCTACTGCAAAACTGTCCTCATATTTATCCCAAGGGTTAGCCTGAGTTTGTTTGTGGCCAAGAGATAGTTTGCGTCCGTCTACATCAAGCTCAAGCACTACTACATCAAGAGTATCGCCTACGCTTACAAACTCACTTGGGTGTTTTACTTTCTTAGTCCATGAAAGGTCTGAGATATAGATAAGTCCGTCGATACCTTCTTCAAGTTCTACAAACACACCAAAGTTAGTAAAGTTACGTACAATACCTTTGTGTTTAGAACCTACAGGATATTTAGAAGTAATGTCGGTCCAAGGGTCTTGTGAAAGTTGTTTGATACCAAGAGACATTTTACGGTCATCCCTGTCAAGGGTAAGTATCACCGCTTCTACCTCATCACCCACTTTTACAAAATCCTGGGCAGAACGCAGGTGCGTAGACCAAGACATTTCGCTTACGTGGATAAGGCCTTCTACACCTTCTGCAACTTCTATAAATGCACCGTAGTCTGCAATAACCACTACTTTACCTTTTACTTTATCGCCTACTGCAAGGTTAGCGTCAAGCGCATCCCAAGGGTGTGCGTTAAGTTGTTTAAGGCCAAGCTGTATACGTGTTTTCTCGTCGTCAAAGTCAAGTATAACCACGTTAAGTTTCTGGTCAAGCTCCAGTACTTCACTTGGGTGGTTAATACGGCTCCAGGAAAGGTCGGTAATGTGGATAAGCCCGTCAACACCTCCAAGGTCGATGAATACACCGTATGAAGTAATGTTTTTAACAACACCTTCAAGTACCTGGCCTTTTTCAAGCTGGCCGATGATTTCTTTTTTCTGAACCTCGATATCCGCTTCAATAAGCGCTTTGTGAGATACAACAACGTTTTTAAACTCATGGTTGATTTTCACAACTTTGAATTCCATTGTTTTATTTACATACTGGTCGTAATCCCTTATAGGTTTTACATCTATCTGAGAACCCGGAAGGAATGCCTCGATGCCAAAAACATCTACAATCATACCGCCTTTAGTCCTGCATTTAACAAAGCCGTTAACAATTTCGCCGGTTTCATTAGCGCTGATAACCCTGTCCCAAGCCTTAATAGTACGTGCTTTCTTGTGAGAAAGTACAAGCTGGCCTGATTTGTCTTCGCGAACGTCAATAAGTACTTCTACTTTGTCGCCCACTTTAAGGTTAGGGTTGTAGCGAAATTCATTAAGCGAAATAACACCTTCAGATTTTGCGTTGATATCAACAATCGCATCCCTGTCAGTAATCCTCATTACGGTACCTTCTACTACTTCGTCACTGTCTGTTGAAATGAAAGTCCTTTCAACAAGGTCTTCAAATTCTTTCAGGTTGCTTTCATCTACCGGGTCAATACCTTCTTCAAAGTTATGCCAGTTAAACTCCTGTAAAAATTCTTCGTTCGTTTTTGTTTGTTCAGACATGTCTGATCCTTAAAATTTGTATCCTGTGTTTTGCGGGGTCATTAGGTATAAACAAAACAGCAGAAGCGTTTTACATAAAAATTGTTGTATATATCCCTTTACGTAACCCATTATACCGAAAAGGTGTGCAAAAGTACAACTATTTTAATGATTTACAAACAATTATTATTCAAATCACCAGTAAGGGGCTAATAAAACTTTACAATAGTAAATATTTTGTTACAAAAATAACTTTTTGGGAAAAATTAGCAATACAGTGTTTTTCATAATTTATTTTTAATACCTTAGAAACCGGAAAAGAACTTGAAATTAAGTTAGGTAACAACTTAATTTTTATTATGATTATCTCAGTTTTAAAAAGTTTTTATGAGGCTACAGCGCCATTGAAAAAAAGTGCGGCTTTATTGTTTTTGCTTAGCTTTTCAATAGTATGCAGTGCGCAGGATTTTACATTGCAGGTTTCGGTAACTCACGAAAACTGTGCGGGTAACGGCATGCTTAGTTTTAGCGTAACGGGCGCCGCACCGGCACCACCGGTAAACTACAAAGCAGTGCGCCTGCCTGCCACCACGGTGGCCGATGGTACTGCTACAACTGTAAACAACCTGCAGGCAGGCACCTATACCGTAACAGCCACACAAACAGTAAACGGCATTACCAGTACTGACCAGGTGCAGGTAGTTATAGAAAACCAGATAGTACCCCTTACCTATACCGTAAGCGGCCAAAAGCCCATTTGCGGTAATGACGGTATGCTTATGGTAAACGTAGTGACCGGCAATGCCGTAACTTACGAAATAATTTCGGGGCCGGTAATGGCAGGGCCGCAGGCTTCAAACATATTTACAGGTGTACCCGCAGGTTTTTATATGATACGGGCGGCTAACGCCTGCGGTTCGGCGCCGGTGGTATCGTTTACACTGTTTTCAGATGCGGTAGACTTAAACATAAGCAATTCATATTTTCCCGGTGAAACCCTGCCCGCGTGCGACCTCATAAACATAGCAAACGTTATATCGCCAGCTACAAACGTACCGCTACAATATCCTATAACAGCCTATTATACTATATATCCGCCCGATGGCAGCCCCCCCGTGCAGGTACCTGCCGTGATGGAATCGGGAGACGGCACCCAGGCGCTGTTTTCGGCAACCATACCTTTTTATTACCAAACGCCTTATGACTGCCAGATTACAGTAACCGACCGCTGCGGAAATACCTATACCAAAACCACCGAAGCAAATGTGGCCATGCAGGCTGCAATATTGTTTGATAAAGACGGGTGCGGCAAAAAAATGATGATTTCACTCTCAAAATTTGTAGCCCCGTTTACCATTACCTTCACGCAGTTACCATCTCCGCCTGTGCTTGACCCTGTAGCGCTAAATGCAGCCTACCCGGGCCCGTTTTATAGTGCTGTTAACCAGTTTGGCGGTGAAGAAGACGAATTCCCTTTAGGAATCTACGAAGTTTCTATAACCGATGCCTGCGGCCGCACCGCGATAGGCCAAACAGAACTTATACCGCCGCCGCCGCCCATAGCAATTGAAGTAGGTTCAAATAACGACTGCCTTAATAACCTGGGAGAAATAGAAATTATAACACCCCCTAATACCATTGTGGAAATTACCATAGTAGATGGGCCGGATGAATATATCCCTGACCTTCCGCAGGATGTGTTTGCGTATGTAAATGGCGATGAAGGCCTTGCCATGACGGGTATGCCACCGGGCACATATTTTTTTGATATAGTTGATGAATGCGGCTTAATTTATGACAACGTACAGGTTGATGTACCTGAATATTCTGACAGTGGCATAGTAGGCCTTCAACGGCCTGATTGCACACCGGGCCTGGGCAGCGCCATGCTGGGCTCACAACTTACCGAAGCCATACTGCTTGATGCGCCGGTTGCCTATACCCAAAACTTTCCGCAGGACCTTACCGCTAATATTGCCGAAGACGGTAACTTATACCTTGAGGCATTGCCGCCCGGCCCCTACAAATTTAAGCTTACCAGCCCCTGCACGGGAACGGCAGAAAAACTCGTTAACGTTACAGGCAACGAGGTAACCCAAAACGATTTTATTTATACTCCCTATTGTGGCTCGTTTGATCTCGAGATACAGCATGTGGGTACTGCAAATGCCTCAGTTCAGTTTTGGCTGCAAAAAGAATACGGCCCGGGTACCGGCATCTGGGGGCATCCCGATGGCACTACACCCTATGATGGTACCGTTATTAATAACCAAAATTCGCGTGCCGTACAAAACAATGCCGTTAACTATAGCCTTATTTATCCTACTGGCCGCTACCGTGTTTTAAAAACCTTTAAAGCATTTAGCCCATCAGAAGAATCAGGGCTTAAAACCTGTTATTTAGAAATTTTTGACTTTGAATATTCTAACGGGCTACAAGTTGTAGGGGTAGAAAGCCTTACCTGCGGTGGTGGTCCTACTGATGTAGAGATAAATGTTATAGGCGTATCACCCATGACCTTTACAATCGTTAAAAAAGATGGGCTTACTGTAAATATACCCAATGGAAGCAGCAATATATTTACAGGTTTAGACCCGGCGCTCTACACCATAGAAGTTAGCGACCCGTGTTCAAACATTGAAACATTTTCGTTTAACATAGCCGACCTTCCCCCACCGGTAACTGCCTATCCGGCACCTGGATTTGAAGAATGCGACCCCGAAGGAGACGGTATGCAGACCTTTAACCTTTCTACGCAAAACAGCGCCATACTGGGCACCCAGGATGCATCACTCTTAAACCTTACTTACCATGCATCGCTTGCGGATGCTACCCAGGGCATAAACCCACTGCCTGTAACCTTAACTACAGGAACAACAACTGTGTATGCAAGAGTTGAAGTAGCGGCTAACCCTACACTTTGCTACGCCATAAGCAGTTTTGGTATTACAGTATACAGCAAGTTTGAACTTAATATAGATGATGTTGTGCAGGGCTGCGAGGGCGAGCCTAACGAAATAAACGCCGGGGCAGGCTACAGCAGCTACCTGTGGTCTACCGGCGAAACCACACCTGCCATCTATCCTGACCATTACGGCACTTTTGATGTAACGGTAACCGATGCAAATAACTGCACTGCAACAAAAACCATTATGCTCTCTACCACCGCTGCTCCGGTTATTACCGAAATAGACATAAACGACTGGACAGACAATAATAATATAATAACAGTACAGCTTGCGCACTTTGAAGGTTCTATGGAAGATGTGGAGTTTTCTATAGATGGTATAACCTGGCAGGGCAGCAACGTTTTTACCGGGTTACCTCCCGGCAAATACTATATTTATGCACGTGACAGGCGCGGATGCGGCGACGCCGATCCGTTCAGCACCTTCCTGCTTACCTACCCTAAATTTTTTACGCCAAACGGCGACAGCTATAACGAAACCTGGCGTATTAAATTTTCCTCGGCTGCAGAGCCTGATATGATGGTTTATATTTACGACCGATTTGGCAAGCTCATCACAGGTTTTGATGCAGGCAGCCCCGGCTGGGACGGCACCCTAAACGGCACCCTGCTGCCCAGTACAGACTATTGGTTTGTGGTAAAAAGGCAAAACGGTAAAGAATATCGCGGACATTTCTCGCTTATACGTTAAATTAACAAAATATCATATAATAATTAACTAACTTGCGTGTTATTATTATCTGCTATTAAAAAGATTAAGTCATTAAGAGAAAATTTATCATATGGTATACCATTTTGTTGCTGCTATTATGTAGCATAACATGTTATGCCCAAAATTTTACACTTAACATTACTTCTACCGAGGCGACTTGTGCCGCCGGAGGAACCCTGACCTTTTCGGTAGCAAATGAGATACCCGGGACACCCATAACTTATACTGTATATCTCTTGCCCGATATTGCAAACGCGGTTGCACAAACTGCAACTACTACAGTAAGTGATTTACCTCCAGGCAATTATTATGTTACTGCTACCCAAAATTCTGATGGCGGTGTTGTTACGGCAATTGCACAAGAAGAAATTGAGGATAATTCGCAGCTTGCTTTTACGATAATAGATACCACACCTTTATGCGGCGATGGTAACTTAGGTAACGGTGAGTTTACCGTAAATGTAACTTCCGGCATTGCTGCCACCTACCAGATTACTGACTACCCTACCCCCCTGCCCGCGCAAACATCACCGACATTTTCCGGCATCGAACAGGGATATTATGAGATAACCGTAACCGATATATGTGGGAACCAGGTTTTAGAATATGCTATAATCGCCCCGGATATACGTTTTCAGGTTGATGCGTTAAGCTATTCAGCTGTTTACCCCGATTGTAATGAAATAGCGACAAAATTGAAGATAGTAGCTGATCCTATGGAAGGGCGCGCGCCTATAGCTTACCCGTTAACAGTTGTATATACCATACACCCTGAAACCGGTGATGATATTGTTATTGAGCAGGAAGTAGCGTCGGGCGACCCGTGGTTACTTGAGGTGGAGCAAATATTGCCCGAGGCGATACCCGGCGAGATACTTGAAGTAGATGTATTAGTAGTATACCCGTGCGGCACTGCACAGTACGTGGGATGGGGTATGCCGCCCGGCCAGCCCGACATTCCTGTGAGAGAATTAACGATAACTGATGAAACGCTTCCCGCTGTATGCGGACAAAAATTCCTTACCATAGACGTAAGGAACCTTGTGTTGCCTTACACACTTGTATTTACACAATATCCGGAAGGTTTTGACCCCGAAGCTGCTAACCCATCCTACCTTAGCCCCCATACTGAGACCCACCTTGAATTTGGCAATTACAACCTGCCCGTTCCCATAGGCTTTTACAAGGTTACGGTTACAGATGCCTGTGGCAATTCAGAAAATTTACTGCTTACTGTTACACCTTCTGCCCAGGTTGTATATACCGAATATAATTTTGATTGTATAAACAACCTTGGCGGCCTCACTGCCAAACTGGAAGGTTTTGAAGTTGAAATAAACCTGGCCACCGCTACCTTGCTCACCGCCCCCGCCGAATATGAGGCTGAGCTACCGCTTGATGTTACCCCATACATAAATGATGAGCATGTACTGGAATTAGCAGAGCTGCCACCCGGCACCTATAAGCTTAAACTTGCCGACGAATGCGACAATTCATTTGAAAAATCTATTTTAGTACGCTCGTATGTACCCTCAACCATGCTCGGTGAAACCCGGCCCGATTGCGAGCCCGGTTTTGCCACAGTAAAAATAACGACTCCAAACCCGCCCCTTTTAGGAATGACCATTCTTAACGCCCCTGATGGTTTTCCCTATCCGTTGCCCTATGACGCATCGTTTAACATCAATACAGATGGTGTTTTTTATATGGACGGACTGCCCGAAGGCGACTATAGGTTTTTAGGCCGGGATGCATGCTATAACCCTGATAAACCCAGATATTATTCGCCTACGATAACAGGCTACCAAGTAATTACAAATGACCTGCAAATTGTACCGGGATGTGATGAATATGACATTACCCTTAACTATGTAAGCAATGCCACCGATGAAAATTTTTGGCTGCAAAAAGAAATCAGCGTGGGTGTATGGGGACATCCGGTAACCGGCGTAATTTATACTGAAGGCACTGCCCCCACCGTGGATACTGGAGTACAGTTAACTAATGATGAAACCTTTACTGCAGCGGGATGGGAGGGTAGCTATCGCATTTTAAGACACCACCAGCCTTTTACACCGGTAACAGCCTACAAAGATTGTACAGAAGAAATACATCATTTTGACCTGTACCAGGGCTTACAGCTATTAGAAACTAATATATTAAGCTGCCCCGGGGCACCAATAGACCTTGAATTAATTACTAACGGAGCCTCCCCTGTTACGCATACTATTATACGCAAAAATAACGTACCCTACCTTATACAAAACGGCCAAAACAACATCTTTACAGGGCTTGAAGCGGCAACCTATACTATCGAAATTACCGATTTCTGTTCCCGTAGCATCACTGTTGATATTGTTACACAGGATGCCACACCACTTATCGTAGTAAACGATCCGGGCACGTTATATAGCTGCGACGTAAAAAATGACGGCACCGATATATTTACACTGTCATTACAGGACGAGGGGATACTGGGTAGCCAGGATCCCGATGAATATACCGTAACCTATCATGCGACCCAGGATGATGCCAACGCCGGAAGCGCCGCGCTACCAAATGAGTTTATTAGCAGCCCCACAACAGTATATGCCCGTGTTATAAAAAATGACACCCCGGGATGCCATGGCACAATTGCCTTTAACCTGCGGCTGTATGAGGTACCGGAACTTGATATGAAAACACCGGTTGCATTTTGTGCCGGCCAAAGCGTAACTCTTAACCCACCTCCGGGGTTTATAAGCTACAGATGGTCTAACGGCATTACAACCCCGCAAAATACGGTAAGTACCGAAGGGCTTTATATACTAACGGTTACCAATGCTAACGGTTGCGAAACTTCGCAAACCATTACAGTAGTAACATCTCCCGTCCCGGAAATCGCAGCTGTAGATATTACGGATTTTACGGATAATGAAAACAGCATTACCGTTTGGATTAAACCCACGCCGGTGCCTGTATATCCCGAGTATTCGCTTGACGGAATAAATTTTCAGGAAAGCAATGTGTTTCAAAACCTCGAGCCGGGCATATACACCGTTTTTGTACGCGATAGCTTTGGCTGTGGATTGGACTATGAAACCGTGTACCTGCTTACATACCCGAGGTATTTTACCCCAAATGGTGACAGTTATAACGACAAATGGCGCATAAAATACGCTACCGCTGCTGAACCAAATCTGATGGTGTATATTTATGACCGCTTTGGTAAGCTCATTACCGGTTTTGATTCCCGCAATACAGGCTGGGATGGCACACTAAATGGCGCCCCGCTCCCGTCTGACGATTACTGGTTTGTAGTAAAAAGGCAAAATGGCACAGAATTTCGCGGGCATTTTGCGCTGATTAGGTAATTTTGTAGAAAAGCAGCAAAGATGAAAGACCTTTTTGGCAAAGCCATACTGGATTACCAAACCAATAACCATCCTGAAGACCTTATTACCGAAACCTCAATAAGTGAAGCGGACGAGATGAGTGTGGCCTACCTGTTCAGGGATTATAAGGCAATGCCCCCGATAGAACAAAAAGCCATGGAACTGGCTAAAGGCAGCGTGCTCGATGTGGGCTGTGGTGCCGGCAGCCATACCCTTTACCTGCAAGACATCCGAAAACTTGATGTAACGGCCATAGACATTTCAGAAAATGCGATAAAGGCCTGTAAACTACGGGGGGTGCAAAATGCTTTTACCGAAGACATACGCGTTTTAAATACCGGGCAAAAATATGACACCATATTGCTGCTGATGAACGGTACCGGCATTTTTGGCAAACTAAGCAACATATCGGCCTACCTGCAAAAACTGAAGTCACTTTTAAACCCCGGCGGACAGGTACTTATAGATTCGTCTGATATTATTTATATGTTTGATGACGATGAAGATGGGGGCAAGTGGATACCGGCTGGCGGCTACTATGGCGAACTGACCTTTAGCATTAGCTATAAAGGCGAAACGGAAACGGAGTTTGACTGGCTTTACCTTGATTATAACACCTTTCAAAATGCTGCATACGCCAACGGTTTTGAATGCGAACTGGTGCTTGAAGGTGAACACTTTGATTACCTTGCTAAACTTTCGATATAAAAAATAGCCGGAAAAACCGGCTATTTTTTATGTATTATATTATTATACAGGAGATTACTGCATATATTTCATTACAAGGTTATTTATTTCGCCTGCTATTTCCTGAGAGTCCTGCATGCTTGCTTCAGATTGCTTTAACGCCTTTTCAGCCATCTTTTTACCTAACGGAGATTCGTAAAATTTGATAATCTGCTTTACTTCATCATGTGTAAATTCAGCAATGTAAAAGTTAACCTGCTTATCCACCATCGGTTTTAGTACAGCGTCAAACTCTTTCAGGAATGCCTGCTGCTTGGCGGCTGGTATCATGGTTACCACCTGCTTTTTAGCCAGCTCCATTTGCGAATTAGCGCCCGAAAGCTGCAATAATTTCTGAACATCTGCCTTAAAAGCGGTGTCCTGCGCCATTCCTATATTTGCCACAAGAAAAAATACTGTAGCGATAAATATTTTTTTCATCTAAATGCAATTTGGTTATAAATTATATTTTAAGGTATATTAAGATATTTGTGTGTTTGCAGCGATACCCGCCACTTGGGGTTTGCCATTACATAATCTACTATAAGTGGTGTCATCTGCTCCCTCCTGCTCCACTCAGGCTGCAGGAAAAGTATGGCACCTCCGTTAACTTTGGCCGCCTGCTCTTCGGCAAATATAAAGTCATGTTTATTATGTATTATAACTTTAAGCTCGTGCGCATTATCGTATACTTCCTGCGTGGGCAGTTTCATTTTTTTTGGCGAAAGGCATATCCAGTCCCAGGTTCCGCTTAGCTTATACGCCCCTGAAGTTTCAATATGCACACGCATGCCCTGCTGCTTTAGCGCTCCGGTAATAGGGCCCATATCCCAGGTTAGGGGTTCACCTCCGGTTATTACTATTGTCTTTGCATACCTGGCTGCATTCAGGGCTATGGTATCGATATGTGTTGGCGGATGCAGGTCGGCGTTCCAGCTTTCCTTAACGTCGCACCAGTGGCACCCAACGTCGCAGCCTCCCACGCGAATAAAATAAGCCGCCGTACCAGTATGGTAACCTTCGCCCTGTATGGTATAAAATTCTTCCATAAGGGGTAGCATTTCACCCTTTTCAACCGCCAGCTGTAACTCCTTCTTCAACATTGTAATCATCTAAATAGGGTGCAAAGATACATATTATTACCATACCTGTAAAAAAGTAAGGCCCCGCATTGCAGGGCCTTAATCTCTTATATCAAATTACTGTTATTTTAGTTTTGCCAGTTCACCTTTAACATAGGTATCGGCAGGGTCTATGGCAAGCGCCTTTGTAAAGTAATCTTTAGCTTTTGCTTTATCGGTAACGGCATAGTAAGCGCCTGCATTAGAATAGGCCTCTAAAAGGTTTTTACTCTGCTTTGTTACTTCGGCAGCGCCAGCAGTATTAACTATCTCAATATACTTGTCGTAGCTTTTTGCCATTTCGATATATGATTCATTACTGGCTATCGCCTGGTTTATTTTTGCTTTATAAAGGTATGCATCCTGCGATGTAGGCGAAAGCTCTATAACCTTTGCGAGTGCAGTATCTGCTTTTTTAAGCTGATCTACATATGCTTTTTTCGCTTCAGGCGTTTTGTTTACATAATCATAGTATGTAGAATACGCAAAGTAGAAATTATCTTCGAACAGGCTCCTGCTGTTTGGGTTTGTTGTAGCAACATCAAATACAATGGCTGCGGGGCCATACAATTTACCCTTAAAGAGTTTTTTAGCAATGGCATTAAACTCGTTTGTAATGTTAATATCCATCTCCGCTGCTTTCTTTATATTAGCAATAGCCTCATCAAAAACAACCTGGTCTTTTATAATGCTGTTGCCCTTACCATCATCACCTACTGTTGTTGCAAGCTGTGCAAGGCCCAGGTACAGGTAATCCCTTGCTATAACTCGTTTAGGCTCTACTTTAGCAAGAAACTCCTTCATTGCCTTAAGGCTACCTTCAAAATTACCATTTTCATATGCTGAGTACGCAAGGTAACGCAGTATACGCGGGTTAACTTTATCCATCTGCTGCATAGTGTTAGCCTCTGTCTCAAGCGCTTTGTAGTCGCCTGTAAGCAACAGGAAGTCAGCATACCTCATACGTGAGTTAAGTGAGTAGTCTGTAAGGCTCATATATTTTCTATATGACTCAAGTGCTTTTGCATTATACTCTTTTTTCTTAGCATATTCTGCGTTACCCCATTTATAATAGGTTTCGGCAAGCTCACGGTATACAGGACCATAATTAGCATTTTTTGCAACTATCCCCTCAAAAAACTTAACAGCTTCAGGAAAAGCCGCACCGGTGTTTTTAGTGATTACACCAAGCTGTAGCTGCGCCCTAAGCAAAGATGGGTCAAGCTCAGACGCCGTGCGGAAATTTTTATAAGCATTGTTCTGGTCGTTGCTACGATAATATGCTTCGCCAAGTGCAAGGTATGCCGGGGCATATTTAGCATCTTTAGCTACAGCCTTGTTAAGCACAGCAATTGCTTTTGCGTAATCAGGCGTATCAGCAGTGGTGTAAGCCTTACCTATGTATACAAGTTGCTCGACATCCTTCTTCTTAAGGTTTTTTTCAACCGCGTCAAATTTAGTTTGCGCAGCGGCGGCACTACCGTTGTTAAGGTCAATATGGCCAAGGCCTATAGTATTATAATCAGCATCGTTTTTAGCCTTAGCTCCTTTATTAAAATACATCGCGGCAGAATCCTGCTCCGTTTGGGTAAGATAAACTTCGCCTAATAAAAAGTAGTTTTTACCTTCATCCGGGTTTGAGCTTATCAGCGATTTTAATGTGGTTTTTGCTTTTTGGTACTGCTCAGCATCAATTGCTTTTTTGGCATCGTTAGCATCCTGGGCGTGTGCCATGCCAACAAGCATTAATGCTAAACCGAGGAATTTAAATTCTTTAATCTTAGTCATTTTAATTCTTCTTTTAATATTTAGTGTTTACTGTTTATCTAATCTCTATCTCCCTGTAGGGCATCGTTTCGGGTACCAGCCCCGACTTTAAAATAATACGCTGCCCCTCGGGTGCACTGATGTAATTTGCAAAACCCATGCCTAACGCCCTTTTTCCCTGATAATTTAACAAATAGAGTTTACGGGTAAAAGGGTATAAACCTGTGGCTATGTTGCTTTGGGAAGGCTTATAGTACTTGGCAGTATCCCCTTTCCCTTTAACATTATTAACGCTTAGCACGCGAATGTTTTCTACAAGCTTTGTCATATTGCCCGGGGTTTGCACAAGCCAGTTAACGCCAATAAAACCTACCGCATTAGGGTTGTTACTTACAAATGTAAGCACTTCAGCAGTATTTTTTAGCGCATAAACGTTTTTTAACGGGATTTTATCTACACCGGCTTTATCCATAATATAGCGTAATGTACTTGAACCGGGATTATCAAAAACCAGCTGTGTGCCGGGAACTGTAGAATCACCACGCATGATGCGGTAGATGTCCTCAATGTCGACGATAGTATCAGCAGCATTTTTAGCGGAAACAAGCGCAAGGGCGTCAGTAGCGAAAAGCGTACTGCGGGTTTGTATGCCCTTTTTGGCGAAGTGTGCCTCCTCACCCTTGGTAAGTTCACGGGTTAGCACGGCAACATCGGCAGAATCATGAAGGAGCGCGTTTACAATATCCGTTTCGCTACGGTTTATCTGCGTAATTTTTGCGTTTGTATATATGCTTTGAAACACAGCGGTAACATCTTCTGCAATGGGCTGCACGGTGTTATCCACCTGCAAGGTAACAGTGCCCGACGTTTCGGTTTCCGTCACTTCCTGAGTGCCGGAAGCTTGTTTACAGGCAATAAACGAAAAGATACTTATCACGGCCAGAAGAATAACTATGCGGATATATTTCATTTGGTATTCATTACTTTTTAAAGGATTTCCCCAAAATAGTTTCCGGTGGCAATTACACAATTATTTGCCTTACCTAAATTTTGATAGTACCGGAATACAACTCCCAGTGCCTATTGAAAAACCTGCTTGTGTTAATCTACTTCTTTAAATTTTTGCCATGACCGTATAAAACGCGTTATAGCATATATAATCATTATCGCGGCCATACCCAGCCTGCCATTGTAACTTATGTTGAGCTCTATGTGGCGGGCAAATATTAAAAACAACGCGAAGCCTATAAATGTAAGGATAATGCACAGGTGTAAAACGAACAGAAATCGCCTGTTGAGCGATTTCTGTGAGTCATAGCGCTGCGTCCTTCTTCTGTAAGATGATGCCATCGCCGTATTAATTTAAGACCTGATATTGATGGTAATAGGAAGGTTGTATTGTGCCCTTACCGGCTTACCATTCTGAATACCCGGAGACCATTTTGTTTTTAAAGATTTAAGCACACGCTCTGCTTCCTTACCAAGGCCAAAGCCCGGATCCCTAAGCACTTTAATAGCGGTAAGCGTACCGTCTTTCTCAACAACGAATGACACATATATCTTAGCTGTCATATCGTTATCTAATTCAGGAATCCTGAAGTTTTTGTTTACATATTTGTAAAAAGCCTCTATACCACCCGGATACTCAGGCTGTACCTGTAGTCCCGCAGAATTGTATACAGTAACATCGGGAGCCTCAACACCTTTATCAAGGTCGCCCGCAGGCTTGCCTATCACAATGTCTCCCATGTTAGGGTCAGCCTCTTTGTTACGTGAACTTGGGTCAGCTTCCTTAAACTGCTCTATCTTAGGAGGGTCTTCAGGAACTTCTTCTTTCTTAGCAGCTTCAAGCGGCTTAAATTTTACCTCATCCACTACAGATTTCGGCGCCTGGTATACCTCTTCCACCGGTGGTGGTGGTGGTGGTAGCGGTTCCTCTTCCTTTGGTGGCTCTACTATCTCGGCAAGTTCTACTTCCTTAACCTGCTCTTCGGCCACCTCACCCTTAGGTAGGCTGCTTATAATGATAGGCGCGGCAATAGCAAGCGAAAAAAAGATAGAACCGGCTATAAGGGCAAGAACGGTAGTCTTAGGGTTCTCTTTCCTAAGCGCATATGCCCCGTATAGTTTATTGCGGCCTTCGAAAACCATATCGATCCACTGGCCGCTAAAAATATTAATATTTGCCATAATTCATTCTTTATAGGTGGTTAGTACAGTCCTTTTTCCTTTAAAAGGTCTACTTCAGGCGTAGTAATATCGCCAATAGCGTATAACTGTACCTTATTAATAGCCATTTCATCAAGGATATCCACAAGGTTTTTGTAGTTAGACTTGTCGCTGGCTTTAATGTTCACAATAAGCCCTTCATCCGGTTTCTCCGCATGCTGTTTGGCATAGGCTGTATTCTGGATAATTACTTTCCTGATACCGTCTTTCCCATAGGCAGCCTCTGTAGGAGCCATCCTCGGTGTAGCAAACTGCCCCATATACCATATAAGCTTGTTGTCCTTACCTATCAGTATGGTCATCATCCTGTCTTCAGGAACTTTAGTGTCTGAATCAGGTTTATTCGGTTCATCAGTTTTATCCGGCATTGCCAAAGGCATCGACTGTGGTTTTGACAGCGTAGTGGTAAGCATAAAGAAGGTAATCAACAGGAACGCAAGGTCCACCATTGCGGTAAGGTCAACCCCGGGGTTGCTTTTCTTACTCCTTACCTTTTTACCATCGCCGCCACCGCCGCCGGTATTTAATTCTGCCATGTTATGTTATGGTTTAATACAGTTATTAAAAATCTTCGTTACGTAATCCTGTCACAAGAAAAAACCTGTTTTTATGTTGTGCCTGCAGGATGTCAATCACTCGCTTAATGGTAGGGTAGCTTTCTTTAGCATCCCCCTTAATAGCGATATCAAGGTCTTTAAATTTCACTTCGGTATCACCCGCTGCAATCTTATCGTTAAGATACTGCTTGTTAGCTTCCCTCGCCTGCTCTACCCACATACCTAACTGGTCGTTTATAGAGTCAAACGGTATACCTTCCTGTATACCCGGCCTGTTCCTTGCTTCACCTTTAAGCTCCAGCAGCGATTTTAGCTTGCCCAGCGGCACACCAAAACCTTCAAGGCCGTCAAACTTTTTATAGTCCGTCTCACTAAAAGAAACCTTTTTAAGGTCGGCTACCCTTTCAAGGGTACCTCTCCTGATGCTCCTGGGTATTGTAAAGAACACCGAGCTATCGCCCACGGTAATAACAGCCACTCCATCTTCCGGAAGCTTATCTATAACCGTAGAGGCAGGTGTATCTACCGGTTTGGGCTCAGGCTGCTTAGCGGTAGCCGTCATAACAAAGAAAGACAGCAAAAGGAATGCCACGTCGCACATCGCGGTCATGTCTATCCTGGTACTCTTTCTGGATATTTTATGTTTAGCCATTATTATTATGTTTTTCAGCTTACTGAAAGCATACCTTAAAGATATGCTTTCCCGCTGTATTATTTAAAACTTTTAACTCTTTAATTATGCGTTGTTTGCACGAGCCCTAAACCTTCTGTATGTTTGGGTAATTGCAAAACCAGCCTCATCGATAGAGTAGGTAAGTTTGTCAATTTTAGTTGTGAACAGGTTGTAAGCGATAATTGACACGGTAGAAGTACCGATACCTGTAGCCGTGTTAATAAGCGCCTCAGAGATACCTACCGCAAGCTGGGCTGAATCGGGAGTAGAACCTGCACCCATCGCAGAGAACGCCTTAATCATACCTGATACTGTACCAAGAAGGCCAACAAGTGTACCAATTGATACAAGTGTAGAAAGGATAACAAGGTTTTTCTCAAGCATTGGCATTTCAAGAGATGTAGCCTCTTCTATTTCCTGCTGGATAGCAGCTTCTGCCCTTTCACTATCAAAACCTTCGCGTTTTACTTCTTCATATTTAAGAAGGCCGGCTTTTACCACGTTAGCTACTGTACCTTGTTGCTTGTCGCACTCAGCAAGAGCCTGGTTAATATCGCCATTTTTAATCTGAGACTGTACTTTAGCTACAAAACCTTCAACATTGCCTTTACCACCTGCTTTAGAAATTACCATAAACCTCTCTATAGAGAACACAAGAGCCATTAATAATAAGCCTAAAAGTACGGCAACGATAGGACCACCTTTAAATACTGTACCTAAGAACCCTAGTGGATGCCCATCGGTAGTGCCACCCTCAAAATTGTTAGGGTTACCCATGATAAAATACCATACACCACCACCTACTAAAAGACATATAGCTATTGCGAGTCCTGCAAATATATTAGACCCCTTAGAAGCTTCTTTTTTTTCAACTTTCTGAACAGATGCGTTTGCCATTTTTTTTAAAATTTAGTTTTCTGATTTTTTAATAATAGTTCTTATTGTTAACTTTATTTCCATAAGATTGGCAAATTTATATTATTAGGTGGTAAAAAAAAACAAATTCTATTTTTTTATGCATCCTTAACAATAATTTGTTGGACTTTTTTGCCAACCCCTCCCTGCAACAGGGAGGATTTTTATTACGCAAATTCAATTTTTAGCAATATACCCCATTATCGATTAATAAATTATCCCTTTTACGTTTGTTTGCGTATAAATAACACAAAATGCATTGGTTTATTGTATAGCGCACACGATTTAGTAAAAATAACCTTTTATATTGGTAAAAGAGACTATAAGTACTCAAAAAAATCGATAAAGTGATGTTGATTGACGACGAAAAACTGCTAAAAAACGTTTGAGCAGCCCTTGTTTTTATTCCGGTGTCCCTACCGGGTCATAACCCTGCACTTCCCATGCCGGGTTAATCAGGTCTACATAATAGTAGTGCACGGCGTCGTTCTTATCAAAAGCTCCATTCTTGTTGATATCCTCAAGCGTGCGGAAATAAATGCGGCTTTGCGCCTCTACAAGGCTCCAGTCTACCAACTCCTGCACGTCGCCGCTTAGTTTTTTAAAGCCGGCCCCGCTGATGTTGCTTATGTAAAGCGACTTTATATCATTAGCATCTACTTTGCCATCCTTATTGGTGTCGCTATCTACAAGGGCATACAACAGTAATTGCCTGCCTGTTTTAGCTGCAACGGTGTTAAGGTAGGTTACCGTTTGTATCTGCACTTTCTTATCAGTAAGCGGGCGCAGCGCGGTACTGTCTGTATGCTGAAATTTAAGGTTCTGCAAGTACCCGGTTATCTCAAAGCGGTTGTAGTTAGATATGGCATAGCTTACCTGGCCGCCGGTACGGCTGCTACCATAGCTGCGGTTGCTGTCATCATATATACGGATGTCGCCCACAGGGTGTATAAGGTATTTTGTGCCTTCCATGTGCACGGGCAGGTCGGCCACTTTTATCTGGGTAGAATCCGGTTTTTTAGGCGCGGGGGTTTCCTTATCCTGGCTGTAGGCAACTTTAGGCTTGGGCTTTTCCTCCTTGCATCCGGTAAGGGAAAGGGCAGAAATCACGCACACTATAAGGCTGTATTTTTTCATAAGCATGGGTTGTGTACCAAAAGTAAGAAAAACTTTTACACTAACTATATTTTTGCCGACAGCTTAAGGCTGAAAACACGGCTGGTAAGGTAGTTTGGTATACCATAAGAAGCCTTAGTATATACGTCGCGCACCCAGGTGTTTGTTATGGCGTTCTGGTTATCAAACAGGTTAAATATTTCAAGCCCCAGCGTAAGCTGTTTAAAGCCTTTTAACCAGTTTGCTGTTTTTGGCGTAAGCTTATCATCATTACGGTCTATAATTACATACGAAAAACCGGCATCAGCGCGGCGGTAGGCATTAAGCCTGCTCTGGTACAGGTACGAATCCGCATACGATGGCGACCCGCCCGGCAGCCCTGTGTTGTATACCATATTGAGGTACACGCGCAGGCTGGGTATATTAGGCACATAATCCTGAAACAGTACCGCAAAGCGCAGCCTTTGGTCGGTAGGGCGTGCTATATAGCCTTTATCCCGGTAGTTTTCTTCGGTTTTCATATAGCCTACCGTAACCCAGGATTCTGTCCCCGGCACTAACTCACCGTTAAGGCGAAGGTCGGCACCATAGGCATAAGCGGTAGCGTCATTATTGGCGCGGTAGCGAATGCGCACGTTTTCGAGCGTATAGGTATTTATATTATCCATCATTTTATAGTAGGCTTCGGCTACCAGCTTAAACTTGCGCTGCTTACTGTTAGTAAAGCTATAATCGGTACCCGCCACGATATGGTAGGAGTTTTGTGCTTTTACATTTGGCTGTACCGTGCCTGTAGAGTCGCGCAGCTCGCGATAAAAAGGCGGCTGGCTGTATACCCCGCCCGAAAGGCGGAACAGCATATCCATATCCCAGTAGGGTTTCAGGGCAAGTTGCGCGCGCGGGCTTACCACCACCTGGCTCTTACCTTTCTCTGCGGCACCATCTACCTTCCATTGCTGTATGCGGGTGCCTGCATTTATAAACAACACTGCCTTGCCCACATCAAACCTCCTGCCCCACTGCGCGTAGCCAGAATAGCGGTTTGTGGTAACAAAATTTGTAGCCCGTGCACTCTGGTACGGCACCAGCGGCCCGGAGTAGGCATTATACGGCTGGTCGTTAGGTATGTAATCTATAACCGGCGGGCGTATTGAAAACCCTGCCGAATCTATCACCTCCCACTCTACCAGGCGGTCGCGGAAGTCTTCGCGGGTATACTTGGCACCCCACTGTATGTTATTTTTTCCAATTTTATGCTCGCCCTTTACTTCAAAATTATTAATAAGCCCATCGAGGTCGTTACGGGCATGGTTAAGCTGCGAGCCTACCGCACGGGCAAACTGTATATCCCCAAAGGTGTCGCTTCCTATATTCGTATCTACGTCGCCCAGCGCATACTGTGCAAGGATATCAAAATATTCCTGCTCCTGCGTATGGTAAACTGACGATATAAACTTGAGCTTTGACTTTTCAGAAAGGATGTATTCTGCCGTTAGTGCCCCGAAGAATGTACGGTATTCGTCTTTCTCCTGGCCATCATAAACAATCTGTAAGGCTATAGGTTCGGATATCGTACCAAAATTCGTCTGGCGGAAAAAGGGCTGGTAGTTATAGGTATTCTGCGAAATGTTGCCTATAAAATTAAATTCCCATTTTTTACCGGGCCTGTAATTTACAACGCTTTGCACATCGGCAAAGGTAGGCTTGTAGTTGCTCTCAGTCTGCTGGCTGTTAACCAGGAGGCTGTTGTTGCGGTAACGCCCACCCACCATAGCGCTCCATTTTTTATCTTTTGATATGGCATCAAAGGTAAGGCTCCCGCCAAGGAAGCTTGCTTCAAGCTGCGCGCCGTAACTGGTAGGGCGTCGGTAGGTAATATCTAAAACTGACGACATTTTGTCTCCATATTTTGCCTGGAAGCCCCCTGCCGAAAAGTCTACATTGCGTATCATAGCCGTATTAGTAAAGCTTAAGCCTTCCTGCTGGCCGCTCCTGATAAGGAACGGGCGGTATATTTCCACATCGTTTACATATACCAGGTTTTCATCATAGTTACCGCCGCGGACTGAGTATTGAGTACTAAGTTCATTACTTCCCGTTGCCCCACCCATCAGCTTTACAATATTTTCTACACCCTGGCTAAGCCCCGGAATATTCTCAATAACTTCACGGGGTATTATGCTAATACCTTCCAGTTCTTTCCTGCCGGTATCTCTGTCAATTATAACATCCTTCAGGATGGTCTCAGAACTAAAATTAAACTCAATTGCTTCGCCTTGCTGCATGTGTTCTAATTCTACGAAGAGTTCTCCCTTAAAAGATTTATGGGCAAACCAAACAACCACTTTCCGCTCTACCGGAAGGTCAAGTTTATAAAAACCGGTGCGGTCGCTGTAGGTTTCATGCCGGCCATCGACATCATCATAATATATTTTTGCCTGTTCCAGCGGCTGGTAGCTCTGGTCTACAGCTATACCGTAAATCATGGGTTGCCTTTGGGCTAAAGCTATACACGAGCATAGCAAAACGGTAAGCAGTAGTAGCTTATTTTTTATCGTCTTCAACAGGGTTAGTGTTTTGTGTTCTGAAAAAATGTGTTTCAAAGGTAGTGGAATTTCCAACATTATCGGTTACCACCACTTTTAATTCGTTGCGCCCCTCGCCTACTATGCCATCACTAAAGTGGTGCGAAAGGGTTTGCGTTTTATATTCGTAATGCATAAGCGCCCACTTGCCGTTTATAAAAGCATCGTAGGTGGCAATACCGCTAAGGTCGTCGCTAATTTTGCAGCCTATACTGTCTACGCTTGAAAGCCATGCGCCCTCTTTAAAGGTAAGCCCAAAAATGCGTGGCGCGGTGGTATCCTTAGCCAGCTTAAATTCTCCCATCGTTTTCACCTTGGCAGTAAGGCGGCCGTCTTCCATATAGCTGCTGTTGTAATTAAAGCGCTTGCCCGCATAGCCTGCTATAAAGGTTTTGCCAAGTTCCTCCTTACTTAAATGGCTCACATCAAAAGATACCTGCACATAAGAATGCACCGGTACCGTGGGGTGGTGCAGGTACAGCACAGAATCTTTAACATCAAAATCCATATAAAAATCATCATAAAAGGCACCGGCGGGCACAAACACAGAAACGCCGCCTTTAGTGTAATTATTGTCGTTGCCCACTTTTACATAATATGGAGTAATATGTTTTGGCTCTGCCACCGAGGCTGGGGCATCACTATATTGTATACTCCCGTTTACAATGGCCTTGTTGCCGTGGTAGTCGCTTACCTCTATACGGTAATTTTGCGTTTCGCCGGGTTTCACTTCATACTGCCCGTTACTACTATTGTGCTGCAGCAGCGAAAGCGGATAGGGCGTTTTTACAAAAAGGCGCTGGCAGCGCTGGCCCGTGCGGTAATAGCGCTCATAATCTATATATGCGTTTACATAGCGCGACTCACTAAACGCAAACGTGTTAAACTCGCAGCTAAAATGCGGGCTACCGTTAAAAAACGTCTCAGCCTTATAAATGCCGTTATTGCCGGAGCTCCCGGTAGAACTGTCGGTAGCATTAACCCCAAAGCCTATCTTGCCCCGGGCTACAATTTTATCGGCCAGGTAGGTGCCGTCTTTTTGTGGGTGCAGGTTTACCAGCATGGGTGTTTTGCTGCCGTCGGCCACGGCGTCATCACTTACAGGGTACACAAGCAAACTATATATCTTAGGTACCTTGGTATCCTTCATTTTTTTATTAAGGCCAAAAAGCAGGGGGTTGATAATCATCTCGGTCTTGGTATCGCGGTACTCAAAATGAAGGTGCGGCCCTCCTGAGCCCCCGGTATTACCCGAAAAGGCAACTGTTTCGCCCTGCGTTACGGGCAGCTCTCCCGGTTTGGGGAACAACTCGATTTCAAACGACTTTTTTTCGTACTGCTTTTGGCGCACATATTCCTCTATTTTAGGGCCATACTTTTTAAGGTGGCCGTATAAGGTAGTATATCCGTTAGGGTGGTCTATATATAAGGCAACGCCATAACCGTATGTAGACACTTTTATACGGGAAACATAACCGTCTGCCGCAGCAAATACCGGATAGCCCGTTTTTTGGTTGGTACGGTAATCAAGACCGGCATGAAAGTGATTAGTACGCAATTCGCCAAAGGTGCCCGATGGGTGTACGGGCAAATCGAGCGGCGAGCGGAAGTAATCCTGCGGGTATTTGTTTTGTGCTGAAAGGCTTAGGGTGGCTAATAAAAATATATAGTAAAGTCTCATGGGGCTAAAATAAAAAAATGTGCCAAACAATTAGCATCATTTAGCGTAATCTTAATAACTGTTGTTTGTAGCAAATAGTACGTTTTATTGAAAAAAACAGCAATTTTTTGCATTACCTATTGTTTGTAATTAAAGTAATATTAACTTTGTGGAATGATGTAATGAAAAAACGCTGCCATGGGTGCATTATCTGAAATTGTTGAATCTCTGGAAAGTAAACTTGCAAAGGTTCAATTAAAAATGGAAATGCTGCAAACAAAAAACCATGACCTTGAGCAGGCTGCAGCAAAAGCAGCCCATCAAATTAGCAGGCAGGATGAGGAGATAGCTGCTTTAAAACAGCAAAATGAATCTTTACGGATGGCCAATTCATTACTGGGCAGTGACGATAATACGAGGGAGACAAAACTCAGGATAAATTCATTAATCCGCGACATTGATTACTGTATAGCGCAACTTTCAGATTAAGGAAGTGATGGACGACAAGCTGAAAATAAAAATATCAATTGCAGACAGGGTGTACCCGCTAACGGTAACCCCGGAGCAGGAAGAAGGCCTGAGGGCCGCCTCAAAAAAAATTGATGCGATGATAAAACAGTTTGAAGAAAGCTACGCTGTGCGCGATAAGCAGGACGTTTTAGCAATGTGCGCTTTGCAGTTTGCGGCACAATCAGAACAAAAGGTGCTGGACCGCTCCGGTGAAATAGAAGACGCGGTGGCAAGGCTGAAACTGATGGATGAAAAACTGGGTAATGTCCTTTAAAAATATAATAAATACGTTCTTTACATAGTACACAATACTGCCTACATTAGTACCTATTTGATAAACTCAACGCCAATTCTTTAAAATGGGCGAATCGCCGCTACTATAGCATGCTGCCACGCCGCAGATCCTTGAACAGCGGGTTAGCCTAAAACTTGTCTTTTCGAGTTTATACAATACCCTCTAATGTAGGCTTTTTTATATACATACAACAACGAAAAATATGGACACAATACTACCAATAATTCTCGCAATCGCAGGCCTGGCAATAGGGTTTTTTATTGCAAAAACTCTTGAAAAGAAAAGCGCGGCGAGCCTTACCGCCGAGGCAAAGAAAGAAGCAGCATCTATTATTAAAGATGCCACAAACCAGGGCGAAAACCTTAAAAAAGAAAAAGAGCTGCGCGCTAAAGAGAAATTCCTGGAGCTAAAAGCAGAACATGAACAGGTAATACTTGCCAAGGACAGGAAAATTGCAGAAAGCGAAAAACGCGTTCGGGACAAGGAAAGCCAGGTATCGGGCGAGCTCGCTAAGAATAAAAAGCTTAGTGATGAGCTTGAACATAAAATTGCCGACTATAACAACCGGATTGAACACCTTGAGAAAAAACAGCTGGAAACAGACCGCCTGCACAAAAGCCAGGTAGAACAGCTTGAAGTGATATCAGGCCTTTCGGCAGAGGATGCAAAAAGCCAGCTGGTAGAAAGCCTTAAGGCAGAAGCGAAAAGCAGCGCCATGGCCCACATTCAGGACACAATTGAAGAGGCTAAGCTTACCGCACACCAGGAAGCTAAAAAGATAATCCTTAATACCATACAGCGTGTAGGCACCGAAGAAGCCGTAGAAAACTGCGTATCGGTATTCAATATTGAATCGGATGACGTTAAGGGGCGCATTATTGGCCGTGAGGGCCGTAACATCCGTGCCCTTGAAGCCGCTACCGGTGTAGAGATAATTGTAGACGATACGCCTGAGGCGATTATATTAAGCTGTTTTGACCCGGTACGCAGGGAGATCGCCCGCCTGTCATTACACAAGCTGGTAACGGATGGCCGTATTCACCCGGCACGTATTGAAGAGGTGGTTGCCAAAACCGCCAAGCAAATTGAAGACGAGATTATAGAAGTAGGTAAACGTACCGTTATAGACCTGGGCATACACGGGCTTCACCCGGAACTTATTAAGATAGTAGGCCGTATGAAATACCGCTCGTCTTATGGGCAAAACCTGCTGCAGCACAGCCGCGAGGTGTCCAAACTGTGTGGTATTATGGCTGCAGAGCTGGGGCTTAACGTTAAGCTTGCAAAACGCGCCGGACTACTGCACGATATAGGTAAAGTGCCAGACGCCGAGAGCGACCTTCCGCACGCATTACTTGGTATGCAGTGGGCTGAAAAATATGGTGAAAAAGAAGAGGTGTGCAACGCCATAGGCGCCCACCACGACGAGATAGAAATGAAATCGATGCTATCGCCTATCATCCAGGTGTGTGACGCTATAAGTGGCGCAAGGCCGGGTGCACGCAGGCAGGTGCTTGACAGCTACATACAGCGCCTCAAAGACCTTGAGGATATCGCTTATGGTTTCCAGGGAGTTAAAAGCGCCTATGCCATACAGGCAGGCCGTGAGTTACGTGTAATTGTAGAGAGCGAAAAAGTATCTGATGACTTAGCCGCAACGCTTTCTTTTGAAATATCGCACAAAATACAGACTGAAATGACCTACCCGGGACAGGTAAAAATTACTGTAATCCGTGAAACAAGGGCGGTTAATATCGCTAAGTAATCATGGTTATGGTTGTTTACCATCGGGGTATTTGATACTAAGGCTGCTTTTCGCAGCCTTTTTTTATTAGCTTTGCTTCAATCTAATAAGCCGCCTAAACCAAAATATGCTGTTTCACTCCATAGATTTTGCCTTTTTCATCCCGCTGGTTTTTTTCGGGTATTGGTTTGTTTTTAAAAACCTCAGGCCACAAAATGTTTTTCTGCTTGCGGCGAGTTACTTCTTTTACAGCTTTTGGGACTGGCGTTTTTTATTTTTATTGTTGTTCTCTACCCTGCTCGATTATTTTTCAGGAAATAAAATACAGTCGGCCCACGGTACCGGAAAAAAAATGTGGCTTACTATAAGCATTGTATGCAACCTTGGCTTCCTTTTCTTTTTTAAGTATTACAACTTCTTTGCTGAATCGTTCAGGGATGCCTTTTCGGTTTTTGGTTACAGGCCATCGCTGGCAACACTAAATATCATACTACCCGTAGGAATATCATTTTACACCTTCCACGGCCTTTCATACGTAATAGATATTTATAAAAACAGGATAAAGCCTGAAGCCAACTTTACAAATTATGCACTATTTGTTTCATATTTCCCGTTGCTCGTGGCAGGGCCTATAGAACGCGCTACACATTTGCTTCCCCAGTTAAAAAAGAAAAGGGTATTTAATTACGTGGTGGCTACCGATGGGTTACGGCAATTTTTATGGGGATTGTTCAAGAAAATGGTAATTGCAGATAATTGTGCACTATACGCCGATAAGGTATTTTTGCATCCTGAAGGGTTTAACGGAAGCAGCGCGCTGCTTGCTGCTTTTTTCTTTTCCATTCAAATTTATGCTGATTTTTCAGGCTATACTGATATGGCCTCGGGCGTTTCAAAACTATTCGGGATACAATTGCTCCGAAATTTTCATTACCCTTACTTTTCGGTAAACATAGCTGATTTTTGGCGTAGGTGGCATATTTCACTCTCCTCCTGGTTCAGGGATTATGTGTATATCCCATTAGGAGGGTCGCGCGGCAGCATGGTTAAAAAGCTGCGAAATGTATTTATCATATTCCTTCTGAGCGGCTTTTGGCATGGCGCTAACATTACTTTTATACTGTGGGGGTTTGTGCATGCATGCCTGTTTATACCATTGCTGCTATTGAACCGCAACAGGCAATCGGCCGGCAACACACCCGAACTGAAAGATGCTATACCTATATTATTTACATTTATACAGGTTAGCCTTGCATGGGTGTTGTTCCGCACCCTGAACTTGGGAGATGCAATGGTAATCTATAAAGAGATTTTCTCGTTATCATTATTCAGTTACCCTGAGTTCTTGCCAAAGAAATTCCTTATCATAATTACCATTTTCATGGCAGCAGAGTGGATGGGGCGGCGTAGTGAATACCCTTTGGCCGATATTGAAAAACGGCTGCCTCCTGTTGCCAGGATTTTGGTATATTATTTGTTAATTGCGTTCATCTTGCTGTATATGGGCAATGAGGCACAGTTTATTTATTTCCAGTTTTAGATGAAAAAATTTATACTGCGACTGTTATATTTCCTTTTACCCATTATTGTGGGGTGGATGGGTATTGAAGCAATGTACCGCTTTGTGCCAAATAATTATTCCGTAAAGTATGAAGGCTTGCGGAAGAATAAGGATGCCGAAGTTTTTATCCTGGGCAACTCGCACTCATTCTACGGCCTCTACCCAGAACTGATGAGCATTAAAACTTATAACGCGTCTAACATCAGCCAGCCGTTAATTTGCGATAAACTGCTTTTTGAGAAATATATAGCGAACAATACCAATGCAAAAGCAATTGTATTAACTATAGATAATTTTAGCTTTAGCGAAGGGATAGACGATGTTGAACTCTCGTGGAGGCGCTACTTTTACCGGGATTGCATGTATATTGATGTGCCGGGAACAAGCCATGCCGACCCAAAGGGATACAGCCTTGCACTTGCGCCACGGTTTAACATAACAATGGAAAGTATAAAACTTTACTTTAAAACAGGCACACTCGTGCAATGCAATGACCGTGGGGCAGGCCGAAACGAAGGTGTCAGCCCAGAGTTTAATAATGAAAAGATAGCCAAAATAATAGTGGGCAAACATTTATCAGCCGATGGAGAAATGGCCCCGAATATTAATATACTGGAGGAAATAATAACAACGGCAGCTGATAAAAATATTAAGGTGCTGATAATTACCATGCCGGTAACAAGTTATTATTCCCGGTTTTCCGATAAAAATAAAATGAAAAAAGTGAGTACAATCTGTACGCAGATGGAACAAAAGCACCCAAACGTTACTTACCTTAACCTTTTTACAGATTCACGCTTTAACAATAATGATTTTTACGACACAGACCACCTCAATGAAAGTGGGGCCCACAAATGTACTACCATTACAGACAGCACACTAAATGAAATACTTAAGCGTAAATGAACTACGTTTTAAGCTTCTTTTTCTTGGCTGCCGGAAACAGCACGTTGTTTAAGATAAGCCTGTAGCCGGGCGAATTAGGATGCAGATCCAGCACGGTAGGAGCGTCCCCTACCCTGTGTTGGTAATCTTCAGGGTCATGCCCTCCAAAGAAGGTAAACATTCCCTTACCTTTAGTACCGTGTATATAGCGCGCCTCGCTGTTCTGCTTGTTTTCACCCATCACCAGGATATTTGACTTTACCATACTACCTGCAAATGCCGTGGTTTGCCCCATAAATCCTTTAACCAGCTGGGTATGGTTTTGGCACAGCATAGAGGGTATAGGGTCCCACTTGGCGCTGTATTCCATCAATGTAAAATAGTCGTCATCCGGCAGTATACCGCGCTTTGTAGTGGTATCTATATCGCTAAACTCATAAACCACGGGGTTGCGCTCGAGCGTAAAATCCTTAAAGGCAAAGGTGTTGTTGTAATCTATTTTGCCCTGGTAGTTCGCATCGCTGGGGTCGTTGTCAAACATAGGTTCGCAAATGTCCACACCTTCCGCGGCAAGCGCTATGTCAAAACTATCCGTGGCCGAACACATGGCAAACATAAAGCCGCCACCCACTACAAAATTCCGTATTTTAAGCGCCACAGCCAGTTTTTCTTCAGAAACTTTGCCGTACCCCAGTTTTGTTGCTAATGCTTCCGCCTCGCGCTTCTGCTCTATGTACCAGGGTGCGTTGCGGTACGCCCCAAAGAACTTGCCATACTGGCCGGTAAAATCTTCGTGGTGCAGGTGCAGCCAGTCGTATAGCAGCAACTGGTCGGTAAGTACTTCTTCATCGTATATAGCGGTAAACGGAATCTCTGCATAGGTTAGTACCATAGTTACGGCATCGTCCCAGGGTTGTTTTCCTGGCGGCGTGTAAACGGCAATCTTGGGCGCTTTTTCAAGGAGTACGTTCTCCATGTTTTGTGACGGGCTGCTTATTTCATCCAATATACCATTGGCTGCGCCGTCGCTAAGTACCTCAAAACTCACACCTCGTATCTGGCATTCGCGCCTTATCTCCTGCGCATCGGGAAGCAGGAACGACCCACCGCGGTAGTTGAGCAGCCAGTTGGCTTTTATGCCTTTGTTAAGTACCCAGTAGGTAATGCCATAGGCTTTAAGATGGTTTTGCTGGCTAACATCGTCCATGGGCAATAAGATCATCGAGGCCCTGGCCCCAAACGAACTTATCAACAGCAACAGTATATAGATTTTTTTGAACTGCATTGTAATGTAACTTTTATCCAAAGATAACGAATAATGTGCCAAAGTGGTATATTGTCAGATGGTAAGTATACCAGAATTTTAGGCTCTATGGTTATAACCTTAACTACCATGTAAAATATCAGTATCTACTATAAGAGCTTAAATTTTCATCTTTACCTGCCCATCGTGTAGCATATACAGCTTGGCACAGGCACGCGCGTCGCTAAGGGCTTCGTGGTGGTTAAGGGAAATACCGTTGCGGTCAGCGCAGTATTTAAGGTTGGCTTTAGGGTAGCCTTTTGAGCGGTAAATTTTTACGGTACATTCCCAGCGGTCGGCTATTTCGAGTTCGTCATAATATAAGCCGTACCAACGCATGGTTTTTGCCAAAACATTACGGTCGAAGCTCTCGTTATGGGCTACAACCTTTCTGCCAAAAAGCCGCCTATGTATCTCAGGGAAGAGGCCGTCAAAAGTGGGGATATTAAGCGTATCGGCCGGTTTTATGCCGTGTACCATAATGTTGCGGTACCAGTATTCATTGTCCGGCGGCTGTATCAGGGTGTGGAATTCTTCGGCAATTATGCCATCTTCAACCGTAATGATACCTACTGCACAGGCACTGTGGGAGTGTCCGGTTGCGGTTTCAAAATCTATGGCGGTGAAGTTCATAATCAATATAGAGATATTTGCTTAAGTTATAGCACAGAGATACTCGGAGCACACACAGAGATGCACAGAATTTATGAAAATTTAGAGATTACGCCTATAGCGTGAGATAACAGAGGTGTAGGCTTAGCTCTGTGGTCTTGCACCTAAGGTGCTACCTCTTTTTTCCGTGTGCCTGCCTCTGTGTGTCCTCCGAGTATCTCTGTGCTACAGCCCTTACCCCCCTAAGGCCTATTTTATCGAGCTGATAATATCGTGTTTTGTAATAATATGGTATTTGCTTTCGCCAAGGTCAACGAGTACGGCCTGGTTGTCTTTGCCTATCAGCTTAGAAATTTCTTCCAGCGATGTAGTGGCTTTTACAATTGGGTACGGCCTGCCCATTACATCCTTAATAGGCTTATCGGCAATATCTTTATCTTCCACGTAACTGCGAAACAGGTCGGTTTCATCAACCGAACCCACAAACCCGCTGATATCTACCACCGGAATCTGCGAAATTTTATATTTTCGCAGGCGGTCTATTGCGTGGCTTACCAGCTCCTCCGTACGCACGGTAACCAGCGGCTTGTCGCTGTGGTCTTTTATCAGGTCGGCAGCAGTGGTTATTTCGTCGTCCAGGTAACCGCGCTCACGCATCCAGTCGTCGTTAAACATTTTGCCTACATAGCGGCTGCCACTGTCGTGAAACAGCACCACAACCACATCTTCCGGACTAAAATGTTCCTTTAGCTGTAACAAACCTTTGATGGCCGCGCCGGCGGAGTTGCCTACAAAAATACCTTCTTCCAGAGCGAGCCTGCGGGTATAGACTGCGGCATCCTTATCGGTAACTTTAGTAAACCCGTCTATAAGGGAGAAGTCAACATTTTTAGGCAGGATATCCTCCCCTATGCCTTCGGTAACGTAGCTGTAAATTTCATTTTCATCGAAAATTCCCGTTTCGTGGTATTTTTTAAAAACCGAACCGTAGGTGTCTATCCCCCAAATTTTTATATTAGGGTTTTGTTCTTTTAAGTATTTGGCAACGCCGGATATCGTTCCGCCGGTACCCACCCCTACTACAAAGTGGGTAATTTTACCTTCGGTCTGTTCCCATATTTCAGGTCCGGTTTGCTCGTAATGGGCAGCCGTATTGCTCAGGTTATCGTACTGGTTCACATACCAGCTGTTCGGCGTTTCATCGGCCAGGCGCTTAGAAACCGAATAGTACGAACGTGGGTCTGTAGGCTCCACGTCGGTAGGGCATACTACCACGCGCGCGCCTACGGCACGCAGTATGTCCATCTTTTCTTTGCTCTGCTTGTCTGATATTACACAGATAAGCTTATATCCTTTTACAATAGCACCCAGTGCAAGGCCCATGCCTGTATTGCCCGACGTACCCTCTATAATGGTACCGCCCGGTTTAAGTCGGCCATCTGCCTCGGCATCTTCAATCATTTTTACAGCCATACGGTCTTTAACCGAGTTGCCGGGATTAAAAGTTTCTACCTTGGCAAGCACCAGGGCATCGATTCCGGCTGCCAGCTTATTTATTTTTACCATGGGCGTGTTGCCTATGGTTTCGAGTATATTTTTAGCGTATTTCATTTAGTATGATTTGATGCAATGGTTGCATTACAAAGATATTCCGAATTGTTGTAACCCGCAAAAAACAGCTACGAGAAGAAATTCCAGATTACCCCAAAGCGAAACGTAAAATCGCGGTACGGGTAGCTGGGCGCGGAATAATAATTATAGCCCGACATGCTCGAATTAAAATGCTCTGCCTTAAGGAAGAGACGGAACTCCTGTATCTTCATGTTCACGAAAAAATCGAGCAGCGGAAATCCACCCAGCTTTTTAGTTTCCTGTATGTAAAACTCACCTATAAGCGGGTTGTAATCGTTTTGATAATATTCGGTAAAGTACTGAAAGGTAACCCCTGTTTGCACTTCTAACGCTTTTTTAAACCACTTATCGGTATAATACAGCGTATTTCGGGTTATGAATGAAGGCACATTAACTATGTTACCTGATTGCTGCACATTTTGGTACAACAATGTATTGTCAAGCCCAAACCTCCAGAATTTAATTTCCTTATGTGCCTTTAGCGACAGGTAATTTATGGTTTTATCATACTGCTTTGGCGTTACCCTCAGGGTATCAAACACTGTACCGCCGCCCTCGGCAGGGATAAAATCATTGCTAAAGTAGAGGTGGTCGTTAAGGATTGTATATTGCAGCGAAGCATCAGCCCACTTGGTGTTAGCTTCAAACTCAAAATTGTTTATTTTTTCATTTTTAAAGCTATTCTCCCAGTTGTACCATTTATAATCGCTTTGATACAGCTGGTAATTAAGGTCGGGCAGCTTGTTCATGTTCCTGTAGTGCGCTGAAACACTATTTTTATCATCAAATTTATACCTTGCCTGCAGGTTAATATCTGCCAGCGACTGGTTTGTAATACTGTTTGAAACCGATGCCGTGGCTATAAGGTTATTTTTATAATAGGTATACTTAGCGCCGTAGGTAGCTATCCTGTCGTTAATGGAGTTGTGTATGGCCGGCTCCCCGGATTGGCTTGCGTTATCAAAAATTACCGTCCTGTAAAAATAATTATAATTGTAATCTTCAACATAAAACTCCAGGTCGCCTATAGTTTTGTTAGAATAAGCCGCGCCTATAAGGTTGTACATCCGGTTGTAGCGGGTTTTATCGTGAATGGATGAGGTATAGGCGTTGCCGATACCGCCAAATTTTGCGTTTGCGGCGGTTTGCGTAAACTCGTAAAACTTGTTTTCGTAGTTAAACTGATGGTGCACCACTATACTGTTCGGGTTTTCTTTGCTAAGCCTGAAGGTATGGTCAAAGAAATAGCGGTTGCCCTTCATGAGCGAAGTAGCATCGTCAAAATATACCTCTATGCGTTCGCGGTTATTATAGGGATCTTCGCTTGACTCAAATTGCGACAAATCAAGTATACCGCCATTTTCCTGATTAGAAAAGTCCTGGCCGGTAAAATGAAATTTGACCATGTACCGTTTGCTTGTAGTATTATAGCTACCGCCAATGCGGAAAATACCATTACTTGATATAGAATTTACATATTTACCAATAGAGCGCAATCCCTTGTAGCCCACAAAAAGGTTTAAGTTTTCTGAGGTATTTACGGCAATAAGCGCATCAAGTATCTGGCCCTGTGTTTGGGTAGAGCGGTACATTAAATCGGTATACGGTGTTGCCACATTATAATACCGGACATCGTCAGGCTGTATATAGGCAAAGTGCTTGCTGCTAAACCCAAATTCCGGAAACGGGTTGTATTTAACCAGGCCAAAATGCAGTACATTGTAGCTTTGTCCATCATTTGCCATGGGCAGCAGGCCAAAATTATCTTTACGGAGGTAGTTTACCTCATAATATTTTTTAAGGGTCAGGGCGGTATCTACAAGGGTAGTATCCCGTTGCAGGGTTACTATTTTATACATATCTATAGTTGCAAGGGTATCGGCAACTTTGGCCGGGCCGTTAAATCTGTTAACCGTATCATTATCGGGTCTTGACTCGCTGGTGGGTGCTCCCCTAAGCCTGCCTCCCATCCTGTTTTGGGCAACGGCAATAACCGGAATTATAAGCATTAAAAACAGTATACTTCTTTTGAGCATGCTTTTAAAAAGTTTAGGACAAAGGTACTTATTTTTATAACTCAAAAACACTAAAAATAGTGTAAACAAAAGGGCTTTCCCGATTTAGGAAAGCCCTTTGATATTCTATAATAAAAAAAATAATTATTCTATTACAACCTTTTTGCTTAACGATTTATTGTCGCTGTTAACATTCAGCATATATACCCCTTTTGAAAAACCGGCGGTATCAATTGTTATGTTAGCGTCGTTTCCGGCTTTAGCCTGGTATACTACCCTGCCTGCTATATCAACAAGGGCAATATTGGCATTCTCTAGCGGTTGCGCAAAATTAACATGCAGTACCTCTTTAGCAGGATTAGGCCATACAATTACATCACGAAACTGGTGTTCGTCTTCGCCAAGTATAACATTTGCACCAGAAAGTATCAATGAATACTGCTGCGGGCCGCTCACAAGTGTGCCTTTGTGCGACACGGTAAGGGTATACTGCCCGGGCTCTGCCACATCTATATCTACACGTTCTACGTTATCTACTAAATTATCACCTTTTATAGCCCCTGAGTTAAGGTCAGCCATATTTAGTTTCCAGGGATAATAGGTAGTAGTGCCGTTTGTAATCCTTAAATCAAGGTCGTTTACAAGCGCCGGTACAGTGCTGTTAAGCTGGTCGTCCTGCGCGTTTCCTGCCGGGTCTGTCCAGCATAGTGTAGCTTTTAGAGGGCCTGCGGCACCTACGGTAAAGTTAAATACATAAGTACTGTTTGCACCGGTATTTGTAAGAGCGTTAGTATCATCAGTCTGCCTTATTACGGCCTGGTTGCCGTTAGCGTCATTGCTGATAATAGTAGCTGAGGCAGCTGAGTCCATCACCCCCCAACCAAATCTTGGGTCCGGGCCCGGATAGTCGTTATCGTCAAGAGCGGTATGGCAAATAAGCCCTTTTACTGTGGCCGACCTCATAAAGTTACCGGAATGCAGGTTTCTATAATGCTCTTGCAGCAGGACAATACTACCGGTTATTCCAGGAGAAGCCATTGAAGTACCGGTTGCCTCATCATAAGCAGTATTGTTTACCTCCGCGGTAGAAGTAACATCGGTACCATCGGCTGTAATGTCCGGTTTTATCCTGCCATCATCTGTAGGCCCCTGGCTACTTGAAAGGTTAATAGAAAGATTGGTAAATGCGCCGGTTATAGGATGTGTGCTTGTATCGGCATTTGCAACAACAAGTACGTTTTTAGAAGTAGCAGTATAGGTCAGCTTATCGAGCCCAGGTTGAAAACCGCCTTCGTAAGATGAAACACCGTCGTTACCCGCAGCTTTTACAGGCAGATAGTATGGAAAATTAACCGCTATCATATCCCAGCCCCTTGCAGAAGAATTATAGCATCCCATAATCCATGAAGGTATGGCTACGCCCTCATTAACAACATAAACACCATATGAATGGTTAGACACCAAAAGGCCCTGCCCGGCCTCAAACATCATTTCAGAATTGTCATCACCCAAGTCGTATTGCTTAACATTCACTTTGGGTGCCATACCCTTAGCATTTGAAACAATTCCCTTTGCAGCAACCGTACCTGCTACGTGCGTAGGGTGAAATTTAAGATCTGCATCAGTATCCAATACACTAACACGGCTAACTGTACCGTTTTGAAACTCCTGATGGGTAGCCAATGGAAGGCCAACATCCCATATCCCCGCTGTCATGCCTTCACCTTCGAGGCTTAACCCTAAAGTACCATTAGGATACAGCCTATTTGTTCTTATCGCCCTAGCTTCCGAAGCGTTATCCGCGCCTATGTATATGGGTTTACCATTAACAACATCATACAGGCGGCGCTCACTGCCATTAAATGTGTATTGAGGTTTAGCAGTGTTGTTTTCTGATAAATATTTAGCAACACGGGCTCTTCTCTCATTTTCCTGAGCACGTAATTCGTTTTTTAAAACCTCTATAGCAGCTTTATCCTGCACGCTTTGAATCTTTAGGCGTTCTTTTGCATTTTGCGCGGCCACATTAGCAACTACCGAAAGCGCTACTATTTGAAATATGGTAATTTTCATTTTATATTAACATTATATTAAGAAAGCAAATATACCGATTATTAACTATCCATCAAAGAATGAATTAAATAATGATATAATATACAATAAACTTTAACAATTGTAGCGGATATAAAAAAACCGCCCATTTCTGAGCGGTTTTATAATATAAATACTTATACTTATGGTATTTCAAATTCTACAATTTCATCGTCTGTAAACTGTCCGCCGGTGGCTATCACTACTTCATTGCCATCGTCATCAAGCTTAACCAGCCTGTAAAAACCATCTTCTCCCATACCATCTCCTTCTGTATCAGTTATAACAAACGTATACGCGCCATCTTCAAGACAGAAGAACCTAGTCTCACCGCCACCGGCGAGATTAGCATACGGCCCTCCACTGTCAATCAGGTTAAGTGCACCATCATATAACTCCCATTCTGTTTCAGAGCCCCATGCATCGGTAGAAATTTGCAGAGAAACAGAGGTTAAAAGGCAAGCACGCCTTGCAGTAATAACGAGCCTGTCATTAATAATCTCATAAGAGCCGGTTGCAATATTACCTACTGTGCTCATTGCTATATCAATACCCGCCTGTGGTACAAGGCCAATAACAACCTTTTTGCCGGAGTAACCCAAGTCAATATCTGTGAGTGTAACTTGAAATGTACCTACTTTAGATCCGGCAGGGATAGTAACAGTTGAAGGTATAGCATACTCATCAGAATCCGCTGTAGTTACATCAACCACATCCGTTTCTGTTACGTCATTGTAATTAGACTCTAAAATCGGGGCAAGGCTAATAACCCTGTCTACGCCAGAAACATGGCCCACGTAAACTTCAGCTTCTACAGTAACGGTCTCTCCTTCCGGCACATCAACCGGCTTAGGCATGTCTGCAACCGAAACAAAATCTTTGTTCGTTTGATTTTCAGTTGCCGATTCATCTTCACACCCTACCAGCATACCTACAGTAAATACTGATAAAGCAGCATAAGATAGTATTTTGTTAAATTTCATAATTTTAATTTGCTTTAAAAATTAGTTCTGCTCTGTGATAGCCGGATTGTTGTTTATTTCAATCTGAGGAATCTGGAATGACATTTCATCCTGGTCATAAGAAAATGATTCACCCGGACGGAAAATATGGTTTGTACCTCTTGTAACTGTGGCACGGTTACGCTTCATAGCAAGGTAGCTTTTGCCTTCACCCCACAACTCAATACGGGTTTGCAGGTAGATGGCATCCTTAAGTGTCTGTCCTGCTAATGGGGTTACATAATTTTGTAAATTTGTGGTAGTGTTATAACGTGCTGTTAGCAGTTCTGTAAGCCTGTTTTTAGCAGCGGCGTCATCGCCCAAAGCAGCAGAGGCTTCGGCGCTTAGCAGGTAAAACTCATCAACACGCATAAAGATATAATCTGTATCAATATAATATTGCTCTCCGGGTACCCTTGCCTGGTCAAAAAACTTATTTATAGGCATTAAAGCAGTAGTCGCCGGAAATACGCCACCAAATTGTGATTTCCTGATATCAGTAGAGGGAATTTGCGCATATAAAGCATTATCAATTGCTTTTTTATCTCCCGCCCATGCATAGCTATAACTAAAATAGTCAACCTGACCCCACCAGTTTACCAGCTGCATGCCCATACTTTCAGTAATATCATAGCCCCAAATCCATGAACCGGTATTAGCATCATTAAAGCCCGAACCTTGACCAGGATTAGCCAACTGCGCCCTTGTAGTTAAAGGAAACTGGCCAGAAGTTATAATAGCCTCCGACATCGTACGCGCATTTTGGTAGTCTCCCATGGCGGCATAGGTATAAGCTAATAAACCCTGGGCAACCGGCTTATTCATTTTATGCTTCAGGTCACGGCTGTAATCATTGAGCAATTCAATAGCAACATTAAGGTCGCTGATAATTAACGAGTAGATTTGCGAAGCAGGTACTTTTGCATTACTCTGGGTATCTAAATCATCATACGGCAATATCGCCTGATCGGGATTATAACCCCTCTGGAACAACTGGGCAAGGTAAAAATAACCATATGCACGCAGTGCTCTTGCCTGGCCCATAATATGGCGTGTTTCGTCTGTTTCAAGTACAGCGTCATTTCCACCTAACGACTGAATTACACCATTAGCCGACCCTATTATGTTGTAATAATACCTCCATATAATCCTGTTTTCCGTACGGGTAAGGTCAACCGTAGAAAGCAAGTTAGCCGTATTGTCATACCAGCCATAAGCACTTGCAGAAAGCGCCATATCACCACATACAATATCCGTCCAGATGTCTACGCCTTTTTGGCCTATATCATAGTGGGCGTTAGCCACGTTTGCCATAGGATCTATCATATAACTATAAATACCATCGAGGGTGCCCTTAACCAAATCAGGGTTTTGATCTACATTTTCAGCAATATCGCGTGACGTAAGCACCGATGTATCCCTTGCAGGTTCTAAGAAATCGTCGCTACATCCCACAGCAATTAAAGACGCGGCAACAAGTGAATAAATTAAACTTCTTTTCATATCATTTTTTTTTAGAATTCAATTTTTGCACCAACACTAAATGTAGTCATTGGCATATAAATACCCGAGTTTGAAGTCGCAATTAATGTCTGTGGATTTAAACCTTCCCTTGCACTAATCATCATCAGGTTGTCCCCTGTTACATATAAGTTAACCCTGCTTACGTGAAGCCTTTCCATATATGCCTGCGGAATAGTATACCCAAGCCTAACGTTATTAAGCGACAGGTAATCCGCTTTTGTTAACCAGCGTGTAGAAGCAGATGTAAAATTACTGTCAGAACCAAACTGGCCGGATAGCCTTGGCACATTTGTAACATCTCCGGGCTCCATCCACCTGTTCCTTATGTCAGTATGGAAGTTATTTGTACCAATAAGATTTCCTGTACTCATAAGTGTAGCATAACCATTATCATAAATATAACCTCCTACACTATAACCAAACTGGGCGGTAAAATCAAAGTTCTTAAACCCTGCGTTTACACGGAATGAACCGCGAACTTTAGGAATGGCCGATTTACCTGAATACGTTTGGGTTGCCTGAGAGTAATTGTCAGTCGTTGTTTTTTTAATATTAGCACCAGGATTTCGCTTTTCAAATGTTGTAAGATACTGAGCCCCAGCAGATGTGTCACCTCCGTCAAATATTCCATTATCATTAGCATCAATATAGTACATATTCCATAAACCAACACCTGTTGCCGGATCTACACCAGCCCATTCGCGAAGGTTCCAGTCGTATATAGAATGGCCTTCAGACCAGCCAAAGCTACCATCTTGCTGTACATACTCATTTTCAGATAAAGGAAGGCTTAATAGCTTATTTTTAAACATTTCTCCGTTTACACCTACAGAAAGGCTAAGGTCTTCGGCTTTTTTTGCTTTAATTAGGTTGGCCTGTACATCAAACTCTAAACCTTTATTTTGAAGTTTACCTTTATTAACTTGCCTAAAAGTATAAGGCGTATGTGGTGCCAACTGCTCATCGAAAAACAGGTTTGTAGTGTTTTTAACATAGAAATCTACGTTAATATCTAACAGATTATCAAACCATGTGCTTTCAAGCCCTACCTGGCTAATTTTAGAGGTTTCCCATGTTAAATCAGGGTTAGCCTCTTCAGAACTACGGGTAAATGAATAGCTCCCATCAGAAGTCTGTTGAATTTGATAAACCTGGAAACCATACATAACTGAGTTACCTCCCTGGGTTGTAGCGCCACCCCTCCTGTTATTAAGACCCATGTCGCCAATAATACCGTAACTTGCCTTTAATTTCAAGAAATCGATGAATGTAGCTTTTTCAAGAAATTTTTCTTTAGATACAATCCATCCTAAACCTACAGAACCAAAGGTTCCCCATTTGTTGTTGATGAAGGTCGAAGTACCGTCACGCCTTACAGAAGCAGTAAGGAAATATTTATCTGCATAATCATAGTTTAACTGTGCAAAATAACTTTCAAGCGCCCAGGTTCTTGTGAAAGAATTAGGCCTGCCTACTATTGTAGTGTACTGGGCTAAGTCTAAAGTATTAGGTAAAATAGCGCGAGATGCAGAGGCATAAAATTCTTTAAACCTAAACTCTGTTGATTCGTGCGCCACAAACGCCTCCACACTATGTTCGCCAAATGTATTTTGGAAACGCAGCAATTGTAGAAAGTTCTGATTGGTAGATTTAGAAATATCTTTTGTAAGGAACCCGCCTGAAGCCTGCCCTGATCCATAGTAAGGATTTTGCCTGTCTACATAGTCAAAATTATCAAACTGGCCGCTATAACGTGTTTCAAATGACAACCATTTTGTAAAATCCACATCAAAGTTAAAATTACCTAATAATGTTGTACCATCATTCCTGGTTAAATCATAAGTAGCATCGCCTATAGCATTCGTACCGTTCCAAGCCCTCCTGTTATACGGAGAGTTACCATAGTCAAATTGAGAACCGCCATAACGTGGATCTTCTACAAGATTACCATCAGTATCACGAAGGTATACATCATAAATAGCAGGAGTAGTGCTTGTTAGGGCAAAAACGTTACCTGAACTTGCTTCATCACCTTCAGCACTTGATGAATTTCGGTATTTACTGCCAGTATAGCCGATATTACCCGCAACAGTTAACCATTCTTTTGGTTTATGCTCAAGGTTTATCCTCGTTGTATAACGTGTATAGCCTGAATTTATCGTAAAACCTTCATCATCAAGATAACCAAATGAGGTAGAATATTTTGTTTTATCTGAACCTCCGCTAAATAACAGGTTAGCCTCTTTCCTTATACCGGTTCCAAAGGCAGCATCAGACCATTTTGTTGGCGTAAATTTACGGGTAACACCAGCCCTTACCTGTCCGGTAGTAGGGTCAATGAGCTGTGAACCTTCAACATTCCATATGTTATAAGCAGGATCTATACCTACGCCGCCACCATATAAGTTAGCACTTGCATAACCTGCAGGGTTTGCTAACCCATTAAGTGTAGCATTCATTTTTAGTTCGCTCCACTCAATACCTATATATTCTTCCGGAGATTCTATAGCATCATAAGTTGGCAATAATTGGGTATTGATACTCGTTTTAAAGTCAACACTAATAACAGATTTACCAGCTTTACCCTGTTTTGTAGTAATAAGGATTACACCATTCGCACCCCTTGAACCGTAAATAGAAGTAGCAGCAGCATCTTTAAGCACTACAATACTACCTATATCGTTAGGGTTAATAGCGCTGATATCACTACTAAAAGGCGCTCCGTCAACAACATATAACGGACTTGTGTTACCATTTACCGAGCCAAAGCCCCGGATGCGGATAACAGCATCACTACCAGGTGCACCATTGTTTGTAATAACATTTACACCGGCAACCTCACCCCTAAGTGCCTGCGAAATGTTAGAAACTGTTTTAGCTTCTAAATGCTCTGCATTTATTTTAGTCGCCGTACCAGTAAAAGCCTCCTTGGTGGTTTTACCATATCCCACGACAACCACTTCTTCCAGCGTAGTACTTTCCAGCGATACGTTTATAACGCTGTCTGCACCTACTTTTTGTTCTGTAGTTTCAAAAGAAACATACGAAAATTGTAAAACAGCACCCTGAGGGGCTTCGATTGAATACTTACCATCAACGTCTGTTGATACACTTGTGGTAGTACCTTTAACAGTTACAGTTACTCCCGGCAATGGAAAATTATCCACGGCAGCTATAACTGTACCTGTTATGATTTTGCCCTGTGCGAATGCCTGTGACATCACGAAAAGCGCAAAAAGCGAAAAAATCCAAGTAAACTTCGATCTCATATTAAAATTATTTGAGTTAGTTAACGGCAAACTTCTTAATAATTTCGTAAATAAACAAATATTACTTAATATTAATACTGTTAAATATAATTACAAAAATTTCTAAATCAAATGCCATTCCTTTAATAGATGCACGAAATAAGTATTAGTTGCGTGGATTTTTTTCTTTTTTTACTGAAAAATAAAAAAAATAAAAATAGGTGTATTTTTTGTTGATATTAACATTATTTTTCATTAAAATTTACAATTCATTAATCTTGAAGTTATTTTAAAATAATCTTGAGAAGAAAATTATAAAAGGCATTTATATTAATACCGATGATTTCTCATCTAAAAGTGTTTATATTATATCATCCAAAATTAAATAAGCGGGTTACTGATTATTAAAAATTTAAATTATCTCATACTATGGAGAAAAATCAAAAAAAAGATTAGGTGTTAGCTTTATTTTAAAACCTTATTTATGCTATATTTTAAAAATTTGAGGTTTCTAAGTTTATAGTAAACCATTATATTTACCATGTTATTAGTTTGAAATATGCTTATATTAAAACATTCCATTTACCGTCATGAAACCGGCACCGATGAAGCCGGGCGCGGCTGCCTTGCGGGACCGGTAACTGCCGCGGCCGTGATATTGCCCGATGATTTTAAACTGGATTTACTTAACGACTCTAAGCAGCTTTCAGAAAAAGTACGCGAAGCATTGCGCCCGCTGATTATAGAAAAAGCCCTTTGCTACCATGTGGCGCATATAGAACCCACAGTTATCGACGAGATAAACATACTAAACGCCTCGATACAGGCAATGCGCGAATGTATTATAAGCCTTAAGACCAGGCCGGAATATATTATTGTAGACGGCAACCGATTTAAAGCGGTAGAGGATATACCCCACAGCTGCATAATAAAAGGAGACAGCAAGTACCTGAGCATTGCAGCCGCATCGGTATTGGCAAAAACCTATCGTGACGATTATATGAACCGCCTGCATGAAGAATATCCCATGTACAACTGGAAGAATAATAAAGGCTACCCTACCAGGGAGCATCGCGAGGCCATACGTAAGTACGGGCTTACACCACACCACCGCCTGTCGTTTAGGCAATTGCCAGAGCAGCTGGAAATTGAATTTTAAACATTTAAGCAATTAGCACAAAATCCGTACGCTTTAGTCCGCCAATAGTGGCTTTTCTAAAACCACCTCCGCTTCAAAAAGCTGCGAAAAATACTTCAGTATTTTTTCGCGCACTTCATCCTCATCTACCTCCCTGTTTAGCTCGGCGTGCATAGAAGTAACTGCTTTGCCGCGTATACCACAAGGAATAATATTATCAAAATATCCCAGGTTAGCATTTACATTAAGCGCAAAGCCGTGCATGGTTACCCAGCGTGATGCCCTAACGCCCATAGCGCATATCTTTCGCGCAAAGGGCGTACCTACATCCAGCCATACACCGGTTTCGCCATCACTACGTGTACCGGTAAGGCCATAATCGGCAAGTACCATAATCATGGCCTCTTCCATCAGTCGCAGGTACTTGTGTATGTCGGTGAAAAAATTCTCCAAATCTAAAATGGGGTAGCCTACAATCTGGCCGGGGCCGTGGTAGGTAATATCCCCTCCTCTGTTTACCTTGTAGTATTTTGCCCCTTTTTCCTCAAGCTGTTTTTCATTGATGAGCAGGTTGCTAAAATCGCCACTTTTGCCAAGCGTATATACATGAGGGTGTTCTACAAACAGAAAGTGGTTAGGCGTTTCGGTTTGGGTACCATCTTTCCTGTCGGCTATTTTAATGTCTATGGTTTGCTGAAAAAGCTGCTCCTGGTATTCCCACGCTGCTTTATAATCCATCTCCCCCAGGTTTTGTACATATATCTTTTTATTCATAATGGCAATCCCTAAATTATGGCACAAATTTACGAAACTAATGCACAGGTTATACAACCTTTATCATTATCGATACTGCTGTAAATTGCCGATTGCTTATTACCTAATAATCTTTATCTTTGCAGGCTTAAAAACATAAATAATAATCATGCAGCTTTCAGAACAAGAAATTATCCGCAGAGAAAAACTGGACGCGCTGAGGAACCTCGGCATCAATCCGTATCCCGCTAACCTGTTTCCGGTAGACCATACCAGCAAGCAGGTAAAGGAAAACTTCTCTGAAGGCAAGAAGGTGGTTATTGCCGGCCGCATCATGTCGATACGCGATATGGGGAAGGCATCGTTTGCCGAAATTCAGGACAGCGAAGGCCGTATACAGGTGTATGTGAACCGCGACGAGATATGCCCCGGCGAAGACAAAACAAAATATAAAGAACTGTTTAAAAGGCTGATAGACCTTGGCGACTTTATAGGCATAGAGGGTACACTGTTTACCACGCAGGTAGGTGAAAAATCGGTACGCGTGAGCGATTTCCAGCTATTGAGCAAAACACTCCGCCCGCTGCCACTGCCAAAAACCGATGCAGATGGCAACACTTTTGATGGCTTTACCGACCCTGAGCTGCGTTACCGCCAGCGCTATGTAGACCTTGTGGTAAACCCCCAAGTTAAAGAGGTGTTTGTAAAACGAACAAAGTTGTTTAATGCCATGCGTAGCTTTTTTAACGACAAAGGCTATTTTGAGGTAGAAACGCCCGTATTACAGCCCATACCGGGTGGTGCCGCCGCACGCCCGTTTGTAACACACCACAACAGCCTTGATATTCCGCTATATATGCGCATTGCCAATGAGCTGTACCTGAAACGGCTTATTGTAGGCGGGTTTGACGGTGTGTATGAATTTAGCAAAAACTTCCGTAATGAGGGTATGGACCGCACCCATAACCCTGAGTTTACGGCCATGGAAATATATGTAGCCTATAAAGACTACAACTGGATGATGGAATTTACCGAAAACCTGCTGGAGCATTGCTCCATTGCGGTTAACGGTACGGCTGATGCTACTTTTGGCGCGCACCAGGTAAGCTTTAAAGCGCCCTATGCCCGCGTAACCATGACGGATGCCATTAAGCAATTTACAGGCTTTGACATTACAGGCAAGACTGAAGAAGAATTGTTTGAAGCCGCACGCGGTATGGGCATTGCCGTAGATGAAACCATGGGTAAAGGCAAGCTTATCGACGAGATCTTTGGCGAGAAATGTGAGGGAAATTTTATACAACCTACGTTTATTACCGATTATCCTAAAGAGATGAGCCCGCTTTGTAAGGAACACCGCGACAACCCGGAACTTACCGAGCGTTTTGAACTGATGGTATGTGGTAAAGAGGTAGCCAACGCATACAGCGAGTTAAACGACCCTATAGACCAGCGTGAACGCTTTGAAGCCCAGCTGAAACTTAGTGAGCGTGGCGACGTAGAGGCTGCCCAGTTTATTGATAACGACTTTTTAAGGGCATTAGAATATGGCATGCCGCCTACATCGGGCTTGGGTATAGGGATGGACAGGCTTATTATGTTCCTTACCAATAACGCGAGCATACAGGAAGTGCTTTTCTTCCCGCAGATGCGCCCGGAGAAAAAAGGCCCTGAGCTTACCGACGATGAAAAAGCCATAGCCGAACTTGCTAAAGCAGCAGGGCAACTTGCCCTTGATGCCCTTAAGCAGCAGGCAGGTCTTAGCGGCAAGAAATGGGATGCTGCCATGAAAGGCCTTGCTAAACACGGACTTGTAAAAATTACTGTTGATGGCGACCTTAAAACGGTAGCGTTTAAAGGGTAGGCCTCCTTATTTATATAAAAGCAACAGCCCCCGCACTGCGGGGGCTGTTGCTTTTATAATGGTATTGAAAACACTATTCTTTCATTACTTTTTGTACGCTAACGCCTTTTTCGGTTACCACTTTTATAAAGTACATTCCCGCGGCACGCGATGTAAGGTCGATGCTTACCGCGACATCGTTAACAAGGCGTACTTCCAGCTGCCTGCCCTGCACATCATATAGTATTACCTGTTTTATAAGGCTTTCGGCTGTAATTTTGGTACTGTTTATAACCGGGTTAGGAGTTATAATAACCGTAGCATCTTTTTCAAAATTGCCCGTGTTGAGTGTTCCAAACGTAGTGTCGGCACTGTTTGTCTGTACCGGCGCTGCAAAATCAAAGAACATGGCTGCCTGTCCGGAAACCGTACTGTTTGCCTGCAAACTATGCTTGGTTTTAAGCTTAAATAAAACACTGCCATGCCCATTGCCGTCTACTACATTTGCCCCCGCCATGGTAAACTCAGCAACATTACCACTTACCCGCGCTGTCATGCTGTGTGAGCTGTTTAAAACTTCGAGGGTGCTTATGTCAAACTGTGCGGGGTCAAAATTCTGTGTAATTACCACATTGTTTATCGTTTCGGTGCCGGTGTTGGTAAAATTAACCTGATAGTGCAGGTAATCGCCTATGGCACTTGCAGGAGCTGTATCGCCCTCTACACAAACTATAAAATTATCCTGATAGGTTGCTTCCATTTCCTGCGAATAGGTAAAGGTGTTATCCTGGCTTATAACATCGGTACCCGAATCTATATTAGCATTAGCTACAAAAGGCACTACATCGCCTACATTTACCACAAACTGGTTGAGCGTAAAAGTCATTGTTATCTCACGGCTCTCAAAGGGCCTGAGGTTATAGTAATACCAGTCATAATAATCTTCAACCGCATTAGTGGGCCAGGGCGAAATATTTACCAGGTTTGAGATAATATCTGTATCCCATACACAGCTTATCGTGCCGCTTGTTATGGTAGTGTTACCTTTATTTTTATACACTATCTTATAGGTGGCATCCCCTCCGGGCACCGCGGTGGTTATGGGTACCATTACTACTTCCACGTCATTTTGCGCCCCATTTGCGGTAACGCAAAAATCCTGTGAAAAGATGTTGCCATTGGTATCGGGAAAATCGGCACTCCCCGCTGTGGGGAACGCCGTATAAAAGGATTCATTTTCAAAATCGGGTGTTACGGTATACGTACCTGCGCCTGTATAAAAGTTGTACTCGCCGGCAGTATTAGTGAAAGTATAACAGTCTGCAAAACCGTCGTACAATTTTAATTTTACAAAAGCCTGCGCAGGGTCTGTAATATCACATCCGTTATTGGCATTGTCAAACAACAGTTGCCCGGCAATGGTATTGTAGTCTCCTCCCGGCGTAAAGGTGCAATAACTGTTCACGTTTACAGAAGTATATCCGTTAAGCGCAATCAGGTTGTTAATGTAATCTACTTCTGCTTCATCTGCACATATATACTGCAGCATCGGATTATTTTCCCATATGTTTTGCACATAGCCACCTGCCTGGTCTGTGCCATTTTTTATATTTATATAAGTTAGCTGGTTGTTGGCGCACATCAGGCTTGTTAAAACAGGGCAGTCAGAAAGGTCAAGTTCCGTAAGGGTATTATCTGCGCAGCTAAGGCTTTGCAGATATTCTAGATCCGCAAGGTTTAGGTCTGCCAGGTTATTTCCGGTACAGTTAATCATTTCCAGGTGCTGTAATCCCGCCACGTTTAGTGTAGCAAGGTTATTACCCGCACAGTTTAAATCCCGAAGGTCTTCAAGCGCGGTAACATCTAAGGTGGTAAGGGTATTTCCTGTACAGGTAAGCACCCTGAGGTTAGTAAAGCCCTCTATACCCTCAAGGCTGGTTATCCCGGCACTGTCTAAATGCAGCTGCCGCACTTCGTCTGCTTCATCCTGCTGTATAAGGCCATCGCCGTTAGCATCAACAGCTATTGCATCGCCACTGCTGTTTACCGCTACACCGTTTGTGGTGCCTGAACTTAACAGCGCCGTGTTAAAAGCACTGTCAGTTATAGTTAATGTTTGCCCCTGTGCAAAAGCAGCAATAAATAAAAGGAGGCAAAATAATTTCTTTTTCATTATTAATCAGTTTAGGCGAAACTACAAAAATAGCAATACAATTAAGGATTGCAAGGGGCGTTTAGAATTTGCCGTATATCATTTAGAATTTGGTTATAATGATTTGAGCAGTTCCTGTAGCCTTTCTTTTTTACGCTGGCTTATGGGCAGGTTGCTGTTATCGGCCATTACCGCATATCCGCCGTCTTTTTTTATATAAGATTTTAAATAGGCCAGGTTTATCAGGTGGCTTTGATGGATGCGCTCAAACCCCTGTTCAGAGAGCATATCTTCATACTCCTTAAGCGTTTTAGCTATAAGTACGGGCTTATGGTTGCGTATATAAAACTTTGTATAGTTATCCTGAGACTCCAGCCTTATAATATCGCTAACCTCAAAAAGGTGTATACCGTCTGACGTGGAAAGCGCTATACGCTTAAACTTATCAACCTTTTTTCGGATGTTTTCAAGCAGCAAATCGATGTGCGCAAAATTACTGTTTGGCGTTATGGTTTTGTTTATTTTTTCTACCACTTTACGCAGCTCCTCCGGGTCTACCGGCTTTAGTAAATAATCGAGCGCGCTAAACCGGAACGCCTTAAGCGCGTACTGCTCGTGTGCGGTTATAAACACCACGTTTGATGCCAGGCTGCCGTGCTTAAGGGCATATTGCTCGATTATATCAAAACCGGTGCCGTCGCCCAGCTGTATATCCAGGAAAATTACATCAGGCCTGTAGAGTTCTATGGCTAAAATGCCGCTGCCCACGCTGTCTGCCTCTCCCAATATACGTATTTCTGGCGCATACAGGGCAAGCAGGCCTTTCATGGCGTTACGGAGGTTTTTATCGTCGTCTATTAATACTGCTGTTATCATTATGTGCCTGATAAATATTGTACGGGTAAATATAAGGTAATTTTTGTACCGATGCACTTACCACTTTCATTTTCAACATCTTCTATATTAACATTTGTCTTTTTGGCGGTATACGCTTCAATAACCTCAAGGCGCTTACGGGTTATTTCGAGCGCCATAGATTTGTGCACCGTAACCGAGTTTTCCTTCAGGCTCCTGCTTTTCTCCAGGCCTATGCCATCATCAGTAATGGTACACACAAGCGTATTGCCTTCAATAGTAAAATTGATACCTATTGCACCTTTATCCAGTTTCGGTACAATACCATGTATTATGGCGTTTTCTACAAAAGGTTGTATGAGCAGCGGCGGCAGTGCCACATCATCTTCAATAGAAGAGTCTTTGGTTATTGTAAAATCAAAGATATGGTTAAAGCGCAACTGCTCCAGTTCCAGGTAATTTTTCAGGCTCTCTATCTCTTTGTCTATCGGTATAAGCGACTCTTTACTGTACTCGAGCGTAAGGCGCATAAGCTTACTGAACTTAGCAAGGTATTTAAGGGCGGAATCAGTACCGTTTTGCACAATAAAGCCTGATATGGCTCCCAGGCAGTTAAACACAAAGTGCGGGTTCATTTGCAGGTGCAGCGCCTTTTGCTCATATTCGGCAAGGTCGCGCTGCAGTGTGAGTGTTTTTTTAATCTGCCTGCGGTTGTATACTAAAAATATAAAACCTAACGCCAGCATTACAATCACGCCGCCAAAAATTGTCTGCAGGCGATGTCTCTTAACTTTTTCGTTATATAATGCCTGCTTTTTTTCTATTTCCAGCTTCCGCTGTTCATCCTTGCGCTCAAACTCAAAATTCATTTCTTCCCGCACCAGCGCCTTTATGTTATCGCTACCTATAACACTGTCGTTTGCAACACTGTATTTTTTGTAATGCTCATACGCCTCCTTATATCTCCCCTGCTTTTCATACAGGTCGCTCAGCGCTTTTTCAGAATCTTTTACTTGCCCGTTTGCACCTACCAGTGTTGCGTTTTCTGATGATTTATTGTAATAATTTATAGCTTCTGCGTAGCGGTTTTCTTTTTCGGCTATGCGCCCTAAATACTCCTGGGTTGCCGACGCTCCAAATAAGTAACCTGTTGAAGTAAAAATTTCTAATGCCTTTTTGTAATAATCAGCACTTTTTTTTAAGTCACCTTTTTTACGGTAGTAATTGCCATAATTATTATACAGTTCGCCCAGTACACGTGCATTGGGCTGGGCGCTCAATATTTTCTCAGCACTTTTATACGCTGAAAGCGCTTTATCATCTTTGTTAAGCGCTAAATATACGTTACCCAGATTACTATATGTTGCAGGAAAAACCTCGTCGTCGGTATTTTGCTTTAACGCCAGCGATTTATTATAATAAAAAAGTGCTTTATCATAATCTTCTTCCGATTCATATACCACACCTATACCGCTGTAAATACGTGCAGCAATATCTTCTTGCTTAGAATCGCGGTACAATTTAAGCGCTTTAAAAAAATATTCAAGCGCCTTAGGGTAGTTATTTTGTTCGTTACATACTACACCTATACTGCCATAAGCCCTTGCAAGCCCGTCTGTAATAACCTGGCGCTTATCGGTCTTAAATAAATTTTCATAAATACCCTGGGAATTAGAAAAGCATTTGATAGCATCGGCATACTTACTCAACAAAATATTGCCATTGCCTACATTAAACCAGGCATCAGCCTCATGTTGTTGCAGTTTGTACTTTTGCGCAAGGGCAAGCCCTTTGTTACCGTATTCTATTACCTTTGCAGGGTCGCTGCCGGTATACTCGCTGGCAATAAGATTTATGAGCCGCACACGGGTGCTGTCGTTTTTCTCGGCCTTTAGCTTGTTAAAAAGGCTGTCGAGTACCTTATCCTGCGAAAAAGCCGGCTGCAACACACATAAAAACAATAGTGCCGGCAATATCTTTAAAAGCTTCATATACACTTTCTTAATTAGTGCAAATGTATAGCTTATTTTTAAATGCACTAAAACGGTTTAGAATTCGGCGTATATCGTTTAGAATTTGATGTAGAATAGCACCCGAAATAAAAGGCTCAGCCCCCCGGTTATTAACTATACGATAATTAGCTGCATATCAAAACACTTCAAATACAAAATACCCTACTTTCTGGCTTCTAAAAAATAATGCAATATCGCCGTTTGCCCTAAAAAAGTAAAAAAAATGCCCCACTTGTCAGCAGGGCATTTTAGTTATGTAAAAAACTTAATTAAGCTTTTATCTTAAAGGCTTTTACACCGGGGAAGTAAGCTACGTCACCCAGTTCTTCTTCGATACGAAGCAGCTGGTTATACTTCGCCATACGGTCTGAACGTGAAGCCGAACCTGTTTTAATCTGGCCACAGTTAAGCGCCACTGCAAGGTCCGCAATGGTATTATCTTCAGTTTCGCCCGAACGGTGCGACATTACTGATGTATAACCGGCGTTGTGCGCCATGTTTACCGCAGCGATAGTCTCTGTGAGCGTACCTATCTGGTTTACTTTGATAAGGATTGAGTTAGCAATACCTTCGTTAATGCCCCTCTCAAGGCGCTCTACGTTAGTTACAAATAAATCGTCACCTACAAGCTGTACTTTATCACCTATTTTCTCGGTAAGCAGTTTCCAGCCCGCCCAGTCGTCTTCATACATACCATCTTCAATTGAGATGATAGGGTATTTAGCGGCAAGCTCGGCAAGGTACTCTACCTGCTCTTCAGACGTACGGATTTTTCCGGTTTCGCCCTCAAATTTAGAGTAGTCATATTTACCGTTTACATAGAACTCAGAAGCAGCACAGTCAAGCGCGATCTTAACATCCTCGCCAAAAACATAGCCTGCTTTTTCTACAGATAGCTTGATGGTATCAAGTGCATCCTCTGTACCACCGGCAAAGTTTGGTGCAAAACCACCTTCGTCGCCTACAGCGGTGCTAAGGCCACGGTCGTGAAGCACTTTTTTAAGGTTGTGGAATATTTCGGTACCAATTTTCATGGCGTGTGTAAAGTCTTTAGCCTTAACCGGGAAGATCATAAACTCCTGGAAAGCAATAGGCGCGTCTGAATGCGAACCACCGTTAACGATGTTCATCATCGGTACCGGAAGCGTATTGCCCGATACACCACCAACGTAGCGGTACAGTGGCAGGCCAAGCTCGTTTGCGGCAGCCTTAGCCACGGCAAGAGAAACACCCAGGATGGCGTTAGCGCCCAGGTTGCTCTTGTTAGCGGTGCCATCAAGTTCTATCATTACTTTATCTATAGCGTTTTGCTCAAATACTGACAGGCCAACTACGGCAGCGGCTATGGTAGTGTTAACGTTCTCTACGGCTTTAAGAACGCCTTTACCCATATAATCTTTACCGCCGTCGCGAAGCTCTACTGCCTCGTGCTCACCGGTTGAGGCGCCTGAAGGCACTGCTGCCCTGCCCAGGATACCGTTTTCTGTAATTACGTCAACTTCAACTGTAGGGTTACCACGGGAATCCAGTATCTGCCTGGCGTGTACTTTGATAATAATACTCATAATTGCTTTCGGTTGTTTTAAAAGTTACTAATTATTATGTTTACCTTTTTCAATATTTTGAATGAACTGGTCAAACAGGTAAGTACTGTCATGAGGGCCGGGGCTCGCTTCAGGGTGGTACTGTACTGAGAAGCAGTTTTTATTTTTCATACGCATACCGGCTACTGTACCATCGTTTATATGAACGTGGGTAATTTCAAACTCCGGGTGCGCCTCAAGCGCCTCCCTGTTTACGGCAAATCCGTGGTTTTGCGACGTTATTTCGCCTTCGCCGGTAAGCACATTCTTTACCGGGTGGTTAATACCCCTGTGCCCGTTAAACATCTTATAAGTAGGTATGCCATTGGCAAGCGCCAAAACCTGGTGGCCCAGGCAGATACCAAAAACAGGTTCGCCTTTTGCCAGAATCTGGCGGGCGGTTTCCTGCGCTACCACAAGTGGCTCAGGGTCGCCGGGTCCGTTTGAAAGGAAATAACCATCGGGGTTAAAGCCGCTCAGTTCCTCATAGGTAGCATCATAAGGGAAAACTTTTATGTAGCAGTCCCTTTTTGCAAGGTTGCGCAGTATGTTTTTCTTAATGCCCAGGTCGAGCGCGGAGATTTTATATTTTGCATCGGGGCTGCCGATGAAGTAAGGCTCAGTAGTAGATACCTTGCTGCTCAGCTCCAGCCCGTGCATATCGGGTACCTCGGCAAGGCGTTTCTTAAGCTCTTCAATATCGCAGTCTTCGGTGCAGATAGCGGCATTCATGGCACCGTTATCGCGGATATAGCTTACCAGTGCGCGGGTATCTACATCAGATATTGCCACCAGGTTTTGTGCTGTAAAATATGCTTTAAGCCCTTCGGTGCTGTTAACCCTGGAGTGGTTAAAGCTAAAGTTTTTACATACCAGCCCTGATATCATTATTTTATCAGCCTCCACTTCCTGTTCATTAGTGCCGTAGTTGCCTATATGGGCGTTAGAAGCCACCATTATCTGGCCAAAGTAAGAAGGGTCGGTAAATATTTCCTGGTAGCCCGTCATGCCCGTATTAAAGCATACTTCGCCAAAAACCGTACCCTCAAGCCCAATGGATTTTCCGTAAAAAACCGTACCGTCTGCAAGTAAGAGTATCGCTTTATCTCTGCTTTTGTATTTCATTTAAGTAGTCTAGATGTTGTTGTGTTGCGCACAAATTTACTTTAAATTTTCGTGATAGTAAAATTGCTAAATATTTTTACATTTACCTTAGCCTAAAACGGTTAAGGATTGCAAAAAAAAAGGACAAACTATTAAGTTTATCCTTTTTTATATTGAAAAATCAGTTTATCATGATTATTCAGTAGCTTCAGTGTTTTCTGCAGTATCAACAGCAGGAGCCTCGGCTACAGGTGCGGCAGCGTCTGCTTTCTTGGCAGAGCGGCTACGGCGTGTAGTTTTCTTAGCTTCTTTTTGTGTTGCGTTATACAGTTCGTTAAAGTCTACAAGCTCTATCATCGCCATATCAGCGTTGTCACCAAGGCGGTTACCAAGCTTGATAATACGGGTATATCCACCCGGGCGGTCGCCTACTTTAGCGGCTACCTCGCGAAAAAGCTCGGTAACTGCATATTTATCGCGAAGATAAGCAAATACAATACGCCTGTTGTGCGTAGTATCGTCTTTAGATTTTGTTACTAAAGGCTCTATATATTGTTTAAGCGCTTTAGCTTTTGCCACAGTGGTATTAATACGCTTGTGGGCTATAAGCGAGCAGGCCATGTTAGCCAGCATCAGTTTCCTGTGGCCGGATTGCCTGCTTAAGTGGTTTACTTTTTTACCGTGTCTCATTGCTTTGTAATTTACCTACACCCTAATACGGGAAATAGATTATTCCTTATCTAATTTGTATTTCGTTAAGTCCATCCCGAAATGCAGGTTTTTAGAAGCAACAAGCTCATCAAGCTCAGTTAGCGACTTCTTACCAAAGTTACGGAACTTCATCAAGTCGTTTTTATTAAACGATACCAGGTCTCCTAATGTATCAACTTCAGCCGCTTTTAAACAATTTAGCGCCCTAACAGAAAGATCCATATCTACCAGTTTGGTTTTTAGGAGCTGCCTCATGTGAAGTGATTCTTCATCATAAGATTCTGTTTGTGCAATTTCGTCGGCCTCAAGTGTAATCCTTTCGTCAGAGAACAGCATAAAGTGGTGTATCAGTGTTTTTGCTGCCTCTGTAAGTGCATCTTTAGGGTGGATAGAACCATCAGTAATGATTTCAAAAACCAGCTTTTCGTAGTCGGTCTTTTGCTCCACACGGAAGTTTTCTATTGTATATTTTACATTCTTTACCGGGGTAAAGATTGAGTCTGTAAAAATAGTTCCTATAGCTGCGTTTTGCTTTTTATTTTCCTCTGCAGGAACGTAACCACGGCCTTTTTCAATTGTAAGCTCCATGTTTACATTAATGCTGCTGTCCATATTACAGATAACAAGCTCCGGGTTTAGCACCTGGAATCCTGAAATAAATTTCTGGAAATCGCCGGCAGTAAGCTGGTCTTTCCCTGAAAAAGATATCGATACACTTTCGTTATCAACGTCCTCTATCTGGCGCTTAAAGCGTACCTGCTTAAGGTTCAGGATAATTTCTGTAACATCTTCAACAACACCCGCTATGGTAGAAAACTCATGCTCTACACCTTCTATGCGAACGGATGTGATAGCATAACCTTCCAGCGAGGATAGCAAAACTCTTCTAAGTGCGTTACCAACAGTCAACCCATAACCCGGCTCCAGGGGACGGAACTCAAATTTCCCCTGAAAATCGGTAGAATCGATCATGATAACTTTATCGGGCTTCTGAAAATTAAATATTGCCATATTGTCGACTAATGTCAATTATTATTTGTTATACAACTCAACGATTAGTTGTTCTTTAATATTTTCCGGTATCTGGATCCTGGCAGGTACACTTACAAAAGTACCTTCCTTAAGTTCGTTGTTCCAGGTAATCCACTCATAAGTATGAGAAGAGTTTGATAAAGAATTTGTGATAGCATCAAGAGATTTTGATTTTTCACGTACGGCAACTTTATCGCCGGGTTTAAGGTGGTAAGAAGCGATGTTAACCACTTCGCCGTTTACCGTAATATGCCTGTGGCCTACTATCTGGCGGGCAGCTCTGCGAGAAGGCGCAATACCCATCCTGTATACCACATTGTCAAGCCTTGCCTCACACAGCTGCAAAAGTACCTCGCCGGTTACGCCTTTAGTGGCAGCGGCTTTTTCATACATGTTCCTGAATTGTTTTTCAAGGATACCGTAAGAGTACTTTGCTTTTTGCTTTTCCATCAGCTGAACAGCATATTCAGATTTTTTACCCCTTCTTTTTGCCTGGCCATGTTGTCCAGGAGGGTAATTTCTTTTTTCGAAGGATTTGTCTTCCCCGAAGATCGCCTCGCCAAATTTACGGGCGATTCTAGTTTGTGGACCAGTATATCTTGCCATTTCTAAAAATTAAATGAACAGGGGATTATGAATTCAGGTCTCATCCTCCGATAATCCGTTAACCCTGTTCTTATTATACTATTAAATAAAAAAAAATTAAACTCTCCTTCTTTTTGGAGGACGGCAGCCGTTGTGCGGCATTGGTGTAACGTCGATAATTTCTGTTACCTCGATACCACCATTGTGTAGGGACCTGATTGCAGACTCCCTGCCGTTTCCTGGACCTTTAACGTAAACTTTTACCTTTCTAAGGCCAGCTTCAATAGCTACTTTGCTACAGTCTTCGGCAGCCATCTGGGCAGCATATGGGGTGTTCTTTTTAGAGCCCCTGAAGCCCATTTTACCTGCTGATGACCAAGATATAACTTCGCCTTTCTTGTTAGTTAAAGAAATGATGATGTTATTAAAAGTGGCACTTATATGAGCCTCACCTGTAGACTCAATAATAACTTTACGTTTTTTTGTACTCGCTTTAGCCATTACTTACTATTATTTAGTTGCTTTTTTCTTGTTAGCAACAGTTTTTCTCTTACCTTTTCTTGTCCTTGAGTTGTTCTTGGTACGCTGGCCACGTAATGGAAGGCCTGAACGGTGGCGGATGCCCCTGTAACAGCCAATATCCATTAAACGTTTGATGTTTAATGAAATTTCTGAACGAAGCTCACCTTCTATCTTGAAGTAAGAAACAGCATCACGGATGGCGCTTATTTCGTCGTCATTCCATTCCTGTACTTTCTTATCTTCGCTAACCTGTGCTTTAGCCAGTATTTCCTGTGCCCTGCTGTTACCAATACCAAAGATATAGGTTAAAGCAATAACTCCTCTTTTGTTTTTAGGTATGTCTACCCCTGCAATTCTTGCCATAATTATCCTTGTCTTTGTTTAAATCTAGGATTCTTTTTGTTAATAACATATAACCTGCCTTTTCTGCGAACGATAACGCAGTCGGCACTTCTTTTCTTAACTGATGCTCTTACTTTCATTTTAGTATTTAGCTTTAGTATCTATAAGTAATTCTTGCTTTAGACAAATCGTAAGGGCTCATTTCCAGTTTTACCTTGTCGCCCGGAAGCAACTTGATGTAGTGCATACGCATTTTTCCTGAAATGTGAGCAATTACAATATGCCCGTTTTCTAATTCAACACGGAACATGGCATTTGAAAGTGCCTCTATTATCGAACCGTCTTGTTCTATTGCTGATTGTTTTGCCATAAAAATTATTAAGCTACTGCTTTTCTATTCTTACCACCCTTCATCAAACCGTCATAATGCCTGTTTAACAGGTATGAATTGATTTGCTGGATCGTATCGATTGCAACCCCAACCATGATCAGCAGTGATGTACCGCCATAAAACAATGCCCATTGCTGCGACTGTACGCCAAGGTTATGCACCACAGCCGGGAACACGGCAATAAATGCAAGGAATAGCGAACCGGGGAAGGTAATAAGCGACATAATCCTGTCGAGGTAATCGCCGGTTTCTACACCCGGCCTTACACCCGGTATAAAACCTCCGCTCCTTTTAAGGTCGTCTGCCATCTTATTAGTAGGCACCGTAATTGCGGTGTAAAAGTACGTAAAAATTATAATTAATAACGCAAATACCAAATTGTACACTAAACCAAACACATCCTGAAACTGGGCCGTTATAGTTTGTGCCGCAAGATTTTCTTTTGCCATACCCGCTAAAGCAGCAGGGATAAACATGATAGCCTGCGCAAAGATTATAGGCATTACGCCACTCGCGTTAAGCTTAAGGGGTATCCACTGCCTATTTCCGTCAAACATGTCCTGCTCAAAATCTCCTGATGCTGTGCGCCTTGCATACTGCACCGGTATCTTTCTTACAGCCATAACCATGAGGATACACGCTATAATTACACCAAGCCATACTACTACTTCAAGAAGCAATAATAACGGGCCGCCTTTGTCCTGCGTAACCACTAAAGAAAACTCCTGTATAAATGCTGTAGGGAGCCTTGCTATAATACCTACAAGGATAAGCAGCGATATACCGTTGCCAATACCTTTATCTGTAATTTTTTCACCCAGCCACATAGCAAATATTGTACCGGTGGTAAGTATTAATACAGATGAGAAAAGGAACTGGAATGAGGTAGACGGCATAAGGAAAGCATCTGCAGGCAAGGTGCTGTGCAGGTTATAGATATAACCCGGGCCCTGTACCAGCGTAATTACAATTGTTAGCCAACGTGTAATCTGGTTGATGGTTTTCCTGCCGCTTTCGCCTTCTTTTTGCAGTTTCTGCAGGTATGGCACTGCAATACCCATAAGCTGCACCACGATAGATGCAGATATGTAAGGCATGATGCCCAATGCAAATACAGATGCCTGCGAAAACGCACCACCTGTAAATACATCTATAAGCCAGCCGATACCGCCCTGTGCCTGTTTGTTTAAGTTTGTAAGCCCTGTAGCATCAATACCGGGAAGTGTTACATGCGCACCAAAACGGTACACAAGCAATAATCCCAAAGTAACTAAAATTCTGTTTTTCAGTTCTTCTATCTTCCAGGCATTTCTCAATGCTTCAATAAATTTCTTCATAAGGCTTTTTAGATTATATACTTACAGCTTCTCCGCCGGCAGCTTCAATAGCAGCTTTAGCGGCAGCAGTAAATTTGTGGGCACTAACTTTAAGTTTCGCGGTTAGCGCTCCTCTTCCCAGTATTTTTACCTCTTCGTTTTTAGTAGCCAGGCGGGTATCTACAAATAATGCAAAATCTACAGTATCTGTAACAACGCCATTATCTACCAGGGACTGAAGGGTATCAAGGTTTACACCGGCATACTCCTTACGGTTGATGTTTTTAAAACCAAACTTAGGAACACGCCTTTGAAGTGGCATCTGCCCACCTTCAAAACCTATCTTCTTAGAGTAGCCTGAGCGCGACTTAGCTCCTTTATGGCCACGGGCAGATGTACCGCCTTTACCAGAACCTTCGCCACGGCCTACCCTTTTGTTTTTATTGTGAACCGAACCTTCAGCCGGTTGCAAGTTACTTAAATCCATTTCCTGTAATTGTTAGTTAGCTTCTTCTACAGAAACCAGGTGTTTAACTTTGTTTACCATTCCAAGGACAGCAGGTGTAGCATTGTGCTCAACAGACTGGCCCAGCCTGCGAAGGCCAAGCGACTCTAGAGTTAGCTTTTGAGTTTGAGGGCAGTTTATCTGGCTCTTAACTTGTTTTACTATAATTTTTCCCATGATTTCCTTTGAATTAACCTTTAAATACTTTATCTAAAGAAACGCCCCTTTGTTTTGCAACAGTTGCAGCGCTACGCATTTGAAGCAGTGCGTCAAAAGTAGCTTTAACAACGTTGTGGGGGTTAGATGAACCCTGAGACTTAGAAAGTACATCGTGTATACCTACTGACTCAAGTACCGAACGTACGGCACCACCGGCAATAACACCTGTACCGTGAGAAGCAGGCATAAGCAGCACGCGTGCACCGCCAAATTTACCTTTTTGCTCATGAGGAACAGATTGTCCGCTTAGGGGTATCCTTACAAGGTTTTTCTTAGCATCTTCAACTGCTTTGGCAATAGCCTCAGACACGTCTTTAGATTTTCCAAGGCCGTGGCCTACTACACCGTTTTCATCACCTACCACTACAATTGCAGAAAAGCCAAATGCCCTACCACCTTTAGTAACTTTAGTAACACGGTTAACAGCTACCAGGCGGTCTTTAAGTTCAAGTCCGCTTGGTTTTACTAGTTCTACGTTTTTATAATTAAGATACATAATTTCTCTTAGAATTTAAGTCCGGCTTCCCTTGCGCCTTCAGCTAATGATTTAACACGTCCGTGGTAAAGGTAACCGCCCCTGTCAAAAGCGATGGTTTCTATACCTGCCTGTAGCGCTTTTTGAGCGATAAGCTTGCCTACTGCTGCTGCAGTTTCAATGTTAGTACCTTTTTCAACACCGTTATCGCGGGATGAAGCTGCTGCTAAGGTTACACCGTTTACGTCATCTATGATTTGGGCATAGATTTCTTTGTTGCTCCTGAAAACAGAAAGTCTTGGTTGAGCCGCAGTTCCGCTTACAATCTTCCTGATCCTGTATTGTATCCTTTGTCTTCTGTCAGATTTGTTTAATGCCATGATCTTTTAATTTTTAAGCTGATTTACCTGCTTTTCTCCTTAATACTTCACCCACAAACTTAACACCTTTTCCTTTGTAAGGCTCCGGCTTACGGAAAGAACGAATCTTTGCCGCCACCTGACCTAACAGTTGTTTATCAAAAGATTTAAGTTTGATGATAGGGTTTTTACCCTTTTCACTTACTGTTTCAACAGTTACTTCAGGTACTACATCTAAAACAATATTGTGTGAGAAACCTAAAGCTATATCCAGTTTTTGACCCTGGTTAGAAGCCCTGTAACCTACACCTACAAGCTCAAGCTCTTTTGTAAAACCTTCTGAAACGCCTGTAATCATATTGTTAATCAACGACCTGTATAATCCGTGTTTAGCACGCTCATCTTTATGATCAGTGAACCTTTCCACTATTACCTGGCCATCCTCTATTTTAACAGATACATCTGAAAATTCCTGAGTTAGCTGGCCATTTTTTCCTTTTACCGTAATTACGTTACCGTTAACTTCTACAGTTACACCGGCAGGTATTGCGACTGGATTTTTACCTATTCTTGACATTGTATAAGTCTTTTTATTAGTATACGTAGCAAATTACCTCACCACCTACGTTTTGTTGTTTTGCCTGTTTTCCGGTCATCAGTCCTTTTGATGTAGAAACAATGGCAATACCTAATCCGTTAAGGATGCGCGGTAGGTTAGTAGCACCTGCATATTTACGTAAACCCGGTTTACTAATTCTCTGGATATCTTTTATTACCGGCTCTTTAGTTTCTTTATCATACTTAAGAGCTATTTTGATGGTACCCTGTACAGCGTTGTCATCAAATTTGTAGCTAAGGATATAACCCTGATCAAATAGAATCTTGGTGATTTCCTTTTTTAGGTTAGATGCAGGGATTTCCACCACTTTGTGGTTTGCCCTTACAGCATTTCTAATCCTGGTTAAATAATCCGCGATAGGATCTGTATACATAATACTTAGTTTGCGGTAACGGTTTTCGGGGGTTCTTTAGCCCCGAACCTGCTACCAATTTATATTTCTTTAATTACCAGCTTGCCTTTTTAACACCCGGTATAAGGCCGTTGTTTGCCATTTCACGGAATGTTACACGTGATATACCAAACTGGCGCATATAACCGCGGGGCCTGCCTGTAAGCTTGCAACGGTTGTGCACACGTACAGGAGATGCGTTTTTAGGCAGTTTTTGCAGGCCTTCATAATCTCCGGCCTCTTTTAGGGCCTTCCTTTTTTCAGCATACTTAGCTACCGTAGCAATCCTTTTTACCTCACGGGCTTTCATTGATTCTTTAGCCATGTCTTAGTTCTTTTTAAAAGGTAAACCTAGTTCTGTTAATAACGACTTCGCTTCTTTGTCAGTCGCGGCCGAAGTTACAAAAGTAATATCTAAACCCGAAATTTTATTTACTTTGTCAATATCAATTTCTGGGAAAATGATTTGCTCGGTAATACCCAGGTTATAATTGCCCCTGCCATCAAAGCCTGTAGCCTTAATTCCGCTAAAATCACGCACTCGTGGAAGCGAAGCAGTTATAAGCCTGTCAAGGAATTCATACATCCTTTCGCCACGAAGTGTTACTTTAGCGCCAATAGGCATACCTTTCCTTAGTTTAAACGTAGCAACGTCTTTCTTAGAAATGGTACTAACCGCTTTTTGGCCGGTAACTTTTGTAAGTTCATCTACTGCATAGTCGATAAGTTTTTTATCAGATACAGCGGCGCCTACACCACGGCTCAAAACGATTTTTTCAAGTTTAGGAACCTGCATTACGTTTTTATAGCCGAACTCTTCTTTAAGGGCAGGGATAACCCGCTCCTTATATTCTTGTTTTAATCTTGGTATATAAGCCATTACTATAGTACTTGATTAGATTTTTTTGAAAATCTCACGTTCTTATCTCCTTCTTTCCTTACGCCTGTTTTTGTAGCAACGCCTTTGGCATCTACAAGAACAAGGTTAGAAATGTGTATAGGAGCTTCTTTTTTAACGATACCACCCTGAGGGTTTTTAGCGCTTGGTTTGGTGTGTTTGCTCACCAGGTTAAGGCCTTCTACTACCGCTTTGTTTTTTTCACGAAGTACACGCAGTACTTTACCTTCTTTAGCTTTGTGGTCGCCGGCAATTACCCTTACGGTGTCTCCTGATTTTATTTTTAGCTTTGTCATCTTTTATAACAATTAAAGCACTTCAGGTGCCAGTGATACAATTTTCATGAATTGTTTTTCACGAAGTTCCCTTGCTACAGGACCAAAAACACGTGTACCCCTCATTTCACCGGCAGCGTTCAACAACACGCAAGCGTTGTCATCAAACCTGATGTATGAGCCGTCGGCACGACGCACTTCTTTTTTGGTACGTACAACAACTGCGGTACTAACGGCGCCTTTTTTAACGTTTCCGTTAGGCGTTGCGTCTTTTATTGCCACCACAATTTTATCTCCAACAGAGGCATAACGACGTTTCGTTCCTCCTAAAACACGGATGGTTAAAACTTCTTTAGCTCCCGTGTTATCTGCTACTTTTAGTCTCGATTCCTGTTGTACCATAATTACTTCGCTCTTTCAATGATTTCAACTAACCTCCAACATTTTGTTTTACTTAAAGGCCTTGTTTCCATGATCTTTACAGTATCTCCTATGTTACAGTCGTTCGTTTCGTCGTGTGCTACAAACTTCTTAGTTTTTAGTACGAACTTGCCATATAATGGGTGTTTTACTTTCGTAGTTTGGCTAACCACTATTGATTTTGCCATCTTGTTACTGGTAACAACACCTATACGCTCTTTTCTTAAATTTCTTTTTTCTTCCATCTTTCAGCAGAATACAATTATTGTAACTCTCTTTTGCTTAGCTCAGTGGCTACTCTTGCGATACTCCTGCGTACAAACTTAATTTGTAGTGGGTTCTCAACTGGTGAGATAGCGTGGGCTGATTTTAGGTCGGCATATGTTTTCTGTAATTCACCAAGCTTACTTTGTAACTCAGCTGCAGATAGATCTTTAATCTCTGATTGTTTCATAATAAAAATAGATTATACTTCGAAATCTCTCGCAACAATAAATTTAGTTTTTACAGGTAGCTTTTGAGCTGCAAGGCGTAATGCCTCTTTTGCTACTGACAAAGGTACTCCGCCCACTTCAAACATTATGCGTCCCGGTTTTACAACAGCTGCCCAGTATTCTACGGCACCTTTACCTTTACCCATACGTACCTCAAGAGGTTTTTTGGTTATAGGCTTATCCGGGAAAATTTTAATCCACAATTGACCTTCCCTTTTCATAAAGCGGGTTGCGGCAATACGCGCAGCCTCAATTTGACGGGAAGTGATAAAAGACGAATCTAAAGATTTTATACCAAACATACCGTTAGAAAGCTCGTGCCCCCTTTGAGACACGCCCTTCATCTTACCTTTCTGTACCTTACGGTATTTTGTTCTTTTAGGCTGTAACATTTTTCTTTAGTTTAAAGGTAATTACTTTCTTTTGCGCTGGTTTTGGTTTGGCTTACCATCGCCCCTGTTTGGCCTTCCGCCTTGAGGGCGATCATTACGGTCTTGAGATCCTGAAGGTTTAGACTGTTTTTTGTCCATTCCTACTAACGGGGAAAGATCTCTTTTACCATAAACCTCACCTTTCATTATCCATACTTTGATACCCATCCTACCGTAAGTAGTGTGGGCTTCAGCCAAAGCATAGTCAATGTCTGCCCTGAAAGTTGATAGAGGAATCCTGCCTTCTTTGAACATTTCAGAACGTGCCATCTCAGCACCGTTTAAACGGCCAGAGATCATCACTTTTACACCTTCTGCATTCATGCGGATGGCGGCAGCGATAGCCATTTTAATAGCCCTCCTGTAAGAGATACGGCTTTCAATCTGGCGGGCAATACTTGTACCTACAAGGTAAGCGTCAAGTTCCGGCCTTTTAATTTCAAAGATGTTGATTTGAACCTCTTTGTCTGTAAGCTTCTTAAGTTCTTCTTTTAGCTTGTCTACCTCCTGGCCACCTTTACCGATAATAATACCGGGACGGGCAGTGGTGATAGTAACGGTTACAAGCTTAAGCGTCCTCTCGATGATTACTTTACTTACACTAGCTTTAGATAAACGGGCATGGATATACTTCCTGATTTTATAATCTTCAGCAATTTTATCGCCGTAATCATTTCCACCATACCAGTTAGAATCCCAACCCCTGATGATACCAAGGCGATTTCCTATCGGATTTGTTTTTTGTCCCATACTGTTTATGAATTGCTTTGTGTATTATTGTTTGCAGCTCCAAGCACGATTGTTACGTGGTTAGAACGTTTTCTTATCCTGTGGGCGCGGCCCTGTGGTGCCGGCCTAAGCCTTTTTAGCATCATTCCGCCGTCTACCCTTATTTCTTTTACAAAAAGGGCCGCTTCTTCAAGGCTTTCTTCTGCATTTTTTTGCTGCCAGTTGTTAATGGCGCTTAAAAGCAGTTTCTCTAGCTTGCGAGAGGCTTCTTTACTGTTAAATTTCAATATATTAAGGGCTAATTCTACTTTCTGTCCCCTTACCAGGTCAGCTACAATGCGCATTTTCCTTGGTGAGGTAGGGCAGTTGTTCAATTTTGCAAAAGCAATTGACTTATTAGCCTCTTTTCTTGCATCTGCTGCTTCTCTTTTACGAACTCCCATTGCTATTATTTTTTACCTTTGTTTTTAGCACCAGCGTGGCCCCTGAAAGAGCGTGTTGGTGAAAATTCTCCTAATTTATGACCTACCATGTTTTCTGTAACATAAACCGGTACGAATTGACGACCGTTGTGTACTGCGATAGTTTGCCCAACAAAATCCGGGGTAATCATAGAAGCGCGAGACCAGGTCTTAACCACACCTTTGTTACCTTTTTCGATATTTTCCTGAACTTTCTTATCTAGCTTATAGTGTACGAAAGGTCCTTTCTTTAATGAACGTGCCATATCTTACTTATTATTTCTTTCTACGTTCTACGATATACTTACTACTAGGGTTAACTTTAGAACGAGTCCTGTATCCTTTAGCCGGAAGACCTTTCCTAGAGCGTGGGTGTCCGCCCGAAGAGCGTCCTTCACCACCACCCATCGGGTGATCTACCGGGTTCATGGCTACTGGCCTTGTCCTTGGCCTACGGCCTAACCAACGGCTCCTACCTGCTTTACCGCTTACGATAAGCTGGTGGTCTGAGTTAGAAACAGCTCCTATGGTTGCTGAACAGGTAAGAAGGATTAACCTTGTTTCGCCTGATGGCATTTTGATAGTAGCATATTTTCCGTCCCTTGCCATAAGCTGGGCAAATGTACCTGCACTACGTGCAATTACAGCTCCCTGGCCCGGGCGTAGTTCGATGCAAGATATAACAGTTCCCAAAGGAATTTTACTTAGCGGAAGGGTATTACCTATTTCCGGAGCAGCATTCTCTCCTGAAGTTACGGTTTGCCCTACCTGAAGTCCGTTTTGTGCAATTACATAAGTTTTAGCACCATCTGCATAATATAAAAGCGATATAAATGCAGAGCGGTTAGGATCATACTCTATTGTTTTAACCGTAGCAGGGATACCCGCTTTTGTACGTTTAAAATCAATAAGGCGATACCTTTGTTTGTGACCACCGCCTGTATAACGCATGGTCATTTTTCCTTGACTATTTCTACCTCCAGAGTTATTTTTCGGTGCGAGTAATGAACGCTCCGGCTTATCAGTTGTAATAGTGTCAAAGCTATTCACAACTCTAAATCGCTGACCCGGGGTAATAGGTTTTAATTTTCTAACTGACATGTCCTATTAGATATTATTGTAAAAATCTATCGTTTCTCCTTCTTTTACCTGAACAATTGCTTTTTTATAAGCGCTTGTTTTTCCTGAGATTAAACCACTCTTAGTGTATTTAACCGATCTATCAGCCCTGTAGTTCATGGTATTCACTTCAGTAACAGATACTCCGTAAGCAGCCTCAACGGCATTCTTAATTTGTATCTTGTTTGCTTTTTTGTTAACCACAAAACCAAAACGGTTAAATATTTCGCCGTCTTTAGTTATTTTTTCAGTGATGATAGGTTTAATTATGATGCTCATAGCCTATTATTTGCTTAAAGTTTCTTCTATTCCTGCTAATGAACCCTCTAAAAGCACTAAGCTGTTTGCGTTAAGAACGCTGTAAGTGCTTAATTCTGAAGAAGTTATAACACTGGTAGCCTTCAAATTGCGTGAGGACAAATATACATTTTTATTTGTATCTCCCAACACAAATAAAGATTTTTTGTTATCTAACCCTAAAGCTTTCAAAACGTTAATGAAATTTTTAGTGCTTGGAGCGTCAAACTCGAAGTTCTCAACCACTACTAAATTTGATTCTTTCGCTTTTAGTGCCAGTGCCGATTTACGGGCAAGGCGCTTAAGGTTTTTGTTAAGCTTAAAGCTGTAGCTCCTTGGCCTTGGGCCAAAAATAGTACCACCACCTTTAAACAATGGGTTTTTAATAGAACCCGCACGGGCAGTACCAGTACCTTTTTGTTTTTTAATCTTGCGTGTACTACCTGTTACTTCAGCTCTTTCTTTAGCTTTGTGGGTACCCTGGCGCTGGTTAGCAAGATATTGCTTAACATCAAGGTAAACAGCGTGCTTGTTAGGCTCAATTGCGAATACTGAATCAGAAAGGGTTACCGTCCTGCCAGTTTCTTTTCCGTTGATATTTAATACTTTTACTTCCATTACTTCTGAATGATTACGTAAGAGTTTTTGTGTCCTGGTACAGCACCTTTTATTACTAAAAGGTTTTTATCAGCAACCACTTTTAAAACTCTAAGGTTTTGCACTGTTACATTGTCTCCTCCTGTTCGCCCAGCCATGCGCATTCCTTTAAATACCCTTGATGGATAAGAAGATGCACCTACTGAACCCGGGGCCCTAAGACGGTTGTGCTGACCGTGTGTGGCCTGGCCTACACCGCCAAATCCGTGGCGTTTTACAACACCCTGGAAACCTTTACCTTTAGACACTCCCTGAACATCTACAAATTCGCCTTCTGCGAACAAATCTACAGTGATAACATCACCAAGTTTGTACTCTGTTACAAATTCTTTGAATTCAACGACTTTTTTCTTAGCAACAGTACCTGCCTTTTTAAAGTGGCCGGCTTCCGATTTTACGGTTTGCTTTTCTTTTTTGTCATCGAAACCAAGTTGTAACGCTTCATACCCGTCAACCGCGTTGGTTCTGACTTGGGTAACAACGCATGGGCCAGCTTCGATTACCGTACACGGGATGTTTTTCCCGTTTTCGTCGAAAATACTGGTCATGCCGATCTTTTTACCAATTAACCCAGACATAGATTATTATTATTAATTAATGAAACCCCTTCAATTTGAAATAACGGAATACTCCAAACAGGGGTGCAAAAGTAATTATTATATTGAGATAATCAAACACTTACAAAAAAATAAATGCAAAATATTTGATATTCTGCAAATAAGGGCTGTTGCATTACCCTAAAAATGATTTTTGTGGGGTAAATAAAAAATCTCCGAAGTAGTTAACTTAGGAGATTAAATATGAGCTATAAGAAGTTACAGCTTATTGCTAATGCCCGCGGGTTTCATTTCTACCTTATGCGCATACAGGACAATAGCGGGAGCAACGAGGTCGCTTTTGTGAGGTGTGGTAAAAAACATAGTAGCAAAGTCAAAAGTAAGCCATTCATTCATGTTAATCATATCTTTACTAAGCTCCTTAGTATTCAAATCCCTTGTTTTTGAATAGAAACTAGATTTTTCAGATAGTTGGAATTTAAGCTTCGTACGGTTATCGTCTTCAGGAACTACAACTGCCCCGCCCGCATCATAGTAACTTAATAACTGCACCCAGACAAACAGTTTTTTAGTCGCGGCCAGGTAAAACGCCTCCGGTAAAACCACCTCTACCCTACCTTTATCTTTTGGATTAAGGTATAGCGTATCGGTTGCATATACTATATCACCGGCTTCTGCAAACTCACGCCCTTCAGCAACAGGATGTTCGCGAAATTCAGTAAAATTTATTCTATAGGCTGTTTTAAACTTTACCTTCTCTACATAAAAAGCCACTTTATCCAACATCAGCTTTTGTGGTGAGCCATTTGCAATAACAAGCCCATATTCTAAATCGCTACTCAATTGGCGCGACCTGCGTTTCACAAACCGATTGGTTTCACCTAAAATAACTTCTTTATCTTTCTTCCTTCCTATTACTACCTCGTCAAGATAAATGGTTTTCTTAGACAGGAAGACTACAGAATCCCAATGCTTCCTCAAAAAGCCTTTGCTCTCATAATCTACCCTTGAGAACGCGATGGAATCAAACTCCGTTTTTTCATCTACAAAGGTCGCGGTGTCTTTTGAGGTGATGCCACTAAGCACTACTTGCTTATCTTTATAGAGCGCATAATTAACATTCTCTACAATTTCGAAGGTGTCATTATCGACGGTTACAAACGCCTGGCTAAAGGCAAAACCACGTATAAGCAGACATAAAAACAACAGGCGGGCGGGAATCTTCATTACTTAATTAAAGTTGGTTGACCGCTAAAATACATAATTTTTTAAACGCCTGAATATCCGAAACAAAAAAACCCCACGCAAATTGCATGGGGCTCATTTATATAAGGCGATATTATCACACTTTTATCTCTACTTCTACACCACTTGGTAGCTCTAATTTCATTAGGGCATCGATGGTTTTAGAAGATGAACTGTAAATGTCAAGTAGCCTTTTGTAAGAGCTAACTTCAAACTGCTCCCTAGATTTTTTGTTTACGTGCGGAGAACGCAGTACGGTAAAAATCTTTTTGTGGGTAGGCAACGGAATAGGACCCGTTACTACAGCGCCTGTACTTTTTACAGTCTTAACAATCTTCTCGGCAGATTTGTCTACCAGGCTGTGATCGTATGATTTTAATTTTATTCTTATCTTTTGACTCATTGTTGTTGTAAATTAAGCGTTTCCTTTAGCTTTTTTGATAACTGCCTCTGAAATGTTAGAAGGTGTTTCTGTATAGTGAGAGAACTCCATTGTAGAAGTAGCCCTTCCTGAAGAAAGCGTCCTTAGCGTAGTTACATAACCAAACATCTCTGATAGTGGAACAAAGGCTTTGATGGTTTTAGCACCGGCCCTGTCGCCCATATCATTAACCTGGCCACGACGACGGTTAAGGTCACCTACGATATCACCCATATTCTCTTCCGGAGTAATTACTTCCATTTTCATTATCGGCTCAAGGATAACAGCACCGGCAGCACGGCCAGACTCTTTGTAACCCATTTTAGCAGCTAATTCAAAAGAAAGCGCATCACTATCCACCGGGTGGAATGATCCGTCAAGAAGTGTTACTTTAAGGCTGTCTACTTCATAACCGGCAAGAGGGCCTTGTTTCATAGCAGCTTTAAATCCTTTCTCGATAGATGGGATATATTCTTTAGGAACGTTACCACCTTTTACCTCGTTGATGAACTGAAGCCCAACAACACCTTCGTCTGCAGGTTCGATCCTGAACACGATATCAGCAAATTTACCACGTCCACCAGATTGTTTTTTGTAAACTTCCCTGTGTTGTGCAGCCCTGGTAAACGCTTCTTTATATTCAACCTGGGGCTCGCCCTGGTTTACTTCAACTTTAAATTCACGACGCATCCTGTCTACAAGGATATCAAGGTGAAGCTCGCCCATACCAGAAATAATGGTTTGGCCAGACGCCTCATCTGTTTTAACCTGGAAGGTAGGGTCTTCCTCTGCAAGTTTTGCAAGGGCCATACCCATTTTATCAACGTCTGCTTTAGTTTTAGGCTCAATTGCGATACCAATTACCGGAGCAGGGAAATCCATACTCTCCAGTACAATTGGGTTTTTCTCATCGCAAAGGGTATCACCTGTTTTGATATCTTTAAAACCTACCGCTGCACCAATATCACCTGCCTCGATATACTCGATAGGGTTTTGCTTGTTAGCGTGCATCTGGTAAATACGGGATATACGCTCTTTGTTGCCACTACGTGTGTTAAGCACATAAGAACCTGCATCAAGACGGCCAGAGTAGGCACGGAAGAATGCAAGGCGGCCCACATAAGGGTCGGTAGCAATTTTAAACGCAAGTGCAGCAAATGGCTCTTTAACGTCTGGCTTGCGAAGTATCTCCTCATCAGTATCAGGGTTAGTACCCGTGATACCTTCTTTATCCATTGGAGAAGGAAGATATTTACAAACCGCGTCAAGCATAAACTGAACACCTTTGTTTTTGAAAGAAGAACCACATATCATCGGGATGATAGACATATCGATTGTTGCTTTCCTTAGCGCGTTGTTGATTTCGTCTTCTGTGATAGAATTTTCATCTTCAAAGAATTTCTCCATCAACGTTTCGTCATACTCAGCAACAGCCTCTATAAGGGCAGCCCGGTACTCACGTACTTCATCTACCATATCCGCAGGTATGTCGATAATATCAAAAGTAGCACCCTGGGTAGCATCATGCCACACGATAGCCTGGTTTTTAACAAGGTCTACAACACCTTTAAAATCTTCCTCTTCACCTATAGGCAGTGTAATAGCTACAGCGTTAGACTTTAGCATATCCCTTACCTGCTGGCACACGTTAAGGAAGTTAGAACCCTGGCGGTCCATTTTGTTAACAAAGCCCATACGCGGCACTTTGTAATTATCGGCCAGCCTCCAGTTAGTTTCAGATTGTGGCTCTACACCATCAACCGCGCTGAAAAGAAACACAAGGCCATCCAGTACCCTAAGTGAACGGTTTACCTCTACAGTAAAGTCAACGTGGCCCGGGGTATCGATAATGTTAAAGTGGTAAGGAAGCGTTTCAGGAATTGGCTTACCCTGGTTTGTAGGGAAATTCCAGCTACATGTAGTAGCAGCAGAAGTAATGGTTATACCCCTTTCCTGCTCCTGGGCCATCCAGTCCATAGTGGCAGCACCATCGTGCACCTCACCTATTTTGTGAGATTTACCGGTGTAAAACAAAATACGCTCTGTAGTTGTTGTTTTACCGGCATCAATGTGTGCAGCAATACCTATGTTTCTTGTGTATTTTAAATCTCTTGCCATTTTATTTTTTCTTTATGCTTTAATTAAAATTTAAAGTGAGAGAACGCTTTGTTAGCCTCAGCCATTTTGTGCGTATCCATCCTCTTTTTAACAGCAGCACCCTCTTCTTTGGCAGCAGCCAAAATTTCGTTAGCCAGCCTTTGAGCCATAGATTTTTCGTTTCTCCTCCTTGCATAAAGTATCATCCATTTCATAGCCATGGATATTTTCCTGTCCGGACGAATTTGCATTGGTATCTGGAAGGTTGCACCACCTACCCTGCGGCTGCGTACTTCTACGTGCGGCATTACATTGGTAAGGGCATCTTTCCATGTTTCAAGAGCAGACTTTTCTGCATCTTGTTTTTTGTTCTCTACAATTTCAATAGCATCATAAAATACTTTAAAAGCTGTAGATTTTTTACCGTCCCACATTAGGTTGTTCACAAAACGTGTTACCAGTTGGTCATTAAATTGGGGATCCGGTAAAAGTGGTCTTTTTTTGGCCTGTCTTTTTCTCATGTCTTTCTTTTAAAAGCTTTTAATAATTACTTTTTCTTACCTTTTGTAGGTGCCGCTGCCGGTTGTCCTGGTTTAGGGCGCTTAGCACCGTACTTAGACCTGCGCTGAGTCCTGCCTGCAACACCTGCCGTATCTAACGCACCACGAACAATGTGGTACCTTACACCCGGTAAGTCTTTTACCCTTCCGCCTCTAACTAATACTATCGAGTGCTCTTGAAGATTGTGCCCCTCTCCCGGTATGTAGGCATTCACCTCATTACCGTTAGTTAAACGTACCCTTGCAACTTTACGCATTGCAGAGTTAGGTTTTTTAGGAGTAGTAGTATACACACGTGTGCAAACACCCCTCCTTTGAGGACAAGAATCCAAAGCAGCCGATTTACTCTTCTTAGTTATCTGGGCTCTCCCTGTTCTTACTAATTGTTGAATTGTTGGCATAATTAATACTAAAAATTTCTTTTGTTTAAATATCCCGCTTTTTACGGGGTTGCAAATGTAAAAATTATAATTTACAAAACAAACCATAATACATTAATTTTCAATCACCTTAAACACAAACAGGTAACCGCATATTATTTACAGCATATTTACGTTATTTTTACAGCGGTACAAAGCCACGCCGTTTCTTGAAAAAACTACTACTTATATATACACTGGTATTATGCACCGTTTCGGCAGGCGCCCAAAACCTGTACCTGAAAGCGGAAGGAAGCACAAAAGCCGAAACATCGGTGCTCGATTCGCTGGCCTACGCCAAAGTACACCCCAATGCAAAGGCTGTGCAGGACGAAGCCCAAAGCCTTTCTGCCCGGCTGTACCGTTCAGGCTATCTGGAAAACCGCATTACCGGCAACCTTAAGGCAAATGATTCTACCTTTATATTCAGTTATGCGCTGGGAAGTAAAACCACATCACTCCTTATATACACAACATCGCTTAGCGCGGCAGAAAAAATGCTGCTCACCATCACTACCGATACGCTCACTTTGCCGTTTAACGATGTAGAAGCCTTTATGAACCGTAATCTCGCCCTGCTGGAGCAAAGCGGCTATGCCATAACCACATTGCAGCTTATAGATTATAAAAAAGAAGGCAGCAGGCTAACGGCACAACTGAAACTCTCCGTCGAAAAAAAACGTACACTGGATGATATAGTATTAGAGGGCTACCCGAAATTTCCTGAAGGGATACGCCGCAACATAGCCCGGCAGTATAAGGGCAAGGCATTTAATAAGGAAAACCTGCAGCGCATTCACAACGATTTCACTAACCTGCAGTTTGTAACCCTGCCCCGCTACCCCGAAATACTCTTTAAACAAGACACCACCAAGGTATATGTGTACCTGGAAAAAACCCACCCCAATACCTTCGACGGTTTTATAGGCTTTAGCAACGACGACCAGAGCAAGCTACGCTTTAACGGCTATCTGGACCTGCTGCTGAATAACGTGCTTAACAGTGGTGAAAAATTTAACCTGTACTGGAAAAACAACGGCGAACAGCAAAGCACCTTTAACCTGGCGCTCGAATTGCCCTACCTGTTTAAAAGCCCCATAGGCGCCAAGGCCGGGCTTAAGATATTTAAGCAGGACAGTACCTTCCAGAACACGGTGACCGACCTTAACCTGGGGTATTACTTTAGCTACAACTCGCGCCTGTTTGCAGGCTATCAGAGAACACAAAGTACCGACATACAAAATACCGATAACAGCACCCTGAGCGACTACAACAGCAAATTCTGGACGGCAAGCTACGAGCTGGACATTTTTAACCCGGTCGATTTACTCTTCAGGAGAAAGACCGTACTTAACGCAAAAGCCGGTACCGGCAGCCGCGACAGCAAGGTCGGAAACACGGGCCAGTATTTTGCACAGTTAAATATTTCGCATAACCTGTACCTCAGCCCGAAGAACAGCGTAAATATTAAAAACCAGAGCTTTTACCTTAACAGCAGCAACTACATTACTAACGAGCTGCAGCGCTTTGGCGGCATCAACTCCATACGGGGGTTTAATGAAAACACATTGCAGGGCAACCTTTACAGCCTTATTATGGCCGAATACCGCTACATGGCCGCGCCTAACCTCTACATACACTCTATTACCGACTATGGTTATGCCCAGGACGAGGTTACCAATACTAAAAACCGCATGCTGGGGCTGGGCTTTGGGTTCGGCCTGTTAAGCGGCAATGGGCTGTTTAACCTTATCTACGCAAACGGCACCGCAAATAACCAGACTATTAAGCTTTCCAACTCAATTGTTCACATAAGTTTTAAAACTTCTTTTTAAATACACTGACCCTTAACCGATTAGCAAACAACGCCTGACCACTTCCTACACGATAGCGTTAGCATAACCTAATTCCTTAAAAATCAGTATGCAAGCATAGTTTATTTTTTAATTTTAACATTTATGTTATATTTTTAACAAGTAAAAAGACCATTTTATCTAAAAATTATCACAAAAAATTAGTTTCAGTTAAATTAAAGTTAGATATTTGGGATTGACTAACTCAATTTTAATTCACTAATGAAAAGTAGACTAACGTTTTTGTTGACGCTCCTCGGCGTGTTAACGATGCAAATTTCATTTGCACAGGAAAGGACAGTTTCCGGTACTGTTTCAGACGAAACCGGATTCCCCATCCCGGGGGTGAGTGTATTGGTAAAAGGCACTACTACAAGTACAACTACAGATTTTGACGGGAAATTCTCCATCAGCGCCACACCACAGCAAACACTCGTGTTTAGCTACATAGGTATGGGCGCAAAAGAAGTATCTGCGGCACAAACCACGGTAACGGTAAGCCTTGCCAGTACGGCTACAGAACTTGAGGGCGTGGTGGTAACGTCGCTGGGTATTAAGCGGGAAAAACGTGCGCTGGGTTATGCAACCACCACGGTAAGCAACCAGCAACTTACGCAGGTTGTAAACACTAACCCGCTGGAGTCGTTATCGGGCAAAATTGCAGGTGTGGATATTTCTGCGCCCGCCACACCGGGAGCCTCCCCTAAGGTTGTAGTGCGCGGGTTTAGTTCGATTACCCAATCTAACGGGCCACTGTATGTGGTAGACGGTACACCTTTAAACAATTCGTTTACAGGCTCTACAAGTTCTACACGGTCGTATGACGGGGGGTCGGGTATTAACGACATAGACCCTAACAACATTGAAAGCATGACGTTTCTTAAGGGAGCCGCAGCATCTGCCCTTTATGGGTCAAGAGCCTCAAACGGTGTTGTTATTATTACTACTAAAAGAGGTAAACAGGGGCAAAAAATCAATATCGACTTTACCTCTACGATGGAGTTTAACCAGGTAGCGCGTATTGCACACACCCAAAACGAGTTTGGCCAGGGCTGGAACGGGCAGGGTTACTCATCGCTCTCAAGCGGCCTCGGGCCGAGTAATGAAAACGGGTCGTGGGGTCCGGCTTTTAACGGCGAAGTAAGGCCGTGGGGCACCATATACAACAACAGCCAGCAGATAAAACCTTATGTTGCGCTTGAAGACAACGTAAGAGACTTTTATGACACAGGCTACCTGCGCACAAACAGTATTAACCTGAATGGCGGCACCGATATGGCCGATTTTTCGTTAAGCTTTAGCGACCTTAACAGTGATGGTGTTGTACCTACCGACGCAGACAAATACCTAAAAAGGACACTTTCATTTAACGGTGGGATACACGGCAAGAAATTTGGCGTACGAACATCAATTACCTACACTAATAAAGACCAGAATGTTGTAAATACCGGTCAGGGCGATGACGCAGGGCAGGGCAGCACGCTACAGCAGGATTTGATGCAGATACCCCGGGATATAAGTATAGTAGACCTTTCGGATTATAAAAACAACCCGTTTAACACACCGAGCTACTACTTTACCCCTTATGCTACAAACCCATATTTTGCTATTAATGAAAACTCTACAAACGTTAAGGGCAATAACCTGCTGGGTAATGTAAACTTAAATTATAAAATTACCGATGAATTAACAGCGGCATGGCAACTGGGCGGTAATTACCGTAACGAAAGTATAAAAAGCTATGGTGCCATTGTTAACTACCTCAGTGGTTCACCGCAGGACCTTGCCGCCGCAAACCCTGTTGTGGGCGGGGTTACAGAAAGCCGGGTAGAGCGCAGCGAGTTTGACACGTTTTTTAACCTTAACTACCTTAAAGACCTCAGCGAGAAATGGAAACTTGATGCTACTGTGGGTTTAGAGTATAATAAAAGGGAAAGCAATTCTTTTGCGGCATCGATTACAGCGCTGGACGTAGCTAATTTTTATGAAATAACTAATAGTGCAAACCGGCCTACTGTCACGCAGTCTAATACATTCAGAAGGACCATGGGTTACTTCGGCCAGGCAGAAATTTCATATGAAAACAAATATTTCCTTACGATAAGCGGCCGGAACGATACCTCATCAACCCTTGCGGTAGGCAATAACTCCTATTTTTATCCGGCAGCATCGGTTAGTGCGGTAGTTATCGATTCTAATACCAGCTTCTTAAAATTAAGAGCGGGCTACTCTCAGGTAGCATCAGATACTGACCCATATGCTACCCAGTCTGCGCTTATACCGGGCGCTGCAGGGGCAAACTTTGGCCAGGTGTTGTCGCCCCTTGGTGGTGTAAACTATTATGAACTGGGCACATTAGGCAATGCCGGCCTTAAGCCCGAAATGACTAATGAGGCAGAGGTGGGTGTTGAAGCTAACTTTTTTTCCGGCAGGATAACCGTAGATGCTTCTGTTTACAACAGTAAAACTAAAGACCTTATAACCGGCGTTCCGTTAGACCCGTCTACAGGATACCAGATACGGTATGATAATATAGGTACTGTTGAAAACAAAGGTATAGAACTTGCACTGGGCCTTACCCCAATAAAAACGCCTGATTTTAGCTGGACGCTTAACTATACGTTTACTAAAAACAAGAATGAGCTGACCGAGCTTAACAGCGAAACCCGCATAACAATAAACAGCGCTTATGGCATTACCTATGCCGCAGAAGAAGGCAGGCCACTGGGAGCGTTTTTTGCAAGGGTGCCACAAAAAAATGATGCAGGGCAGTATATTGTGAACCCAGATACCGGCTATTATGTACCTACAGATGATGTAGAATACATAGGCAACAGCCAAAGGGATTTTGTAATGGGCCTGCAAAACACATTTAAATACAAAAATTTTGCCCTTGCATTTGCATTTGACTGGAAACAGGGCGGCGAAATGTACTCATATACAAAAAGGCTTAACCACTTTGTGGGTAATGGTATAGAAACAACTTATAATGACCGTGCACCGTTTATAATACCTAATTCGGTAATAGAAAACAGCGACGGAACCTATTCTGAAAACACTACACCAATAAGTTTTGAAAATATTACTAACTACTGGGGCAACACCTCTAACAACCCGGGTATAGAGCAGGGGCATATAATAGATAAAACATTTGTAAGGCTTCGGGATATGAGTTTTTACTACACCTTCCCTACCGCACTTACAGACCGCATGGGCATTACTAGGCTACAACTGGGCTTATATGGTAAAAACCTGTTTTTATGGACACCGGGCGATAACCCTTACGTAGACCCGGAAACCGGCACCTACGGCAACGACCTTTTCAGCGAGTTTGGCGAATTTGGTTCTAACCCTTCCCAAAGGGCTTACGGTGCAACCCTTAAATTATCATTCTAAAAAAATTGTAACATGAAAAAACTAATATTAACATTTAGCGCGGCAGCCTTACTACTTTCTTGTAGTGATGCCGACTTTGATATTAACCGCGACCCCGATGCCCTTACTCCTGAGAGTGTAACCTTAAAAGCCGAGCTTCCCGCAGGTATTGTAGGCCTTGCTGCAGGAGAAAACGCATTTTATGGACTTATAGGCGGCTTCTGGGCACAGTACTTTACCCAAGGAAACTCGAGTAATCAATATAAAAATATAGATGAATATTCTATAGGTACCGCAGATTATAATGGCGGCTGGACTGCCGTATACGACGGCCTTGGCGATATAAGGAACGTTAAGAGGATTGCCGAAGAACAACAAAACTGGAATTATTATCTTATCGCTACTATACTTGAAGTTCAGGCTTCTCAAATAATGGTAGATTTTTATGATGACATTCCATATACCGAAGCAAATAAAGCTCCAGAAATTCTTCAGCCACATTTTGAAACCGGCGAACAAGCCTATGACATTATGGTTTCAGACCTTAAAGAAGCGCTGGCTATAGACCTGTCTACATCATTAGCAGACGGCCCTGCAACAGATGATTTTGTTTTTGGCGGCGATATGGACAAGTGGAGGGCGTTTGGCAACAGCCTTTTACTTAAACTTTACCTGCGCCAAACCGAAGCACGGCCGGATGTAGCCCAGGCAGGTATTACCGAGCTTCTAGCTTCAGGCGCTGTATTTCTTGCTGAGGATGCAGCGGTTACGCAGTTTGAAGATGCACCGGACAGGAGTAACCCACTGTATGAAACAGACAGGAGGCAGCTTAATACCACAATTAATATAAGGGCAAGCCGCACACTTTTTTCTTACCTTGATGAGAACAGCGACCCCAGGATGACTGACTTTTATAATGCAGGCAATCCGCAGAACCAGGGCGATTTTAACAGCACCGTTGCACAAACATCTATTTCGGTGGTTAAGCTTAACGCGATAGACCCTGTGTATTTTATGAGCGAGGAAGAGAGCCTTTTCTTACAGGCCGAAGCACTTGAACGGTATGCCGGTGGCGCCGGTGCTAAAGCAGCTTATGATGCCGCTGTTACAGCTATGTTTGATAAATATGGTTATGACGCTTCGGAATTTATCGCGGCCGGTGGCGCTTATGAATATTCTGATACAGGAACATTTGATGAAAAACTGGAAGCCATAATTACCCAGAAATGGACAAGCTTCTTCCCCGGCAATGGCTATGAAGGCTTTTTTGAGCAAAACAGGACAGGATACCCTGAAATATCTGATGTACCGCAAACCGATGAGGCCTATGTTCCCGGAGAATTTGCTTACGGTATAAATGGTGTTACCGGCGGTGAGTTCCCTAAAAGGCTGGTTTATCCTACCATAGTTGTAACCAGAAATTCAAATGCCCCATCGTTAGTACCTATTACTACACCGGTTTGGTGGGATGTTAACTAATAAAAATTGAATCATGAAAAAAATAATAATACTGGCATTTTTTGCCTCCCTGCTCTGGTCTTGCGATGACGACAGCACAGCCGGCGTTAGTAAAGTAACTAACTACCCGGTACTTACATTACTGGGCGACGATTTTTTAATTATACCGGTAGGTACCGCTTATACTGACCCCGGAATTACAGCTACCGAAGATGGCGTAGATATTGAATATATTACAACCGTTAACGGTGCGCTGCTTGGCACCACAGGTACAACAATAAATACCGCGGTAGCCGATGATTATACCATTACTTATACCGCTACAAACCAGGATGGTTTTGATGCTTCGGTATCAAGAAGGGTCATAGTGGTGCAAACCGGTGACCTGGTTACCGATATTTCAGGGCTATATACCGCTACTGTGGTACGAAATGGTGTTTCAGGTGCCCAGTATACAGATATGGAATATGTACTGATAGCTCCCTCAGGGCCTAACCAGTACAGGCTGTCTGACGGTATAGGCGGATATTATGACATTGGCAGGGCTTATGGCGCGGGCTATCGTGCCCCTGCTACCATTAACGCTGTTAATATTCCCGCTGATGAGTTTACTATCCCTGACTTTGAAGTAGGCACATTTGGCGGAGGTGTTGAAATGACATCATTTATAGTAAATGAAAATGACGGATCTATAGACTTTTCTGCTGACTGGGACTCCGGTACCACAGTCTATACCTTTGAGGTACATTTAGAGCAGGTACAATTATAACTATACACATATATTATGAAAAACATAAAACAGAACATAAAGTTACTTTTTGCGGGGATTTTTACCCTGGCATTACTTACCGCGTGTGATGAAACCGGAGATACCGACCCGGGTGGCACCGCTACCGAAAAATTTGCCGGAGACTGGCACATAATCGCGCTGGAAAATGACGGTGCAACTCCGGCTTTTGGCGGAGGCTACAACCTTTATTCTACCTATAACGCGTCATCAAACGATGAAAATTTCTGGATTGATGACCACGACTCATGGATGGAAATAAAATCTAAAGTGCAGGGCAACAGCAGCAACCTTACATTTGCAGGCCAGCCCGAGGCAGAAGAATTGTATACGGGTGGAACAGTAACTGTTTCAAATGGTAAAATACTTAAAAAGGCAGCTACCTCTTTTGGCGGCCATGAAGTAGACAGTATTTACTTTGAGGCAGAATTTGACTGGGATCCGGGTGTGGTGTATAAGTTTGCAGGACATAAAAGAACGGGCTTCCTTGAAGACGAACTTTAATATTTGGTTAGTTAAATGAAGAACCATCCCTTCGGGGGTGGTTTTTTTATACCTTTGCCCCATGGAAAAAGATCATCAGATATTTGGCATACGCGCCATTATAGAGGCAATAAACGCCGGTAAGGAAATAGATAAGGTTTTTATACAAAAGGATGCCCAGGGCGACCTCATGAAAGATCTTATGAAGACCATGAAGCAAAAAAGCATCAATTTTAGCTATGTGCCGGTAGAGAAGCTAAACCGCCTTACGCCAAATAACCACCAGGGCGCGGTGGCCAGCATAGCCCCCATAAAATTCCACGACCTTGAAACGCTTGTGGAGCAGGTGCTGGAAAGCGGCCGCACGCCACTCTTCCTGATACTGGACCAACTGAGCGACGCGCGCAACTTTGGCGCCATCATCCGTACCGCGGAGTGTACGGGTGTAGACGGCATTATTGTTCAAAAGCAGGGTTCGGCGCCCGTAAACGGCGATACTGTAAAAACCTCAGCGGGTGCGGTGTTCAATGTGCCTATTTGTAAAGTAGAGCATATTAAAGATGCTATTTTCCACCTTCAGGGCTCGGGCATTAAAACCATAGCCGCTACCGAAAAGACCGAGGAAACGATTTATGATATTTCTTTTAAGGAGCCTTTGGCCATCATTATGGGTAGCGAAGACCGCGGCATTAATCCGTCCGTCCTTAAAATTGTTGACGAAAAAGCAAAACTGCCTATGTTTGGCACCATCGGCTCACTTAATGTATCAGTAGCCTGTGGGGCTTTCTTGTATGAAGCAGTGAGGCAAAGGGGCGAGTAGGCAGTGTTCAGTGGCAGTAAGCAGTATGTTCACTCGGTTATTTAGTCACCTCATCCCTCAAAAGGGGAATAGCTTCACTCGATTGTTTCGAGCGTATCTTTTCCATTTCGACTAAAGCGCAGCAGACACGAGGCTATAGCCGAACTGGCGAAGCAATGGAGAAATCTCAATGAAGAAACTCAACATAAAAAAAAACAGTCACACTTCAACAAGCATGACTGGTTTTTTTTATGCACCACCCCCTCCCCTCTCCGGCACATATACATAAGTATAATTCACAGGTTGGTTCATAGCCGGCGGTGGCGAAATTATTTCATAATCTACTACCTCTATATCTTCAGGCTTGGGTGGGTTTATAAAATTGCCCTTGGCGTCAAAGCGCTTCATGAACGGGTCTTTACTGGCATCAAAATCAGGCCGCTGCCAGTCGTATACAATAGGCTTTTGGTATTCTTCGGCTTCATATACCCGACTGAACAGCATCCCTGCAAGGAAACCGCCCAGGTGGCCTTCCCAGCTTATCTCATTATCCACCCCCGGAAAAACATACCACACCATGCCACCATACAATACGGTTACGAGCATAGATAATGCCACGAGGCGGTAGTAGCCGGTTTGTATCCCCTTAAAAAAGATAAAACTCACCAGCGCATATATGAGTCCGCTTGCGCCAATGTGGTAACTGCCGTCACGCCCTATGAGCCACGTAAACGCCCCGGAGAGTAATATGCCGTATGTAATGACCTGTAATGCGTGCTTGCGGTAAAAAAAACGCATGCCTGCCACGAGTACAAATAGTGGTATGCTGTTATTATAGAGGTGCTCCAGGTTACCGTGCAAAAACGGGCTCAGTATAATGCCGCGCAGCCCGGTTAACGTGCGGGGCAGTATGCCATAATCGTTAAGGTAGATATGAAAACGCACCTCTACCCAGTATACTATCCACAGCAGCAGCACAAAGGCGAGCGGCCAAAGTATGACAGAGGGCGAGAATTTAAACCTGTCGTAGTCGTTCTTCATGCGATAGGCACATCAAAAAAGCCACCAAATTTTTTTACTGTTAAAATGTCAGCAACTGCTTTGCGGTTTTAGCATTTACCAAACATTTATCTTTAAGATAAATCCGTAATTTTACGCTATGGAAGCACCTTTGGCAGAACGCATACGCCCGCAGCATTTATCAGAATACATCAGCCAGCAGCACCTTGTAGGGCCTAACGGCTCGCTTACGCACCAGATAGCGCGGGGCATTATTCCCTCACTTATTCTTTGGGGGCCGCCCGGCACGGGCAAAACCACCCTGGCACAGATTATGGCGCAGGAAAGCCAGCGCCCGTTTTACGTGCTGAGCGCTATTAATGCAGGTGTAAAAGACGTACGCGAAGTGATAGATAAAGCCAAAAAAGGCGGTGGTATCTTTACCGCTAAAAACCCCATACTGTTTATAGACGAGATTCACCGCTTTAGCAAATCACAGCAGGATTCGCTGCTGGCGGCGGTAGAAAAAGGCTGGGTTACACTTATAGGTGCCACTACCGAGAACCCCAGTTTTGAGGTTATTCCCGCGCTACTTTCCCGCTGCCAGGTATATGTATTGAACCCATTTACAAAGCAAGACCTTGAAGCCCTGCTGCACCGCGCTATGGAAGCCGACAGCTATATGAAGGCTAAAAACATAGCCCTGAAGGAAACAGAGGCATTGCTCCGGCTAAGTGGTGGCGATGGCCGAAAACTGCTGAATATTTTTGAGTTGGTTGTGAATGCCAGTGAAGGAGACGATATTGAAATAACCAACGACCGTGTGATGCAGCTCGCGCAAAAGAACACCGTTTTGTATGACAAAACGGGCGAGCAGCACTATGACATAATTTCCGCTTTTATAAAAAGCATGCGCGGCTCTGACCCTAACGGGGCGGTATACTGGCTTGCCCGGATGATTGAAGGCGGCGAAGACCTTAAATTTATAGCCCGACGTATGCTGATTTTAGCCAGTGAAGACATAGGAAATGCCAACCCTACCGCGCTTATTATGGCGAATAATACGTTTCAGGCGGTGAGTACTATAGGCTACCCGGAATCGCGCATACTACTGAGCCAGTGCGCCATTTACCTGGCTACGTCGCCTAAGAGCAATGCCAGCTACATGGCCATAGGCAAAGCCCAGAGCGTTGTAAAGCAAACCGGCGACCTGCCCGTGCCGCTACACCTGCGTAATGCCCCTACCAAGCTCATGAAGGAGCTGGGGTATGGCGACGATTATAAATATGCCCACGATTTTGACAACAATTTTGCCGAGCAGGAGTTCCTGCCGGACGATATAAGGAACACCCCATTTTACGAACCCGGCAACAACAGCCGGGAAAACAGTACAAGAGAGTTTTTAAGGAACCGGTGGCGAGGGAAGTATGGGTATTAGAAGTAAAGGGTGGGTCCATAACATAGCTCTTTAACCAGAAAAATACCTGTAAATAGGTATTTTTTACTATGGTGCAACTGTATATATTTGGCTTAAAACCAATAAAATACACAGTTATGCACACAAAATTATTTTTACTATTTACTACATTGTTTTCGCTTTCCCTAAATGCCCAAAACGTAAACATTCCCGATGCTAATTTTAAAAATTACCTGGTAACAAACCCTGAAATAAATACTAATGGCGATGGTGAGATACAAGTTAGCGAGGCTGCGGGATTTAGTGGAAGTATTTCCTGTGATAGTCTAGAAATAAATGATTTAACAGGTATTGAAGCATTTACTTCGATAACAGCCCTAAATTGTGACACGAACAACCTAACGTCTTTAAATATAAGTACTAATACAGCACTCATAGTATTATCATGCCAGGTAAATGATTTAACCTCATTAGACATAAGCAACAATATTTCTTTAGCCAGCTTACTGTGTGGCGCTAACAATCTTACGTCTTTAAATGTTAGTAATAATGCTAGCCTGACTTTTTTAGATTGTGGTGGAAATAATATAAGTACTTTGGATTTAACGGGCGCAACACAGTTATCTACCTTAAATTGTGTTCTAAACGGCTTAACAACCCTAAACATTAGTAATAACCTTGTTTTGCAAGAACTTATCTGTGCATCAAATTCTCTTACCAATATTGATGTTTCAAATAACACGCTACTTAGAGTACTTTGGTGCGCAAACAATCTTCTATCCTCAATTGACGTAAGCAATAACTCCAATCTCGAAACATTTCAAGCAGGTCAAAATATGTTTACTTCCTTAGATGTAAGTAATAATACGGCACTATGTGCCCTTGAATGTCATGAAAATCAATTGACCGCCATTGATGTTAGTCATAACCCTGATTTATGTTATCTTACCTGTTTTAATAACCAGATAACTTCAATTGACGTAAGTGGAAATAGTACTTCGCTTTATTCATTAAATTGTGAAAATAATAATTTGAACTATCTTAACGTAAAGAATGGCAACAATACAGCTATCTCATACTTTTGGTCTGCTGGCAACCCTAACCTCTTTTGCATTGAAGTAGACAACCCGGAATACAGTTTAGCTAACTGGTCTAATAAAGACCCTTGGGCAAGTTTCAGCGAAAGCTGCACAGCCGGCAATGAAGAAATTGGCGTAATAAACGATATAATGTTTTACCCGAACCCTGCTAATGATATACTGAACATCCCCGCCATGGAAAACGGAACAATAACACTGGCCGATATGAGTGGCAGGAATTTTACTGTGAAAGTAAACAACCACACGGCTGACATCACTAACCTGGCTGCTGGCTGCTATATTATGCAAATAGCAATAAACGGCAATACCAATAATAATATAATTATAGTTGAATGAGTCCTTAAAGCGACGAAGCTGCTAAGCCCCTTAGCAGCTTAGCTTTTAGGAAGTATAAAGTAGAAATGGCCGCAGTTTAACCGCAGCCATTTCTTATTTAAAGCTTTGAGCCACTAAGCGGCTTAGAAGCTAAGCAGTTCAGCACCTTCCCCTAAAACTTAATATCAAGCTTTTCGCTTACCAGTGTATCGTTTAGGTAATATTCAAAATACCAGTCGTTGCCTTTTTTAAATACCACACCGTTTTTAGTATCGCTTACGGCGGTATAGCTATCGGGTTGTGATGTTTTATACATTTTAAGCACCACTTTTGGCGTGGTATCTACCAGTTGGTAGCCGTTTGCTATGGGCTGCGCAAAAAGCTGGCTGCCGGGCACAGTAGCTGCAACGGCCGGCAAGAGCGTAGCGGGGGCAACAGCCGCGGGCGCTACAGGAGTAACGGGCACGGTAGGAGGTGTAACAGCCTGCCCCTGCTGAAAATAAGCGTTTGATGCCGCATCGCCCACATAAGCATATCCGGCGTCATAAAACGATTTGGCTGCCTCGCGAAGCGACTGGTAATAGGCTTTTTGAAAGTCTTTTTCCCTACTAATGCCTTCCTCTGAGGTATACAATACGGTACCGTAACAGTCTTTAATTTCTATATTAATTTTAGTACGCAGCATACCCGACTTAGAATCGAGGCTGCCATATAGGGCACGGCAACGGTTATTAGCCAGCTCGGGCGGCAATTGTTCGTTTGACATAAAAACGGTAAAGCCCGCTTTCTCAAACATCATTCTGGTAAGGGTGTTAAGGTTGTACTTATTAGTTTCTTTAAGAAATTCAAATGTATCGGGTACAATAATGTACTTGTAGTTATTAATTTTTTCTATTTGCGCAAACGATACACTGATTGTAAAAAATGCCAAAAGGCACACTATTTTTTTCATGGCTATAAAAAGTTCTTAAGTTCAAGCAGGTGGTTTACCTGCGGTATAGACGGGTGTGCCTCGGCACGGTGTTCATTAAAAAAAATGGCATCAATGCCGCAGTTAATAGCGCCCTGCACATCGGCTTCTATACAGTCTCCTATCATTATACTGTCGCATTTAAGGGCATTGGCTTTGGCAAGGGCATATTCAAAAATGGCGGGGTGCGGTTTCTTGCAGCCTGCATTTTCGCTGTTTGTTACGGTTTCAAAATATGCGTCAAGCCCGCTGTTTTTAAGCTTTCCCTCCTGCACGGTGTGAAAACCGTTGGTTATAATATGCAGGCTGTAACTGCCTTTCAGGTAATCCAGAATTTCAATGGTGCCGTCATAAAGGTGGTTGTGCATGGGCAATGTTGCCACATATTCTTCCGAAAGCGTGTGGATGAGCATATCGTCCGCATCATAACCAATGGCGGTAAATACATCCTTAAGCCTGCCGTAGCGCAGTTGCTGCTGCGTGATTGTGCCATCGCGGTAGCGCTTCCAGTAGTTTACATTAATCGGTATGTGTGTGGCTACAAATTGCTGCACATCAACCTGCACTTTGTTCTTATGCAGTATATGCTCAAAAGCCAGTGCTGAGTTTTTCTCAAAATCCCACAAGGTGTGGTCGAGGTCAAAAAACACGGCTTTTTTATTGGGTATCTTCATGCTTATTTTTTTACAACTACGGCATTTTCTATGTGGTAAATCCAGTCTTCCACATCAGTGTCGTTATACCGGAATGTGCCCTGGAGGGTAACATACTGGTCGGTCTTAAACTTCTGGCCGTTGTTCTTCAACTTAATACCCACAATGCTTTCCGGGCCTGCCTTACCGCAAAAAAAGCACGACGCAAATACGTTTTTGCTCAGTGCGTAGCTCTTTTCGTCTATCGGAATTACAAAACCGCTCATTACAATTGGCCTGCCCTGCTTTGCCTTTAGCGTAGGGTTTATAACCGGAAACATAACGCCCTCCGGGTAGTCTTTGGTAGGTTTCTTTTTATAATCTATTTGTGCCAAAACCTTCCAGGTCAGCGTATCGGCGTAAGCTGCCGAGGTTGAAGCAAGGGGCTTTGTTACATTATTTTTGGGTGTGCCCAGCGATGCCAGGGTAAGCCCGAGTGCGCCCAATGCAGCTATATAAAATGATTTACGCATTTGCCAGTGTTTTACTAATATTTAAACTATAGGCCTTTACTGCCGGGATTACGGCTGCCAATGTACCTACAAAGATAGTAAGTGCAAACAAATATCCCTCTTTAGGCCACACAAACTCATAAGGGTTAAACGACATTTTAAAGGCCGATTCGCTTGAACCCGAGAGTAAGGCCAACCCAATGCGCCCAACAACCGTGCCGAAAACAAAGCCCGTAACACACAGCAGGAGGCTCTCTATAAGCACCAGCATGAGCAGTTGCACACGGCTTGCACCATTAACGCGCAGGAGTGCAAATTCGTATTTACGTTCTTTCAAGGTGTTATACAACGCAATGAAAATACTGATGCCTGAAATAAACATAATGCCCAATGCTAAATATTGCAGGGCCTGCAACCCAATACCAAACAGCGAGAACAGCCTGTTTATTTCTATTGCGGGGCTTGCGGCCTGCATGTCGCCGTTCATGGCAACAAGATTGGGCCACATTATAATGGCACGCGGGCCTTTAAAAGTTATAAGCGCGGCGGTTATCTCCCGGCCATTACCACCGGTTGTATCTTCTTCATGGGCTTCATGCCAGTGGGCGTCTTTCCTTTCTTCATCCTTATGCTCCTCCCCTATTTCGGGCTCAGCCTCATGGCCGTGGCCTTCGTGCATTTCCCACACCGAGGGAATGCTACACAATATGAGGTTATCAACCACTTTGCCGGATGGCGCGGCAATACCGGTAACCACATAGGCATGGCTTTCGTGAACTTCTCCTTCCGCCGCATCGCCATGGGAACCAAAGAATGTATCGCCTACTTTAAAGTTCATCTTTTGGGCAACCTCGCTGCCTACCACCACGTCAAAATCTTTTTTGAAGATAGCGCCCTTTTCAATCTTTGCATTATAATGCGAAAGGAACACCGGCTCGGTGCCCACAATCCGATAGCCTTTATAGTTATCGCCAAAGGCTAAAGGTACCGCTTCCTTTACCATGGGCGAATGCATAAGCATTTTAGCCTCATCATAGTTAATATTGCCCGTAGGGGCATCTACCTGGTAAATGGCACTTAGTATAAGCTGTAACGGGCTGCCCTTTGCACCAAGCACCATATCGGTACCTGCTATATTATCGCTGAATTTCTTTTCAAACTGCTCCTGCAACAGTATCAGCATGGTAATAATTGCCACGCTGGCCATAAGTAATATAATACTCAGGGCGGTGTTTAAGGGTTTGTACCAAATATTTTTCCAGGCTATCTTGGCTATCATGTCTTAGAGGGATATCTGGTTAGGGAAACGGTCTTTTAGCCGCTGGTCGTGGGTAACGATAATGAGCGCAGTGCCAAATTGCGCTGCCAGCGCCGAAAGCATATCTGCTACAATAACCGCATTCTCATCGTCGAGGCTGCTGGTGGGCTCGTCGGCTAACAGGAGTTTGGGGCTGTTAATGAGCGCCCGGGCTATAGACACACGCTGCTGCTGGCCAATACTGAGTTGGGATGGTAATTTGTCAAGTTGGGTTTCAAGGCCAAGCTGTGTAAGGATTTCGCGTGCTTTGGCAGTTGCCCGTTTTCCGGTTGCCAGCCACGATGCCAATACTACATTATCAAGAACGGTAAGCGCCGCCACAAAATAGGATTGCTGCAATACGATGCCTATGTGCTGCCCACGGAAACGGTCGCGTTTCCTGTCAGCCAATTGGCTAATATCGGCAGTATCAATAAGGATTTTGCCGGAAGCGGGGCGCAGCAAACCGCCCAAAAGGTGCAGCAAGGTTGTTTTCCCTTTGCCCGAACCGCCGGTTATCAGCAGGGTTTCGCCCGCGGCGGCGGCTATGTCCGGAAAGGAAAAATCAGTGCTTTTGCCGTAAGAAAAACGTATATTTTGGGTTAAAACCATGCATCATTTTATAATCATGCAAGATACTTAATTTATACAAATAATTTAAGTGAGTCAGGCCGATTCTGACGCATCCCTGTGGCTTTTCATGTCAAACACAAAAAGGTTTTCGGGCACTGCGTTAGCTTCACTGCCGGTTTCAGAGTAATCGCTAAGGTAAAGCTCATCATTATTGATGGCCATAAGGCAGCGGTTATAAATACTCTCGCGGCTTACAAGGTCCATCCGGTTAAGGTCAAGCCTTATCTCCACAATGGTTTTATGCCTGCCACGGCTATGGTATTCCGGATAGGTTTGATAATTTTCCGTAAGGTTAAAGTCTACCAGTTCCAGTTTGCGGGCTCCCATAAGACTACGTATACGGTCATGCAGGTTTCTGTGCGGCCTAAACTGTGATGCATCGGGCACCGGCAAGCAGTCCCTGCAATAAAAAGTCATAGTGTAATTGCTCATAGCCTCTTTTTAATGTAAAGTTAGGCAAACTATAACATCCTGTAAAACAGATTAACATTGCTGTAGCATAAACTTTCCTTAAAAACGCTACATTTGCACCATCAGGATCTCTTTATAAAATATCAATACGAAGCAGTGTAAGCTGTAGCCCGCAATTTATATGCGGCAAACCAACTATTGCCTTAATTTTATAAATGATTATCATGAAACCACATATGAAAATTGCCGTTATAGGCGGCACCGGAAAATCAGGCCGTTACCTGGTAAAAGCATTACTGCAACAGGAATATGCCATTAAAATGCTGGTGCGTAAAACAAGCCGTTTAGAGCCCTACATGGATGCTGCCCAATGCATTACCGGCGATGTTACAAACTATGAAAATGTGTATCAAACCCTTAGCGGGTGCGACGCGGTTATAAGCACTTTGGGATTGGGGCTTCCGCCGAGTGCGCCTAATATCTTTAACGCGGGTGCACAAAACATACTCCGGGCTATGGAGGCGCTGGGGATTCATCGCTATATAGTTACCACCGGGTTAAATGTAGATACGCCTTTTGATAAAAAAGGCCCTAAAACACAAACGGCTACTAACTGGATGCATGATAACTTTCCTGTTTCTACTGCCGATAAGCAAAAGGAATATGAAACTTTAGCCGCAAGTAAGGCCGAATGGACGATGGTGCGCCTACCGATTATAACCCTAACTAATGACCAAGGCGAAATCAACACAAGCCTTGAAGATTGTCTGGGCAATGCAATAAACGCGGCAAGCCTGGCGGCATTTCTTGTAGCACAGCTTGATGATGGTACCTTTATACATCAGGCACCGTTTATAGCAAATAAATAACGACTCAGGCTCCGTTGTAAGGGGCCTGTTTTAGTTTTATTTAACTGGTTTTCAGTTACTATAACTTTATAATGTATTTCTTGGTAAACGTTGTACTTATTTTGCTAACCTTTGCAAAACATAAGGCCTCAATTCAGATACAACCACCCTCAATTTGGATACAGCAACAGGAACTAATTTTAACCACCTTTGTATTACTGAAAATGTACAAATAACCACAAACAGTATAACCATGACAAAAAGTAGAGGATATGCGGCGCAAAGCCCTGAGACCGATTTAGCCCCGTGGGATTTTGAGCGCCGCGAAATAGGCCCCCACGATGTGCTTATTGATATTTTATATTGCGGCGTGTGCCATAGCGACCTGCACCAGATTAAAAACGACTGGTTTCCCGGGATATTCCCCATGGTACCGGGCCACGAAATTGTGGGCCGCATAGCAGCAGTGGGCGGCCATGTAACAAAATTTAAGGTGGGCGACCTTGCCGGTGTAGGCTGTATGGTAGAGAGTTGCGGGCAATGCGAAGACTGCACCCACAACCTGGAGCAGTTTTGCAGCGATGGCGTGCAAACCTATAACGGCATGGGCCACGATGGCATCCCCACACTGGGCGGCTATAGTAACAATATAGTTGTTACAGAGCATTTTGCGCTGCACATTTCAGATAAGATAAGCCTGGCTGCCGTAGCGCCGTTACTGTGTGCCGGTATTACAACCTACTCGCCTTTACGGTATTGGAAGGTTGGCCCCGGCCATAAAGTTGCCGTTCTTGGCCTTGGGGGGCTGGGCCACATGGCAGTAAAATTTGCGGTAGCCTTTGGCGCCGATGTTACGGTACTAAGTACGTCGCCATCAAAAGAGGCCGATGCCAAAGCACTTGGCGCACACCACTTTGTGGTTACAAAAGACCCTGAACAGGTTGCGGCAGTAACCAAGACATTTGACTTTATTGTTGACACAGTATCTGGCGCGCACGACATCAATATGTACCTGAACATGCTTAAAAGCCGCGGCACACACATTGCCCTGGGCGCTCCGTCAGAACCGTATGTAATACCTGCCTTCTCACTGCTTGTGGGTGGTAAAGCCGTAGCAGGAAGCGGTATAGGCGGTATTGCCGAAACCCAGGAAATGCTGGACTTCTGCGCCGAGCACAACATAGTTTCAGATATTGAAATCATTGATATTAAAGACATCCACGCAGCATACGAACGGATGGAAAAAGGCGACGTACGCTATCGTTTTGTAATAGATATGGCTACGCTGTAACACTTTATAAAAACAAAAGAAAAGCTATCTTTACGGTAGCTTTTCTGCTTTAAAAACCTGATTATGAAGAAACCTGCAAAACCTATAGTACCCATAGCCAGCATTACCGAACTGCACCGCATACTGGGCATCCGCGAGCCGGAGCACCCGCAGGTAAGTATAGTGTATTTTAGTGAGATTGTAAATTCAAAAGCCGATTTTACCCAGGGCTTTGTGCTTGATTTTTATATGGTTGCGGCCAAGCGCGACTTTAATGGCAAGGTGCGCTACGGCCAGCATTACTACGATTTCGACGAAGGCGTAATGAGCTTTGTTGCGCCCGGCCAGTTGTGCTATGAAGACGAACCGACTGACCGCCCCGCCAATGGTTTTATGCTGCTGTTTCACCAGGATTTTATCCAGGGGTATGCCTTGGGGAAAAACATTAAGCACCACGAATATTTTAGCTATGAAGCCAATGAAGCGCTATATGTTTCAAAAAAGGAAGAAGTACTTATTGAGCAGATATTGAGCAATATAGCAAGCGAATACCACGGTAATATAGACCGTTTCACGCAGGACGTTATCGTGTCGCACATAGAGCTACTGCTTAACTATTGCAACCGCTTTTACAACCGGCAGTTCATTACACGCAAGCAGGCCAATAACGACCTGATTGCCAAGCTGGAACAGTTGCTTAATAACCATTTGAATGCCCATGACGCAAGCCTGCCAAAAGTTAAAGATTTGGCCGACCAGCTTAACGTTTCACCCGGATATTTAAGCGATATGTTGCGTGCCCACACCGGCCAGAATGCACAGCAGCACATACATAACAAACTGATAGACAAAGCTAAAGAAATTTTAACTACCACCGAACTTACTGTAAGTGAGGTGGCCTACCGCCTGGGGTTTGAGTACCCGCAGTCGTTCAGCAAGTTATTTAAGGCCAAAGCCAATGTTAGTCCGCTGGAATACAGGCGGTTGTTTAATTAGCTGTCAACCTTCAGCAATCAGCACCTATATGGCTGAAAGCTGACAGCTTAGCGCTGAAAGCTTTAAAGGATTCCCTCATCCACAAAACTCATATAGCTATGTTCGGTAACTATCACATGGTCAAGCACTTTAATATCTAATGAGATCCCTGCGGCCTTTAGCTGCCGGGTTATTTGCTTATCGGCATCGCTGGCCTTCAGCACGCCGCTGGGATGGTTATGTACCAATATTATTCCCACGGCATTATGCTCCAGGGCAGTCTTAAAAACCAGGCGAACGTCTACCACGGTACCGGTTAACCCGCCCTTGCTCAGCTGGGTTTTATAAATTACTTTGTTACTGTTATTCAGGTAGATAATCCAAAATTCCTCGTGCGGCAATTCACCGATAACAGGCTGCATGATTTCAAAAACAGCCTTGCTGCTGGTTATCTTATCCAGCACTTTTACATCCTCTTCTCGGCGGCGGCGGCCCAGCTCCATAGCGGCGGCGATGGTTACGGCCTTGGCATCGCCTATGCCTTTAAAAGCCATAAGTTGCTTATAACCAAGCTTCCCCAGCGCGTTAAGGTTATTATCTACACTTTTTAATATGCGCTTGCTCAGTTCTACCGCGCTCTCGTTCCGGCTGCCACTGCCTATAAGTATGGCAATCAGTTCGGCATCGCTTAAGGCGGCTTTTCCCTTTAGCATCAGCTTTTCGCGCGGCTGATCGTCTTCGGCCCAAAATTTTATGGAGATATTTTGCTGTAGGTCGTCCATGTTTTTACGGTGGTTTGAATTACTAATTTAGGCAATTTTTCTTCCCAACCTCCTACCTCATCAAAATATAGTATTGATAACTTTTTTAAAGACTCAAAATCGGCCTTATCTTCCACATTTTGCTTTACAAATTGCACTCTTTTTGCAAAAAGTGCGTTTTTATGCCAAAAATTAAACTCTTCATTTTAAATACCATAGCATTATATATTCCACAAACAGCTTTACATTGCCTAACATTGTTAATAATTGTAATTACTGAACAAACGGCTTCAGTACACTGCTTTGTAAAATTACCTATGGGAGTATTTTCAAACTAAAGCAATTTATAAAAAAAAGCCCGGAGGCGTTTCTTTAATTGTGGTAAACCAGGCGGTATTCTATTTTGAGTCCTTCTGAATTCAAATAGCGGTACCTCCTTAACACAAGTCCTATACCCGGACTGAAAAATGTTTGATACCCTATACCGGCAGCTCCCCCATTTGCAACAGGGGTAAAATAACTTTGATAATTATATGCAGAGTACGATTGCCCTTCCACTTCTATATCCTGCTGCTGAAACAACTGGGTAGCCATATAGCCTATGGTATCGTTGTTAGCCATTGTATAAGGATAATTATCTGTAAAATCAGTATCGTTTCCCGGGCTTACAATCCTTCCCCGCGAATTTATAAGATGCCCGTTCTCATCTACACGCTGATAAGTATGATTTGTATCTGAAAGATTACCGCCTGTACCATAGGTCTTTGTTTCAAAATCAAAATACGTTTCACCATAAAATTCCTGTGTGCCAACGATTTTAACCGTATCGATAACTGAATTAAAGATAAACGTTCCTTCTGAATTTTGGCTGTAATGTTTGTAAGCCCAGGTATCGCCTATCTCAAAATTAAAAAAAGCCTCTTCTGCCGGGGCAGAATTATCATCATCATTAGAACAGGAAAACAGTGTGGCAGTAATAGCCGCCAGTGCAAAAATTTTTCTCATGGATATATAAATTGGTTCAGTATCTAAACCCATAGGGTTAAAAAATAGTATGCCACGGTGTTAAAATAAATTATTGTGGCGGAAGCTACTTTTTTCAGCACCTTTCCAATATATTTCTATGAGCCAATCTAAATCTTCTCCCCGGAGCCTAAAACAGTTCCTCGCAGTCAAAACCGGTAACCAGCAGTAGTGTTGTTACGGCATCGGCTACATCGGCGGTGGTATCTATGCGCAGTATGTTGTCGCTGTCGTCAAGGTCAAAATTCCAGCGGGCACCGGGCAGCAGTTCGTCAAGGTCGACCGTTAGTTTTGTTATGTCTTTTTCGGTAGCCACCGAAGTTTTAAACACGTAAATCATAGTCTTTTTTTAAGATATTACAACCCTTTTTTACCACTGATCCAATAGCCCTGCAAATGCACTTTACCCTGTGCCACACCTTTTAACGCCTTGCGCAGCGCCTGTGCCGAAACCACATTGCCGGTAAGTATAAAGGTGGCCAAACGCCAACTCATGTCCTGCAATTGGGGTAACAACTTTATTATTTCAGGATTTTTGAATGCGCCGTTTTTTGGGAATACGGTATAATTTTCCAGGCCCAGAAGCGCGGGAACTTCGCCGTTTTCGGGGTCAAGTTCAAGGTAAAAACGGAAGTCCTGACGGTTCTTTTTAAACGATTGCTGAAAAGAACAGGCCAGCGCCAGCGAAGTTTCGTCGCCAAAAATTACATAATTATCAGTGCCAATGTCATAATACTTATGGCCGCGCGGGGCGCTTATGTTTACGGTGTCGCCAGGTTGCAGCGCGTCCATAAAACGGGCGCCGGGCGCGTTGCCGTGCAGGTGCACCACGAGCTCGAGTATGCCGTTAACATCATCTACAAACGACGGGGTGTAGCGGCGCACTTCGGTATCGGTAACGCGGAAATCAATACAGTAGCCCTCGCGGAAATCAAGACCAGAAAAGTCGCCGCTAAACGTAATTTTTTTAACCGAGGAAGACAACAGCCGGGTGGCGGTTACTACCATAGAGGGAAGTTTTGGAGAGAGGCGTTCAACCACGTCAAACAGCCATTTTGGAGCACTGGGCATAGTGTTAGTTTTTATGCCGCAAAGTACGTGCAAAAGCCAGTGGCAAACCATGCCGCAAACGGGGCAAGTATTGTACTAATCGTGGTTTTTGTTCCTGAAGGCCAATGCCGTCATCCCTACAGCTTCGGCAAACAGCCTTGAAAAGTAAGGGTAATCGTCGTAACCCAGCTCATTAGCTATTTCCTTAACCGACTTTGCAGAATGGTACAAAAGGCGTTTTGCCTCCAGCACCATACGCTCGCGTATGTGGTGCGATACCGGGAAACCGGTCGCGTTTTTTACACATTCGTTAAGGTAGGCGGTAGAAATATTTAGGCCGGCAGCGTAGGCCGACGGACGCTTATGGCTGAGGAAATCACGCTCCAGTGCTGCCTTAAAATCGCGCGTAACGCTGTTGTAGCGTAGCAAACTACCGGATGGCCCGGCCTGCGCCGAATATTGAGATATGATAAGTCCTACGAGCGTATTGCAGCAGTCCTTAAGCAGGGTTTGGTACAGTTTATCGTCCCGGCGTTCGCAGAGTTTTATGCACAGCGACGCGGTTTCGGTAAGGAGGTAGAAGGTTTCGGCAGTGAGTGTTAACGGCCCGGAGGGGGTTATAGATTGCAGCAGGGGTATATATTCAGGATTGAGGTTTTCGCTGTTTACCATCATAGCAAAAAACGATACGTTACTCAGGTTCATTACCCGGTGTACCTGCAACGGATGTATGTAAGCGATGGTGTGCGGTTGCAACACGTGCTCCTGAAAATCGACCTCAACCCGCGTGGTGCCCTGCTCCTGCAAAAAGAATACATGGTAGGCATCGCGGTGCACCTGGTTAATATCCACCTTACCGTCAAGATCGGCCGCGGTAGCCTTACCTATGGCAATGCCCAGCCCGTGCTTATCGGGCATGGTATGCACGGGTATAGATGCAGATTTTTTAGGCATTGATGGATTTTTATGGTTTACAAGCCCCCGGGCGCTGCCAGGGGCAATTATGTGCGCACGCCGCCGTGGGTCGGGTAGCTCGGCGCGAGTGAAGCTCAGTTACAAAATATAAACCCTGAACTACAAACCCTAAACAACAAACTAAATCAACGTTTTAACCTCATCAAAATTTAATCCTCCATAGTTACCGCTGCTCATAAGCAACAGCGCGGCGCCCCGGGTATCATATTTTAGTTCGTACAGGTATTGCTTAAATGCGGCCGGATTAGTATATATAATAAGGTCTTCCCTGTTAAACGCTTCGGCAATCTGTTCGTAGCTCACCTCTTCCAGCTGTTTTATTTTTACCGCATCGGGGCTGTAAAACACCACTGCTACATCAGCCGCATCGAGCGCGCCACGGTATTCTTTTAAAAATTCGGCGTTCAGGCTGCTATAAGTATGCAGTTCCAGGCAGGCAATAAGCGTTTTGTCCGGATACTGCTCCTTCACGGCGCGGGTGGTAGCGGCTACCTTGCTGGGTGAATGCGCAAAATCTTTATAGGCTACATTTTTGCCGTTTTCGGCTATTTTTTCAAGGCGCTTGCTGGCCCCTTTAAAGGTGGCAATGGCTTCGTAAAAGTCGGCTTCGTCAACCCCCATGTTCTGGCAAATCCATTTGGCGCCGGCCAGGTTGTTAAGGTTGTGTGCGCCAAATACGGCAATAGGCATAGGGCCTTCGGGCGTATCGAGCAGGGTAACACCATCTTCTACGGTATACTCCGGCGTGTGGTAGGCAATTTTGCGAATCGGGTTGGCAGCGGCTTCGGCTATCTTTTTCACCTCTGGGTCGTTCTCGTTGTATACGAGTATACCGCCGTTGGTTATCATCTGAATGAATATCTCAAACTGCTCCACATAGTTCTCAAACGTAGGGAACACGTTAATATGGTCCCAGGCTATGCCGCTTATCAGGGCAATATTAGGCTGGTACAGGTGAAATTTCGGCCTCCTGTCCATAGGCGAAGAAAGGTATTCGTCGCCTTCCAAAACGATAAAATCGTTGTCTTCGGTAAGGTGTACCATGGTGTCAAAACCCTCCAGCTGCGCGCCCACCATATAATCTACATCACGGTTGTGGTAATGCATTACGTGCAGTATCATGCTGGTAATGGTGGTTTTGCCGTGGCTTCCGCCTATTACTACGCGGGTTTTATCTTTGCTTTGTTCATATAAAAACTCAGGGTAGCTGTATATTTTCAGGCCAAGTTCCTGCGCCTTTAGCAGCTCCGGGTTATCGGCTTTGGCGTGCATGCCCAGTATGATGGCTTCTATATCGGCGGTAATGCGCTCGGGGAACCAACCCAATTCTTTAGGCAGCAGGCCTTTCTTTTCAAGGCGGGTGCGGCTGGGCTCAAATATGGCATCGTCGGAGCCGGTTACGTTATATCCTTTACTGTGCAGGGCCAGGGCCAGGTTGTGCATGGCGGCGCCCCCTATGGCGATAAAATGTGTACGCATTTATGTGGAAGTTTCTTAAAGTCTTTGTTTGTGTAAAAGTAGGGAATAGATTTTAAAAATGTAAATTTGGGAAGGAATAACAAAGATATTTGTATGCAACAAACCATACTCAATAAACTTGCTGAAATAGAAAAGCATCACAACATAACCATACTGCACGCGGTAGAATCGGGCAGCCGTGCATGGGGTTTTGCCAGCCCCGACAGTGATTATGACATCCGCTTTATTTATAAGAAGCCTGCCGACGAATACCTTAACCTTTGGGAAAAACCCGATGTAATAGAATTTGTGACCAGCGAAGATCTCGACGGCTCCGGCTGGGATATCAACAAAGCCCTGCAACTGCTTGCCAAATCAAACGGCGCGCTGCTGGAATGGCTGTTCCCGCCCGTTACTTATAAAACTGATGATGCTTTTTTGGCGCAAATGCAGGCTTTTGCCCAGGATTGTTTTTCACCTCTTGCCACACTGCACCATTACCTGGGCACCACCAAAAACTTTATGGAAGTGTGCGAAGCAGAACATGTAAAGCTAAAAAGCTACTTCTACGCGCTACGCTCTGCCCTCGCCGGCAAATGGATTATAGATAGCAACACTATTCCACCGGTGGCTTTCACCGATTTGCTGGTTATTGCCCCTGATGAAGTACGGCAGAAGGCTAAAGAGTTAATGGAAATTAAAGCCATAAACGATGAAAAATACTTGCATCCGCGTGAGGAAATCATAACAGATTATTTAAAAGCTACAGTTATTTATAATCAGGAATATGCCGCCGGATTGGCAGCAGGGAAGAAGATTAATGCAGAACTTGAAGCCTTTTTCAGGGTCGAAATACAACGATAATGACCATAGCCGATTTAAAAGACCGCAACCTGATTTTGTTTGAAACCATAGCGGGTAGCAAGTCGTTCGGGCTTGATACGCCTACTTCAGACACCGATATTAAAGGCGTTTTTTACCTGCCAAAAGAAATGTTCTTTGGTATGGAATACATCCCGCAGGTGAATAACGAAACCAATGATATAGTGTATTATGAGCTTGGCCGCTATATAGAACTCCTCACAAAAAACAACCCGAATATACTGGAGCTGCTTGCAACACCTGAAGATTGCGTATTACACCGCCATCCGGTTATGGAGCAACTGCAACTTAGCAACTTCCTGTCAAAACTTTGTAAAGATACCTTTGCCGGATATGCCGCCACCCAGATTAAAAAGGCGACCGGACTCAAAAAGAAAATTATAAACCCGGTAGATAAGGAGCGCAAGAGTTTGCTTGATTTTTGCTATGTACTTTCGGGGAACACCAGTATCCCGCTTGCCGATTGGCTCAGTGAAAACAACCTTAGCCAGGAGCAATGCGGCTTGGTGAGCATCCCACATTTTAAAGATATGTTTGCCGTGTTTATCGATACCGGAAATGTTTTAGTCTATAAAGGGGTAGCGAAAGGTACAGAATCTAACCAGGTAGTGCTCTCGTCTGTACCAAAAGGAGAAACAGCAGCCGCGCACCTGTATTGTAACAAAGAAGCCTATTCGTCCTACTGCAAAGATTATAAGGAATACTGGGACTGGATAAAAAAACGCAACGAAGACCGCTATAACACCAACAGCCTGCACGGTAAAAACTATGATTCTAAAAACATGATGCATACCATCCGGCTGTTACAATCAGCAAAGCAAATACTTACCGAAGGTGCTTTGAACATAAGGGTGAATAACCGTGAGGAACTATTAAATATTAAATCAGGGAATATGGAATATGATGATCTGATGGTTTTGGCAAATTCACTTTTAGATGATATTGAAAAAGCAAAAGATACTTCTGCCCTGCCAGAGCGACCCAATATTTTAAAAGCAGAACGACTGCTTGTTGCAATGCGGACTGAACTTTATAAATGAGATTCCTCGGTTCCGTTCCTCCACTCGGAATGGAAGACAATGTGTAGAAAAACCACAAAAAGCCGCCCACACAGGAGGTCTATTATCTCTTATCTTTCATCTCATAGTCCCGCTTTTTTCTCTCATCAAGCTTAGCTTCCAGCGGTTCAAATATCTCTTTACGAAATCTTCTTATCTTGAGCGCATTTGGGATGTACCATAAGTCCTGGTTAATAACCTTATAGTCTACACCGTAAAATGCAAACGTGGTCGACGTGCTGTCGTCAGGGCGGGTCCAGGCCTGCACCACTTCTTTAGAGTCGCGGAAATAAAAATTAGTAAAGCGCCAGTAATCCCTGTGATCACTCGTGTCGCGCACCGAAATATTATCGGCAACCCCGGGCGGTTTGTGTAATTTACCCTCTTTTTCAAGTTCGCGTATTGCTGCGATTACCTCGCCTTCTGACGCACTCAGATGATACACTTCGGCATGGGGAAAGCTCCCGGCACCAAAGCCAAATTTTAAAAAATCATAGATTTGGAAACCTACCCACGCTACAATCAAAACAAGGATTGAGCTGATGATAAGGCGTTTTTTAGTAAGGGGCATAGGGTTTAAGTTGGTGGTTGATACTCCAAAGATAACAATAAAAATGCCTCGACAAAAAACATGCTCCTCGTCTATCATCTCAAACTCATTTTCATAATCCCTTAACACGCTACTGTAAGTATAGCCTAAACCTTTGCCAAAAACACCACTCCCCTTTTTACAACTATACCAAAACGCCTAAATTAGTGTATAACCTAATTTAAAATACACTAAAAAATGGCAACACTAACATTTAACAAAGATGCGGGTACGCAGCTTTTCGGAAAGATAAACGCCGCTGCGCCGGACAGCGAAAACCTGAAGGCAAGCGAACTGCTTAAATTTGTAAAAGGGCTGGGGCTTACGTATAAAAACATTAAGCTGTCTACAAGCGGGCAAAACGTAACCCTTGAGGGCGAGGTAGAGCACCAGGCCGACGCCGAAAAAATAGCCCTGGCAGTAGGCAATGTAGGCGGGGTACAATCGGTTAACAACCAGATGCGGGTAACGGCCAGCGAACCTGAATCGCAGTTTTATACCGTAGTGAGCGGCGACTCACTGAGTAAAATTGCAGGTAAGTATTATGGTGATGTACAAAAATATAACGTGATTTTTGAAGCAAACAAACCCATGCTGTCTGACCCTGATAAGATTTATCCCGGACAGTTGCTGAGGATTCCCGCAGCGAAAGCATAGGGAAAAGTACATAAAAAAACAGTCACACTACGGCAAGCGTAGTGTGACTGTTTTTTTATGTAACACCCTCACAGGCGGCCTATTATCTAAGCGTATTTACTCAGCCGTAACATTCAGCATCTCCCACAGCTTGTCTTTAAGTTCTGTAAGGCCCTGTTGCGCGACTGAAGATATCATCAGGTACGGCATACCTTTAAAGGTAACGTCGAGATTGGCTTTCATTTCGGCGGTGAGTTCGCTGTCCAGCATATCGCATTTAGAAATTACGATAACGCGCTCCTTATCAAGAATCTCAGGGTTGTAGCGGCGCAGTTCGTCCAGTAATATCTCATACTCCTTTTTAATATCAGCAGCATCTGCCGGGATAAGGAAAATAAGTATTGAGTTACGCTCTATATGGCGCAAAAAGTAATGGCCCAAGCCCTTGCCCTCTGCAGCGCCCTCTATAATCCCCGGTATATCGGCAATTACAAAACTCTGGAAATCCCTGTAGGCCACAATGCCCAGGTTAGGCTTCAGCGTGGTAAACGGGTAATCGGCAATTTTTGGTTTGGCGCTGGTAAGCACACTAAGCAGCGTACTCTTGCCCGCATTGGGGAAGCCTACCAAACCTACGTCGGCAAGTACTTTTAGTTCCAGCAGTACGTCAATTTCCTGTGTAGGCATACCCGGCTGGCTATAACGCGGCGTTTGGTTCGTAGAGCTGCGGAAGTGCCAGTTGCCCAGCCCGCCCTTGCCGCCTTTGGCCAAAATACGCTGTTCGCCGTCTTCGGTTATTTCAAAAAGTACGTCGCCGGTTTCCTGGTCTTTCACCACGGTACCCAGCGGCACTTCAATATACTTATCCTCACCATCGGCACCAGTGCTGCGGGCGCTACCGCCATCGCCGCCGTGCCCCGCCTTAATATGGCGTGCAAACTTCAGGTGGAACAACGTCCACAAACTTTTATTACCCACCAGGTACACGTGGCCGCCACGGCCGCCATCGCCCCCATCGGGGCCGCCTTTTTCAATAAACTTTTCCCTGTGCAGGTGCGTAGATCCCTTGCCGCCCTTGCCGGACGACACATATATCTTTACATAATCTACAAAATTGCCCTCTGTCATCGTATTCGTTTAAAGTGTATAAGTCAAAAGTTTGAAAGCTGCAAAAGTACGTTATTTTTATGAAACGGAAACGCCGGAGGTAAATTCCGGCGTTTCGGCATTTTTTATAAAAAAATCCTGCGGCAAGCGCCGCAGGACTCCTTAGTAACTATTTAGTAAGATGAAAAAACTATTTGTTGGCCGTTACCTTCCACAGCGTGTTTCCGGCATCATCGTTAACCAGCAGGCTGCCGTCGTTCAGTACGGTAACATCTACCGGGCGGGCATAAGCCTCGGCTTTGCCTTCATCGGCTATAAAACCGGTAAGGAAATCTTCGGGCATGCCGCTGGGCTTTCCGTCTTTAAACGGCACGAAAAGTACTTTATAACCGCTTAGCACACTGCGGTTCCATGAGCCGTGCTGGCCCACAAACGCGCCGTTTTTATACTTCGCCGGAAAGGCATCTTTAGTGTAAAACGCCAGCCCCAGTGATGCCGTGTGAGCACCTACCGGTACATCGGGTATAATGGCTTTGGCTACCAGTTCCGGTTTCTGGCCTTTCATGCGCGGGTCTTCTATCTGCCCGTAATACGAATAAGGCCATCCGTAAAAACCACCGTCTTTAACGCTGGTTATATAATCGGGCACCAGGTTATCCCCCAGTTCGTCGCGCTCGTTTACGGCGGTCCACAGCTCTTTGTTTACCGGGTTCCAGTCCATACCCACAGGGTTACGCAGCCCGGTGGCATATATGCGCTCGCCACTTCCGTCAGGGTTTACCTCCAGTATGGCCGCGCGGCGCACCTCGTTTTCCATACCGTGTTCGCCCACATTGCTGGACGACCCTACCGATATGTATATTTTACTGCCGTCGGCATTTGCAATAAGGTTACGCGTCCAGTGGTTGTTGTAGCCACCGGCGGGCAATTCTACTATCTTTTTGCCTTTGCCCTGTATTTTAATATCGCCTTCTTTATAAGGATACATATACAGGCCGTCGGTACAGGCGGCATAAAATTTATCTTTTAGTATCAGTACGCCATAAGGCTGGTTTAGCCCTTCGGCAAATACAGCGCGGGTTTTATAAGCCCCGCTTTTATCGCTGTCACGGAAAAGGGTAATGCGGTTAGCGCTGCCACGGGTGCCGCTCTCTACCACAAACAAATCGCCGTTAGGTGCTACGTAAGTATTGCGTGGGTTTTCTAAATCCGAAGCAAATTTTGTAACCGTAAATCCCGCCGGGGCTTTAGGCGCAGCGCCTTCGGGCCAGTCTACCATTTTGCTGTCTTTAGAAACGCTTTTGGTAGCATAGGGCGCGGGCAGTTCAAGCGGGCCTATTGCCGTGGTAACCGTAGTGCCGCCCTGCGCTTTGGCTTCCTGCTTTTCTTCTTTAGTAACCTGTTTTTCCTTGCAGGCGCCCAGGGTTAAAAGCCCGGTAAGTGCAAGTACTGTGGTAATATGTTTCATTTAAATAAATGTTTTTGAAAATTCGGCAGGTTAAATTTAATAGGATTTAGCCGTGTGTTGTACAATATTGGGTATATTTTAACAGGACTACCACTGTAACACGATAGCCCTGATTAACGCACTCCCCTTTCCCGGCACCGCAACTAATAAATTGGCAGCACGTGCCGCCACCCCATTACTTACCCCCCAGTTGTAGATTATCAAACTTGTTAACGTCAATAACTTCTTCGGTATCGGCATCATAGGATATAGAGATGCTGTCGCCCACAGTGGTTACAGGCAATTCGTTGCTAAGCTGCGACGAACCTATAAATATCTTGGGCGAACCCTGCACGGTAAAATAATAAAAGCTGTTGCCGTTTTTAATGTCGCTCTGTATGCGCGATACCACGCTTTTCAACTCTTTACGGTCGGTACGCGATTCGGTAGTAATGCGGTTGCCCGCCATGTTAAACACGTTTTTATATGACATCAGCGTTTCGCGCATGGTATTGCCCACGCCTACTATGGTGTAGTCGCCTATGGCTACCATGGCATACATTTTTACCAGGCCGCCGCCGTCTTTAAGCGTCATTACATACGTGGGTATATTGTTAATGCTGTAAGGTATGGGCAGCGAAGCCTTATACCCCTTTTCCTGTACCTTGCCTTCGGCGCTGCGCTGGGCGGCATATTCGGTAGCGCCGCTCTGGTTGTACATGGTGGCCTCTTTAGTACGGGTATCTACCAGCATAAAGCCCACAGCGCTTTCATCCTTCCCCACAGATGATAAGCCGGTATACCAGTAAGAGCGGTTATCGTGGCCGTATACCAGTGTTAGCTCCTCGGTTATCATCAGTTTATCCTCGTTGCTAAAATTCCAGTAGCCGTGCACATATTCACCCCATGATTGCAGCTGGTCTTCCACAAATTTTATAGGCTGTATGCGGTCTATCCAGGCCGGCACCTTATCCAGGCCAAAATCCTGTATGGCGCCCGTTTGGGCATCTACAACCACCACACCGGTGGCATCGTTTCCGCTAAAGCCTATTTTCTTTTTAAACGTTGTGGCTACCCAGTAGGGCTTACCGGCATCATCTACCTCAAAAATATAATCGGTAATGCCTGTGGTTTCATACCCGTTGAAATAGATGTGGCGGGCTATTTCACTGCCAAAGAATGCAGAAGGCTGGTATTTTATCTTCAGTTCCTTTCCGCCCAGTTTTTGCACCAGCCTTACATCGCGCTCGTTAGTGGCCGAGACCATTACGTAGCCTTCGGTACCCTCGCTGTTATTGAGCCATTTAAAAAAGCCCGAATGCAGCAGCGGCGCTACCCAGTACAGCTTGCCGTCTACCTTTTGGATAAAAAACTCGCCCAACTCGCATTTGCTGCCCAACGCCGGGTCGCTGCCCAGTATTTTTTCGCCCAGCAGGGTTGCAAGGGGTTCGTCTACCACGCGCACTTCGTCTAACGATATGGGCGCGATGTGGTTCGTCATCTTAGTGCCGTTCTTTACGGGGCCAATAAGCTCCCGGTAGGCCTGGCTGCGGAAAATGGGAAGGGTGGTAAGTACCGGGCCTATTATAAGGTAAGCAACCACGGCAGCAATACCCCATAAAAGGTAGCGGTGCGCCGGTACGGCATTAAAGCGCATTTTTTCGCCCTGCCCCGTTACCCTGAACAACAGCAGCGCGGTAAGCAGTAGCAACCCCATAAGCATTAGCGGCAGTTTTATATAACCAAAGTTTATTACAGGCAGCCCGTTATAAATAAACAGGAATCCTAAAACAATAATAAACAGTGTAATGGTAATTTTTTTCATCTGATATTTGGTTTTGCATATTAGTATGGATGTGCCGCATATTGTTACAAGCGCTACCGCATAAACATCATCGAAAAAATTACCTTCATTTGTTTACTTCATCCGCTTAAGAAGGCCACACCGGTAAGGCAAAGGCACAGGATTTTAAGAGGTACACCAAATCGCGCGTTTTGCCCGGGCCGGGCCTTTAGGACATGGAGCCTTAAAAAAACGCCTGTTCTGTTTCATCGATTTGGCATGCCGTTATATTTGAGCGGGATAGGCTTACCCTTCACTTACCGTAACCAGCGCGGCGGCGGCTTTGGCCTTTTCCACCACTTCCTCAACCGGTGTGCCAAGGGCATCGCTTACCAAGGCCACGCCCATGCGGCGGTAGGGCCTTGTAGTAGGTTTGCCAAACAGGCGGAAGTCGGTTTTAGGCAGTGCGGCTATTTGCTCAATACCACTAAATACCGGTACACCCGTGCCCGAGGCTAATATTACGGCGCTTGCACCGGTTTTTTCTAATGTTATTTCGGCAATGGGCAGGCTTAGTACCGCACGCAGGTGCAGTTCAAACTCGCTGAAGTTTTGCGTTCCCGCAAGGGTTACCATACCGGTGTCGTGCGGCCTTGGCGAAAGTTCGCTAAAGTACACGCCCTCATCCGCCAGGAAAAACTCTACGCCAAACAACCCCGCGCCACCCAGGGCTTCGGTAACCTTGCGTGCCATGTCCTGCGCTTCGACAAGGGCCACATCGCTCACATGCGCGGGCTGCCAGCTCTCCTGGTAGTCGCCGCGCTCCTGCCTGTGCCCTATAGGAGGGCAAAACAATGTAGGGTTGTTGTTTTGGGTAACGGTAAGCAGGGTAATTTCGCTGTTAAAGTTTACAAACGCTTCTACAATTACCTCTACCACGTCGCCGCGGCTGCCTTCTACGGCATAGTTCCAGGCTTTTTCAATGTCGCTGCCGGTTTTTATGGTGCTTTGGCCTTTACCTGAAGACGACATAAGCGGCTTTACCACACAGGGCATGCCCACTTCGGCCACAGCCTGCTGCAGTTCGTCGGCTGATGTTGCGTAACGGTAGTTAGCCGTACGCAGCCCCAGTTCTTTAGCCGCAAGGTCGCGGATGGCCTTACGGTTCATGGTAAAGTTGGCCGCCTTAGCGCTTGGCACCACGGTAATGCCCTGCTTTTCATAATCATAAAAACGCTCGGTACGTATGGCTTCTATTTCGGGGACAATAAAATCGGGGGTATGTTTTGCAATAACGGCATCGAGGGCGGCGCCGTCGAGCATATTGATTACCTCAAAGCCATGGGCTACCTGCATGGCAGGCGCATTCTCGTAGCTGTCTACGGCTATAACGGTTTGCCCCAGGCGCTGCGCGGCAATTACAAATTCTTTACCCAGTTCTCCCGACCCTAATAGTACTATCTTTTTTTGCATAATTGAGCCCCCTAACCCCCAAAGGGGGAATTGCTGCCGGGGTAAGGCAGTGTTATGTTGTTTATATAGCAAAGGTACAAAGTTTTATGAGTTTGTTAGAGGCGAGGCCTTAGGACCTAAGCCACTAAGCGCCTTAGATCTTTATCTTCAGTTTGTTTTTAGTCAGCTGTACAATAAGCAGGCTTATGGTAACGGTTGCCACTAAAGAGGCGAGCGCCAGCAGGCTGGCTATGGCAATAATACTGTAGGGAATGGCAGCCAGCAGGGGCTTGTGCCCGGTAAACATACGCAGGCCTATGCCGCCGATGTAAATAACCGTTAGCCCGATGAGCAGGCGGATGTTTACGCGCAAAGTAAACCGGAAACTTGCGCCCAGGGTATCATGCTTTTCAAGATAAAAAGCGATACGCAAACCGCTGTACCATAATGATCCGCCCAACAGCCCGGCTACCGCTACCCAAGCGGCTGGATGCCAGAATACCTTAAAACTGCTTACCTTAAGCAACAGGCTAAACGGAAAATAATCGCGCAGGCCCAAGAATAGCCATAAGCACAGCAGCCCGGCGGGCAGGCCGAGGGCAAGGGCATATACCGCGCCTGTTTTATTGGTTTCCATAGGGGTAAAAGTAAGAAAAAAAGTGTATTGTATTGCAGCAAAACCACCCCGGCTTTCAGCCACCCCTCAGGAGGGGAATTAGCTTCACTCTTATGAATATGAAGCCGCACACGTACTACGATTCCCTCCTGAGGGGTGCCCGCAGGGCGGGGTGGTTTCCATTACTCCCCAAATATAATAAATACAAAAAAATCCCCCGCCGCGGCGAGGGATTCACTATATAAAACTGTAAAAAAGCTTATTCAGTAACGGCGGCTTTAATACGCCTCATGGCCTCTACAAGCTGGTCGTCGCTGGTGGCATACGAAAAGCGGATGCAGTTAGGGTTGCCAAAGGCATCTCCGGTAACGGTAGCTACAGTAGCGTGCTCAAGCAGGAACATACTAAAGTCGTCGGCATTTTTAATTTCCATCCCCTTTAGCGTTTTGCCAAAGTAGTACGAAACGTCCGGGAACAGGTAAAAAGCACCTTCAGGCACGTTTATCTTAAAGCCCGGGATATCTTTTACAAGACCTACCACAAGGTCGCGGCGGCGGTGAAACGCGTCTACCATGCCTTTAAGCACGCTTGGGTCGGCCTGTAGCGCGGTTATGGTAGCACGCTGGGCAATACTGTTTGCACCACTGGTTACCTGGCCCTGCATTTTAGTACAGGCCTTGGCAATAAACTCCGGCCCGCCTATATAGCCTATCCTCCAGCCGGTCATGGCAAACGCCTTAGCCACACCGTTTACGGTAATGGTACGGTCGTACATGCCCGGTATGGTGGCGATGCTGCAAAAATTGCCCGTAAAGTTAATATGCTCGTATATTTCGTCGGAAATGATATAAATGTCAGGGTGTTTTTCAAGCACCTTAGCAAGCGCCTCAAGCTCGGCACGGCTGTATACAGATCCGCTTGGGTTACATGGCGAGCTGAACATTATTACCTTGGTTTTTGGGGTAATGGCGGCTTCCAATTGCTCCGGCGTGATTTTAAAATCGCTCTCTACTGAAGTAGGCACCTCAACCGGAATGGCCTCAGCCATCTTGGCCATTTCGGCATAGCTTACCCAGTAGGGCGCGGGCAAAAGGCACTCATCGCCGGGGTTAAGCAGCACCTGGCACAGGTTGTACAGCGACTGCTTGGCACCGGTAGATACCACAATTTGCGATGGCTTATATCCCAGGCCGTTATCACGCTTAAACTTAAGCGCTACGGCATCTTTAAGTTCGGCATAACCATCTACCGGTGGGTAGGCACTGTAGTTGTCGTTTATGGCCTGTATGGCAGCTTCCTTAATAAAATCGGGTGTATTAAAATCGGGTTCACCAAGGCTAAGGCTTATAATGTCTAACCCCTGGGCTTTTAGTTCCCTTGCTTTTGCGGCCATCGCCAGTGTTTGCGATGTAGATAAGTTGTTGATCCTGTCTGAAAGCGCGTTCATCTTATGTAAATTGTGTGTTATATTGTGTTTCTGTAAATCAGTGTTTAATACCTTTTATCCAGGTATTTATATCATAGCCAAAATTAATAAACAATACCAGTTCTGCAACCTGCATTGCTATAAGCGCCAGTACTATAGCTGACGCGCTTCCTTTTTTAGCAAAATGCATGTACATACTTACGGCCAGCATCTGTAGTATCCCTGCTATTACATTCATTGCCATAATGGCCATATCTCCACCGGAAACCCCTGCATAGCTGTAAAATATAAAGGCAAAGATAACTATTGAAAGCAAACAATTAAGTATAATGTACTTCATTGCAGTGGTTTTATATCATTTTCTGAGGTATTGCTATACTTCATCACAACAACCGTTGTGCATGTTATAAAAAAACCTATCAATACGCCGTAAATTAAAGTTGTAAACAGCGGCGTAAAAGGCTGGGACATTGACCAGCTTGATGGCAAATAATCCCTGTGCAGGCTGGTAACAATAATTACAAACCGCTCAAAAAGCCAGCCGGTATTGATAAGGAATGCAACAAGGAAAATGGCCCGGCCTTTTTTTTTATTTTCTTGAATAGCAGTACAAACGGGAGTATACAGGACAGCAATATAAGCAGCCAAAATGCAAGCGCATAGGGGCCGGTAGCGCGGTTACTCATAGCCATTTCATCGGCAGTAACTGCAATTATAATCCAGCTTAAAATACTTAATCCCCCGCTGCTGATAATAAGCCAGCGGATAACTTCTTTAGAAATGGGATAGGCTTCTTTCGCGAAAAAATAAGAATACAATTTTACGGCAAGCAGACTGATAAACAGGTTGTGGATAACCGTTACCTCATAGAGTTTTATCATTTCTGCTACTGTTTCCATAGGTTGGCATTGCTAAAAATTGTCTTTTTTTTTGCGGTACTTCGTTACAAGAATACTTATGCCTGTTATAAAAATGGGCAGTAAAATGCCGTACCTAAACAAGCCTATTAAAGGCATAAGGGTCAGCCCCATCATCCAGCCGTTACCGCTCATGTTCATAAACGCCAGCCATTCTATATGCCTTCCCAAATTTACGAACAGCGCAATGAGCAATATTGCCCAGCCATTATGTTTTACTTTATTAAGTAATAGCGTAAGTGGCAGGACACAGGAAAAAAATACCAGCAACCAGAATCCTGCAGCATAAGGCCCTGTCGCCCGTTCCGAGAAAGGTTTTTCATCTACAATAATCGCGGCAATCCAGCTTAGTATACTTATAACTGCATATCCAATAATCAGCCAGCGGATAATTTGTTTAGAAACCGGGTAGGCATCTTTGGCAAAAAACCTCGAAAATAATTTTACAAACAGCAGGCTGATAAACAGGTTATCTATAACTGCTACCCAGCAGAACGTTATTATTTCATCTATAATATCCATTCAGCACCTACGCCATTTCCGGCTTCATCCCAAGTTCTTTGAGATGCTTAAAGTGCGCAGCAATAGCACCACGCATGGTGCGGAACTCATGGTACGGCAGGTTGTGCTCCTTAGCCGTTTGCTTTACAATTTCGGCTATCTTTTTATAATGCACATGGCTTATGTTGGGGAAAATGTGGTGCTCTATCTGGTAGTTTAGACCACCTGTAAACCAGTTTACAAATCGGTTTTTAGGGGCAAAATTGGCTGTGGTATACAGTTGGTGTATGGCCCAGGTATTTTCCATTTCGCCCATCTCGTTAGGCAGCGGGTTGTCGGTCTCCTCTACAATATGCGCCAGCTGAAATACAATGCTTAGTATTAGCCCCGCTACATAATGCATTACAAAAAAGCCTATGAGCACCTTCCACCACGCGATACCTATGATAATGGGCAATGCTATCCAGATGGCTACGTATATTATTTTAGTAATTACTAAAATGGTCCATTGCTTTACCGGGCTCTGGAATTTTCCATACGCCAGGCCGCGTTTTATGTAGCGGCGCATCTGCTTTATGTCGGTAGTAAGGGCCCAGTTAAATGTAAGCAACCCGTACAGGAATACCGAATAGTAGTGCTGAAACTTGTGTATCTTCATCCACTGCGCCGACTTAGAAAAGCGGATAATGCGCCCGGCCTCGAGGTCTTCGTCATGCCCGTGTATGTTAGTATAGGTATGGTGCAGCACATTGTGCTGTATCTGCCAGTTGTTTACATTGCCGGCCAGCAGGTACATGCTGCCGCCCATTATCTTATTAAGCCAGCTTTTGCCACTATACGACCCGTGGTTTGCATCGTGCATTACATTCATGCCTATGCCGGCCATGCCAACCCCCATGGTAATAGTAAGCAGCAGCTGCGCCCACCAGGGCATATCGAGTGTAAGGAGTATAAAATAAGGCGCCAGGTAAAGCGAAAACATTACGGCCGTTTTAAGGTGCAGTTTCCAGTTGCCTGTTTTTTTAAGGTTATTGTCTTTAAAATAATCGTTTACACGCTTTGTTAGCGTACGGAAAAACTTCACGGAATCGTGCTTTGAGAAAATGGGCTGGGTTACGTTCATGCTGATAACAAAATAGATTTCAAAGGTACTTATTAAAGCGCAGGCAAACCTAAATATTGAGCCAAAATTTCAGTACAGAAATGCTTACTTTTGTCAAAAATATAAAATATGAAGGAAATTGTCAACTATTTCCCAAACCTTACCGACACGCAGACTGAGCAGTTTAGCCGACTTGAAGGGCTGTATAAAGAATGGAATGCCAGGATAAACGTAATTTCCCGCAAGGATATCGACGAGCTGTATACGCGCCATGTGCTGCACTCGCTGGGTATTGCAAAAGTAATGCCGTTTAATCCCGGTGCCAGTGTGCTCGATGTGGGTACGGGCGGCGGTTTCCCCGGCATACCGCTGGCAATATTGTTCCCCGAAACTAACTTTTACCTGGTAGATGTTATCGCTAAAAAAATAAAAGTAGTAAAGGAGGTGGCACAGGCGCTGGGCCTTACCAACGTGCGCGCTGCCCAGAAACGTGCCGAAACCATTGATGAAGAATTTGATTTTATAGTAAGCCGTGCCGTAACCAATATGCCCGACTTTGTAAAATGGGTGCGCGGCAAGGTAAAAAAAGCCCAAAACCATGAATTGCCAAACGGCATCCTATACCTTAAGGGCGGTGACCTTAGCGAGGAACTTTCAGTATTCCAAAAGGTTACGCTTTTTAATTTATCGGATTATTTTGAAGATGAGTTTTTTGAAACCAAAAAGGTGGTGCACCTTGCGATGAAGTATAAGGTGTAGTTTTTGTTGATGCATTGATTTGTTTATTGATGTGGAACGCGGATGACGCGGATTTTGCACTGATTTTTACAGGAGCAAAGCTATTCCCCTCTTGAGGGGTGCCCGCAGGTCGGGGTGGTTGTATTTATAATCATATATCTACAATACCCGTACCGCCCCCATGCCGCCATCTACGGCAAGTACCTGGCCGGTAACCCAGCCGGCCTCTTCACCCAGTAAAAAGCGTATGGCTCCTGCAAGGTCCTGTGTGGTACCTATATGCTTCAGCGGGTTGCGGTTTTTACCGGCTTCGGCTTTCTCTGCCGAACCCAGCAGTTTTTCGGCCAGGGGTGTATCAGTAAGCGACGGCGCTATACAGTTTACCCTTATTTTAGGGGCAAGCTCTGCCGCCAGCGACCGCGTTAAACCCTCAACCGCACCCTTTGCCATGGCTATCGACGCGTGAAACTGCATGCCTGTTGCCACCGCCACGGTGCTAAAAAACAGTATGGCCGGTGCATCGGCCAGTTTAAGGTTGGGTAAATACGCCTGTGAAAATGCCGCTGCCCCTAATGCATTGATAGAAAAATCGGCAACAAAGTCGGCTTCGCCAATGCGGTGAAACGGTTTCAGGTTTATAGTGCCGGGAAAGTAGGCAATACCGTTTACGGCCTCTTCAACTTTCGGGAAACTGTTAAAGGCGTAACTGTCTACTGTATAGAATTCGTCATACCCCATCACGTTTTCGCTACGCGATATGCCTATTACCTTGTGGCCCTGTGCTTTTAGAGCCTTCATGGCCTGCACCGCCATAGCCGATGCCGCCCCCGCAAAAATATAGGTACGCTGTGCCATTACCGTTTGCTTATTTTGTTAGATGATATGGTACGCTGCCTGTTGCATTTAAAACGGGTAATATCTGTACTGCGTTTTTTAGCATGCTTGGTGTGGCAGTGTTCTACACGGGTGCGCCACAGGGTGTAGCTGCTGAATTTAAGTGTTTTTTTCATCAGCGCCTTAACGGCATCTTCGGTAAGGCCAAACTGGTAGTGTATGGCTTCAAAAGGGGTACGGTCTTCCCAGGCCATTTCTATAATACGGTCGGTATCAGCCTCAGTAAGGGTGGCTTTGGGTGCAATAACAGGTTCAGGTGCCATTGTGTAATGTTTTCGGGTTATACCATCAAAGTTAGGGCAAAACAGGATGTATTGTTAAGGGCACAGATAATTTAGGAGTTGTTTAATGGAGGCATGCACAATACATGTTGCAGCCCGCCCTTACAGGAAGGCAGGGTCCGTTCTTAAAAAAGTTACAAAATAAACCACTATTTATAAGCCGCTGTCTTACAATTAGTATATTTGCAGGGTATATCAATTTACATTTCCCTTAAAGTGATACAGCTTCACGACAAACATTTTGTGCCGTTTATCCCCGCTGCCGATATTGATGCCGCCCTGGCACGCATGGCAAAACAGGTACAGCAGGATATGGCCGGCGAAACACCCGTGTTTATCGGCGTGCTTAACGGTGCCTTTATGGTGGTATCTGATTTTGTAAAGCACTACACCGCAAACTGTGAGGTAAGCTTTGTAAAGGTGGCCAGCTATGAGGGCACGGGCAGCACAGGCCAGGTTAAACAGCTTATAGGCCTTGGGCAGAGCTTAGCGGGCCGCAGCGTAGTGGTAATAGAAGACATAGTAGATACAGGCCACACCATTGAAACCCTAAAAGAAATGTTTGAAGGCCAAAATGTAAAGCAGCTTAAAATAGCCACGCTTTTCTTTAAGCCCGAAGCCTATACTAAAAACATTACACTTGATTATATAGGCTTTGAGATTCCCAATAAATTTATTGTGGGCTACGGGCTCGACTATGACGGGCTGGGGCGCAACCTGCCCGAAATTTACCAATTACAGTAACATAACTAATTTTACATACTAACACAACGATGATTAATATTGTACTTTTCGGGAAACCGGGGGCAGGCAAAGGCACCCAGGCCGAGTTTTTAAAGACAAAATACAATTTAAAGCACATTTCTACAGGCGACCTCTTCAGGTACCACAAAAGCAATAATACCGAGCTGGGCCAGCTTGCACAGTCGTATTCAGACAAAGGCTACCTGGTGCCCGATGATGTTACCATTAAAATGCTGCAGGATGAAGTGGAAAGAAACCCCGATACAAACGGGTTCCTGTTTGACGGCTTTCCGCGCACAATAGCGCAGGCTGAAGCGCTGGACGCGTTTCTTGAGTCTAAAAGCTGGAGTGTAACCGCCACTGTAGCCCTTGAAGCAAATGATGAAATACTTGTAGCGCGCCTGCTGGAGCGTGGCAAAACCAGTGGCCGTGCCGACGACCAGGACGAAGCCCTGATACGCAAGCGCTACCAGGAATATAATGAAAAGACCGCACCCCTGGCTGACTACTATAAGCAGCAGCAAAAATTTTATGAGGTAGACGGCATAGGGTCTGTAGAGGAAGTAACCGAGAGGTTAAGCCTTGTTATAGACAAGTTTAACTAAATAACCACCCATTGGAAATAGCCATAATATTTTTCCTGATTATCCTTAACGGCGTGTTCTCGATGAGCGAGATAGCACTGATATCCGCACGGAAGAACCGCCTTGAAACCGCCGCCAAAAAAGGCAACACCAGTGCGCAAACGGCGCTGGACCTGGCTAACGCGCCAAACAAATTTTTAAGTACGGTACAGATAGGCATTACGCTCATCGGCATACTAACCGGTATTTATTCCGGCGATAAAATTACCGATGACGTACGCGCTTTTGTAGAAAGCATAGCCGTGCTTAAGCCCTACGCGCCTAACATTGCCGTGGGCATTGTGGTAGTGGTGCTTACATTCTTCTCGCTGGTGCTGGGCGAGTTATTGCCAAAACGCATAGGCCTTACCTACCCCGAAAGCATTGCAAAGCTGGTAGCCGTACCCATGAAGTACATCAGCATCATCACCGCGCCGTTTATCTGGCTGCTTACCACCAGCACCGATGCGCTGATGAAAATTTTTAAAATACGCCCTACGGCAGACGGCAAGGTAACCGAAGAAGAAATTAAGGCCATTATTAAAGAAGGTACCGAAGGCGGCGAAGTGCAGGAAATAGAACATGATATTATGGAGCGCGTGTTCCACATTGGCGACCGTAAGGTAAACTCGCTCATGACGCACCGAAAATCAGTAAGCTACCTGAGCACAGAGTTTAATAAAGACAAGATACGCGAGGTAATGCTCGAAGAGCTGCACTCGGTATACCCGGTATGCGAGGGCAACAACCTTGACGATGTAATGGGCGTAGTACAGCTTAAGGACATTTTTGCCCAGTATGAAAAAGCCGACTTTAGCCTTAAGGATATTATTAAAGATTCGGTGTACCTGATAGAGCATACTTCGGCCTATAAGGCGCTGGAGATTTTCAAGAAAACAAAGGTGCATTATGCGCTGGTTACCGATGAGTATGGCGTGTTCCAGGGCATCATCACGCTAAACGACATACTGGAGGCACTGGTGGGCGACGCATCTGACTTTTATGAAGACGAGTTCCAGCTTACGGCGCTTGACGACGGCACCTGGATGGTAGACGGGCACTACCCGCTGCACGATTTCCTTACGTATTTTGACCTTGACGACCTGATTCCGGAATACGAGGTTACCACCGTAAGCGGCCTGATCATGACCGAGCTGAGCTACATCCCTAAGGAGGGCGAAAAGCTGGCCTGGAACCTCTATGAACTTGAAGTGCTTAAAATGGAGGGCGTGAAGATTGATAAGGTAAAGGTGAAGAGTATAAAAGAGTAATCAGTAATCAGTGGTCAGTAGCAGTTTGCAGTTTGCAGTTTTTCATCCTGAACACACGAGGTTCCGTTTCGAATGCAGTGGTAAAAACGCGAAGCAATTGAGAAATCATTACATTTAAAAATAACTAAAAATCGCCGGAACATTTTCCGGCGATTTTGTTTTAAAAACAATCACAAAGTTAAAAAGCCGTAAATAAAAAAACAGCGCTGTAGTGGAGGCTATCAAATTGTTTTTCATTATTTTTAGGCTGCAACTAACTTAATAAATTACTATGAAAAAACTATTACCATGCACTTTATTGCTCTTAGCCCTTAGTGCAACCGCCCAGGAGTATGAATGGCAGTGGGCAAAACGTGGTGGTGGCACTCAAAACGCGGCAGGCGAAAACAGTGGTTTCGACTTTAACAGCGAGCATATTGTAGATATTGTTGTGGATGCCGATAATAATTATTACTACATGGCTTTTATGACCCAAAATAGTACTGAGTATGACGGCACACCGGTAACCGTTTATAATTCAGAAAGTTCTTCTTCCGGCAATACTGATATAGTACTGTTATCAACCGACTGCGAAGGTACTCTGCGCTGGACGCAAACCATAGGCGGAGGAGCACAGGACTATGCTTATAAAATAGCCCTGGATAACAACGGCGGATTGTATATAGGCGCAAACGTGCTAAATATTTCCGGTCCAGATCAGCCCTACCTGCCACCCCATTTTAGCCCCACCGATGCCATGCCCGTGTTAGGGCCTATTACCGGGGAGCCACAGGAAGGCTATAAAACCGCAGCTTTGTTAAAATACAATACAAGCGACGGCAGCCTCGCATGGCGTGTAATGCCCCAGGGAGATGTAACAATTGATTTGAGATATGCAGAAATGCATGAGGTTATAGTAGATTCAGACGGAACGCTGCACACCCTTATTGGTTTTAAGGAAGGTACACACCTTAATGGGCAGCTTACGGTGCCTGCTGTAGCAAACAGCTTAAAGTATTATATTGTTAAGTACAATAGTGATGGCGACGTACTAAACGTATTGCCGCTTTCAATGGGGGGCAGCCTATATCTTGAGCATACTGACTTTAGTTATGATGAAGTGTTACAGCGCTATTATTTGGCCGGATACAGGTCTAACGGCGATATATACGACCTTCTTCCCTTTTCTAACAACGGCATACCCTTTACGGAGCAGGCATTTATTTTAGCAATAAGCAACACCGGAGATGAGGTGTGGCGCAGGGAAGTTTCGTCTCTTTCTGATATTCAGGATAACCGGATTATTTCGCTTGAAGTTGATGATGATTCAAATTTATATATTACAGGCAAGTTTTTTACAGACGGGCAGGGTATAAGTATGGGAACGTATCAATTTCCGTTAAATGTGGTGGGGAATATAAATTATACAGCAAAATTAAATGCTGATGGCCAAGTACAATGGCTTACCGTTCCTACGGCATATTCAGAGCTCTCCAATCCTAATTTTTGGTCGGGCAGCCACTTTTCTTATGATATTGTTATTAATGGCAATGAGCTTGCCGTAGCCACGCAGGTAACTGACGAAATTTGGGGTTCGGTTACAATTGAAAGGCCGTTTGGGCATTTGTCTGAACCTGCCTTATTGCATATAAATAAAAATACAGGAACAGTTTTGGCTGTGCATGATATTATGACCTCACCGGGAACGAGGGATGGCTTAACTGCCGTTGCCCTTGATAACGACGGCAACTACATTACCGGCGGCTTTTTCTATAACGACCTTTTTACCCTGCCCGATGATAATGTGCCCACTCTTACTAAGGTGTCCGGGGTGCAAAGCTATACCGATTTTTTTATTGCAAAGCTGGCTTCAGGCTCCTGTGGTTCGGGTACATCCGGGGTTGAAGGCCATAGTTTAAATAATATAAAAATTTATCCTAACCCATCAAAAGGGTTAATCAATATAGCTTCGGGTGAAACACTTAAATACTATGCGTTGGTTAATCTTTTAGGACAGGTATTGCTTTCCGGCGCATTGCAACCATCACAAAATACCATTTCGATAGAAAGCCTGAGCGCGGGTACCTATATTTTGAACATAAGTACTGTAAGCGGCAACGTTATGAACCGTAAGATTATTAAAGAATAAGACTCAAATCTTCACCGTAATCCCCATTCGCATCCTGAAAATGCTAAATTTGTAGCTATACAAATTATCATTACCTATGCTACATTTAACCTCATTTAAAAAACCGGCGTCATGCCTCCTGCTTTTATTTACCATGCACACCGCTTTTGCCCAGCAAAACGAGGCCCTGCCGCTCTATAAAACGGTGCCTAACAGCAAGCCCACCCCTGCTACCTATAAAGAAACCGTTGATGCGCGTTCGGGCATACGTAATGTAAGCCAGCCTACCCTACTGCCCTTCTTCCCCGAAAAAGGCAAGGCAAACGGCACGGCCATAGTAATATGCCCCGGAGGCGGCTATGCCATGCTGGCCTTTGGGCATGAGGGTGTAGATGTCGCAAAAAAGTTTGCCGAAAACGGCATTACCGCCTTTGTACTAAAATACCGACTGCCCAGCGACCAAATAATGAAAGACCGTTCTATAGCCCCGTTGCAGGATGCCCAGCGTGCGCTGCAAATGGTGCGCGAAAATGCCGCCAAATGGAATATAGACCCCACTAAGGTGGGCATTATGGGCTTTTCTGCCGGAGGGCACCTGGCATCTACCGCTACTACGCATTTTGATAAGCCTGTAATAGACGTTAAACCCGGCGAGAGCGTGCGGCCTGATTTTTCTATGCTTATTTACCCGGTTATCAGTATGGGGCAATATACGCACCAAAGTTCTAAAGAGTTCCTTATAGGCAAAGACGCCCCGGCAGAGAAAGTAAAACTGTATAGTAACGAGTTTCAGGTAACGGCAAATACGCCCCCGGTTTTCTTAGTACACGCGCAGGACGATGGGCTGGTGCCGGCACAAAACAGCATGCTGTTTTATGATGCCCTGATTAACAATAAGGTTAAGGGTGCATTATATATGTACCAGGCAGGCGGGCATGGCTTTGGCATGAACAACAGGACCACAACTGATGCCTGGTTTGAGAACGGACTCGACTGGCTTAAGCTGAACAAGTTTTTGTAGGCTGATTTTACTGTATACGCCTGCAAGGTTTAAAAACCAAGCAGGCGTAAAACCCAAACCAAAAGCATGCTAAAAAAAATTATTTCCCCATTATTTGCATTTTACACCGTCATTGCATTCGCCCAGCAGCCGCCACAAAAAGCAACCGACAGCATTATCATTGAACCGGCTATTACCGCAACCCGCTTAAGCGAAATTTCCATCAGCAGCCTGCACATAAATGACAGCCTGCTAAAAGCCCCCGCTGCAATAAGCATCCTTACACCCGGGCAGATACAGCGCAACGACAACACTAATATCGCCACCATACTCAACACACTGCCCGGCGTGCAGATGCAGAGCGGCGCTATCAATACCAACCGTATTTCCATTCGCGGCATTGGCGCAAGGACTACATATGGCACCAATAAGATACGTGCTTTTTACGGCAGCATCCCCCTTACCACCGGCGACAGCGAAACCACCATTGAGGATATCGATATGGAAGTCATCGGTAAAATGGAAGTGATAAAAGGCCCGCTCAGCAGCCTCTACGGTGCGGGGCTTGGCGGCGCGATATTAATTGACCCACAATATGCCACCGACCCGGGCAGCAAGGCAAAGGTAAGTGCCACGGCGGGTTCGTTTGGGATGCTTAAAAACACGGTCAACTATGGCTATAACACTAAAAGCGGAAGCCTTAACGTAAACTACCACAAGCTGCAAAACGACGGCTGGCGGGCTAACAGCAGCTATTACCGTGAGGGCGTTACCCTGGCAGGCGACGCTTTCCGTAAAGAAAACAGCAGGCTTACCTACTTTGGCAACTATACCTACATGAAGGCTTATATACCCAGCTCGGTTAACAGGGAAACGTTTTTAAACAACCCTAAGGCAGCGGCACCTACCTGGGCGGCGAGCAAGGGCTACGAGCAATACCACACTTATATGGGCGGCCTGGCCTACGACTGGCAGCTTGCCCCGTGGCTAAAAAACAGTACCTCGGTTTTTGTAAATACAAAAAAGAACTATGAGCCGCGCCCGTTTGACATCCTGAGCCAAAACAGCACCGGCTACGGCGGGCGCACCCAGTTTAACGGGAATACCAAAATAGGCAGCATCAACACCCAGTTTATTGCCGGGGCCGAATATTTTAAAGATGGCTACGACGGCGGTACGTTTGAAAACAACTACCAGGAAAATAACGGCAACGGCACCCTTCAGGGCAATCGCCTCACGGCCAATGAGCAAAAGCGCGATTTTGTCAATGCCTTTGCGCAATTGCGTTTAGAACTTACCCAAAAATTAGAATTCCAGGGTGGGGTAAATTATAATAAGACGAATTTTGAGTTGGATAACACGTTTCCGGCAGATGCTGCTTCGTCAGAGAAATACAGTTATGATGGTATCTGGGCACCCCAGGCATCGCTGTTATTTAAGCCGGCCGAAACCGCAACGGTATACGCGTCCATAAGCAAAGGCTTTTCGCTGCCCGCCATCGAAGAAACCCTTACCGCAGATGGCACCATAAACCCCAACATAAAACCCGAGAACGGCTATAATATAGAGGTGGGTGCCAAAGCCTACGCCTTTAATAAAAAATTATATACCGATGTGGCACTGTACCGCATGCAAATTACCGACCTCCTGGTGGCACAGCGCGTGGGCGACGACCAGTATGTGGGTGTTAACGCGGGTAAAACGCTGCACATGGGCATAGAGGCCTCCGCAAGGTACGTGTGGGATATTAGCCCTAAGTGGGTACTTGTGCCCTACGCGGCAGCATCGGTTGGGCAATATGAGTTTAAGGAATTTATTAATAACGATGTAGATTATAGTGGCAACGACCTTACGGGTGTGCCTGCTACAAAGGTTAACGGCGGGCTTACACTCAGTATGCCGCTGCACCTGTATTGCAGCGCCGACTATTACTACACGGGCACCACCCCTATTAACGATGCCAATACGGTATATAATTCCAGCTATAATTTGCTCAATGCAAAAGCCGGCTGGAAGTACAATACCAAATTTGGCCTAAGCCTTACCATTGCGGCTGGCATTAACAATATAACAAACACGCGGTACGCCGGTATGGTACTGGTTAACGCCACAGGGGTAAACGGGGCGGCGCCGCGCTATTATTACCCGGGGCTTCCGGTAAATTACTATGGTAATGCGGGGGTAAGTTATTTGTTTTAAAACCATCACAATTATCCCCCGGTAACCGTGAGACAACAAAACATCTGATAATGAGAATTTGTGCCTAAAAAGCCATACTACGCCAAAAATAACGTTTTAATGACATAACGGTAAAGAAAACACCAACTATAACGTTGTAGGAACAACATCATATCTTTGAATTTTAACACAAAGTACAGTGTTTATCGCTTATTTTAAAGGAAATATTTTTGTGTTATAACAGTTTAAATAAAATATCCGCAAAAGTGGTTATGGTAGTAATAACAATTACAATAATGACTATTTTAGTAAAAGATTTAAATACCATTTTAAAGTTCGCTGAAAATAAGATTCAGGTCGCTGACAAAGTGAGGAACGGAGGGGAACGGGACTCAAACAACTGAAGCAGTGAAGTAAAATCTGAAGATAAGCTGAAAGAATGATAAAATGCAGACAAGCAACTTTCTTCTTTTTTAAAAGGCCACCTGTAAAGGGTGGCCTTTTTAATTGTATACAGTACTACCCTTTTCCCGATTAAAACAACCATATCTATCACCGTGTATTTTGAAAGCAAAAGGCAGCAATCAACAGGCTATTGTATGCGGTAAAATGATATTACCCTTTCTTAACATCGTCCGTACCGTGGTCGTCGTCAAAACCAAATTTACGCAACTGCGGCGCGGCAAAAAAGGTAACCGCAATTACCCCCAGCGTGAGGCAGCCACCAGCCACAACCGCGCGCACCGTACCCAGCCAGTGGGCCATAACGCCGCTTTCAAAATCGCCCAGCTCGTTACTGCTGCTTACAAAAATGGTATTTACCGATGCTACCCTGCCCCGCATGTGGTCCGGCGTTACAAGCTGTAGTATGGTACCCCGCACGACTACACTCACCGCATCAAACATACCGCTGAACAGCAGTGCCGCGAAACTCAGCATAAAATTTGTTGACAAACCAAATGTAATGATACAGAGGGCAAAACCGGTAACGGCTGCAAACAGTTTTTTGCCCGGATGTGTTTTAAGCGGCATAAACGCCAGTATGCCCAGCGTAATGAGTGCACCCACGCCCGGCGCCGAGCGCAGCAGGCCGAAGCCTACTTCGTCTACGTGCAGTATTTCTTTTTGGTATACCGGCAGCAGCGCTATGGCGCCACCAAAGAGTACCGAAAACATATCGAGCAGCTGCGCGCCTAACAAGGCAGGTGTTTTCAGCACAAAACGCAGCCCCTGGGAAAGGCTTTGTAATATGGGCTCCCGCGTTTCTTTTTTTATAACGGGCTTTGTCTTAATATATAAAATGGCAAACAGCAGCAGTATCATTATTACCACCACGGCAAGCATACCGGTAACCACGCCATCAAGCGCTATCATTATACCGGCGGCAAGCGGGCCCAGCACCGCGCCCAGTTGCAATGCCATACTGCCCCAGCTGGTACCGTTTGCATAGTTTTTACGTTCCACAATAAGCCCGAACAGCGAAAATACCGACGGCCCCATAAACGAGCGGATTACCCCGCCCACAAATACAAAAAAGTAAATGAGGTACAGCGTGGCATGCATGCCCAGCTTTTCAAAAGAAAAAGGCGTGGTGAGCGTAAAGAGCGCCACACCCAGTGCAATATAAGAGATAACGCAGGTAAGCACCATTTTGCGCTTTTCGGCAAGGTCTACATAATGGCCGGCAATGAGCGAGCAGCCCACTGCGGGTATTACCTCGGCAAGGCCCACAAAGCCCAGCGCCAGTTTATCGTTTGTAATGTTATATACCCAGTAAAATATTGTGGTAACCTGCATGCTCAGGGCAAAGAACAGCCCAAAGCGCAGGCATAGGTAGGCACGAAATTCTTTATTCTTTAAAACGGGATTCTTGGCGTAAAAGCCGGTTAGTTGTTCACCGGCCGGTTCATTCTCCATGTAAATGTAATTTTGGTGCAAAGATAAGGAAATGAGCCTCAGGTGGTCAGTGGACAGTGGTTAGTTTTTGCAATAAAATCAGTGTTCAGTTGCAGTAGGCACCAAATTTACAAATGCTGTTTACGCGCTGATTTCAAGCTTATAACCTTTGCCGCGTATCACCGCAATTTTAATATTCGGGTCAACCTCCAGTTTTTTCCTGAGTTTTGAGATGAATACATCCAGGCTACGGCCCACAATAACACCTTCATCTTCCCATATCTCCTTTTGCAGGCGGCTTCGTTCTACAGCCTGGTTAGGAGCCTGTGCAAAAATGAGCAGTACGCGCGTTTCGGTTGCGGTTAGGTCTGTTGAGTGTCCGTCGATGTCCAGTTTGCGGTTTTTAGCATCAAACACTACCGAGCCCAGGGTATAGATACCGGCAGGCCCGGCGGCAGGCACCGCTTTTTTAGGTTTGCGGTACCTAAAAACAATAAAACCTGCAAATGCTAACAAGGGCAGGCTGCCCAGCAGATATCCGGCCTCTGTATAAGTTATGCCGGCTTGTTTAAATGTAATATTAATCATATAACAAGCCCTGGGCTGCTCCCTGCCCAGGCACGCTACTATATCGTCTTTTTCATTTTTTGATATGGCGTAGCCATAAGCCACACTCGAGTCGGCACAGTTTAAAACATTAACTATATAATCATTTTCAAACGGGCTTTTGTCTAATAATCTACGGGTAGTTTTTACAAGGGAATCCGGCATGAAGGTAAAATCATCCTCAAAACGTATCTGGTATTTATTTTCGGCAATTTTTACGACCGGCAGCACCCTCGATGTACTGTCACCTGATTGTAAAAGCAGTTCGTGCCCCACCCTGCGGAGCAGGACCTCTCTCCGGCCACTGTCAAAATCGTTGCCGCCCATACTGTTAAATGCCAAGCAGCCTACAGAAATGAGAGTAAGTACTGCAATAATAATCAGGTACTTAATTTTTCCGGAAAAGAGCTTTTGGTTATTAAACATAGTATTTACGCTTTATTTACAAAGTTTACATTTTTATTTACAATCCCGGTATCTCCCGCCGGAAAATATCAAAGTAGCTTCGCTCATTTATAAATAGTATTAATCAATTTAATTTTTGTAGTATGAACAACAAGACATCAATTACGTATTTAATTTTAATCATTGTTAGCTGCATTTGTTGCGGTAAACCCTCGAAAGACGAAAGTAAAAACAACGCTTTGGCAGTCTTCTCAACGGATAAGGCCGCCAATGAAAAATACAGTATAGATACTAAAGGAAGTGTTATAACATGGAAAGGCGGTAACGTGGCCGGCTCTAACACCCACACAGGGTACATCTCTATATCAAAGGGAGCATTGACGGCTGAAAATGGCCAACTTGTGGGTGGCACGGCTGAAGTAGACATGAATACAATGAGCGATGAGAGCCACGACAGCGACAGCGGACTTATAAGCCACTTAAAAAATCCTGATTTTTTTGATGTTGAACGGTTTCCCTCTGCAAAAATAGTACTTACTAAAGTTGTACCGGCAAACAATGGAAACAGCAATGTTACAGGAAACCTAACCATTAAAGGCATAACACACCCGGTTACTTTTCCGGCTAAAATAGAAGTTAAAGTCGGCATCCTTACAATGAACGGCAAGCTGGTTATCGACAGGACACTATGGGATATAAATTATAAATCAGGAAAGTTACTTTATATCATTGCTGATGAAGCTATTTCAGATTCCATTGAATTTTATATAAAAATTGTAGCAAAGAAATAAACGCCTGAAGCTTCATTGTGTTTGATTGCATCGCTACTGCTACGAACCTTGTATTGGAGATAATACAAACAAGCCCGCACGCTTTAAACGTTACGGGCTTGTTTTATACAATATACGTCCATTGAAGCTGCTGCCTACTGCCACTGAACACTACCCCCCAGTCTTCAACCTGTCAAGCAGCGTTTGCAGTTTTACCGTGGCAAAGCCCGAGCTGTGGTCTGATAGTCCGTAAGGGATAATAAGGTCTTCGCCGTGGATGATAGAGCCGCAGCTGTACACCACATTAGGCACATAGCCCTCGCGCTCGTCGGGGTTTGGGATAATAAGCGGGTCTTTAAGGCGGCCTATTTCTATCGATGGGTCGTTTATATCAAGCAGTGAAGCCCCTATGCTGTAGCGGCGCATGCTGCCCACACTGTGGGTAATTATCAGCCAGCCGGCATCGGTTTCTATAGGGCTGCCGCAGTTGCCTATCTGCACAAACTCCCAAGGGAATTCCGGCGCCTGTATCTTAATAGGGTCATCCCATTCGTTAATGTTGTCGCTGTACATCAGGTAGTTGTTCCACCCGTCTATACGGCTCAGCATGGCAAACTTTCCGTTTATTTTACGCGGAAAGAGCGCCAGGTTCTTATTCTTTGCCCCGGCCCCGTTTAGCGGGCTGGTTTTAAATTCATAAAAGTCGTTAGTACGCAGCAGCTTGGGCATAATGTGCACACCATCATAAGCGGTATAGGTGGCGTAGTAGCTCTGTTTGCCGTTTTCATCGGTAAATTTTACAAAACGCGCATCTTCAATACCCTTGCTTTCAAAATCAGATATCGGGAAGATAACCCTGTCGCTAATATCGGTATCCTTACTAAAGGTAATGCGGCGGTAGCTGTCGCTCAGGGCCAGTATCAGGTTCAACTGGCGGTGGGTTTCGGGGTCGTCAATGGTTTCACGGGCCTCGTATACTATCTTTTTAAGCTGGTCATAATCAAAGCGGTCACCCAGCCCTTTGGTTACCATTTCGGTAAAGCGCTCGTCAATATCGGCTTCTTCGGCCTTTTTTAGGAACAGCCTTTTGTGGTACACCAGGTTGTGTATCTTCTCCGCTTCGTCTATATAATTACCTGCGGGTATTACGGTAATGTTGCAGGCGCGGTCTATCATTGCCCGGCGGAAAACCACCGAACTCACGTGCCCCTCGCCTACGGCCCTGAAGCTGATGATAACGCGCAGCTGGCCTTCCTCAAGGTTGCTCTGGTCAGGGTCTGGCACTATGCTTGGGTTAAAAAACGCGGCCGACTCTATAGAATACTCGTGTGTAAAGTACGACCCTATAAGCAGCCTGCAGTTTTCGTCGAGCTTTTCATAATCGTAGCCACTGGCAATAACATATTTTTTTACACGGTCGCTGTTGCGCAGCAATTTACGGGTAATGTTGCGGTGTCGCTTGCTAAAATCCTGCAATAAGGGAGATATCAGTGCAAAGGTTTCATCTTTATCCAGTGCCAGTATTTTCTTTACAAGCTCTATGGCGCGCTCCTCGCCATTAAAAAAGAAACGTGCTATTACACGTTTTGTGTCAGGTAATACTTTTACGGGTTTTCTCTCTACAGTTAATCTCATACCGGCCATATTTAAAATTGCGATTATTTCTTAAACTTAATCATGCCCTAAAATACGAATATAAACCCATACCCAAATGCTAAATTTAAGTGAAAAATACTACAACATTTTTTAATGTAATGTTTTAAAGGATGCCGGGGCGCTTAATAACCTTTAAATTTTACCGCGGTCAAAAAACCTCAGCACCTAAGAATCTAAGATCCTCAGCCCCTCAAAAAAAAATAAGTATCTTTGATGCCGAACAACACGGCTAAAATGAACTACTTTTCTTCCGGATTTAAACTCGGCATACTGGGCGGCGGCCAGCTGGGCAAGATGCTGCTTACCGAAACACGCAAATTTGATATACAAACCTATGTGCTCGACCCCAGTGATGATGCACCCTGTAAAGTGGGGAGCAACGTTTTTGTACAGGGCAGCCTTATGGATTTTGATACGGTATATAACTTTGGCAAACAGGTAGACGTGCTTACCTTTGAGATAGAGCTGGTTAACATACCCGCGCTCGAAAAACTGGAGGCAGAAGGCATAAAGGTATACCCCTCGCCCACTACCCTTAAGCTGATACAGAACAAAGGCACGCAAAAAGATTTTTATGCCGCCAACGATATCCCCACCGCGCCGTATAAGCGATTTGAAAGCCTTGCCGACTTAAAACTCGCCGTAAAAAGCGAAGCCCTTGCCTACCCTTTTGTGTGGAAAAGTACCGAAGGCGGTTATGATGGTAACGGCGTAAAAGTGATACGCAATGCGGAAAGCTTTACCGGCCTGCCCGATGTGCAGTGCATAGCCGAGAGCATGATTCCCTTTAAAAATGAGCTTGCCGTAATTGTAACGCGCACCCCGTCGGGAGAAATAAAAACCTACCCGGTTGTAGAAATGGAGTTTCACCCGGAGGCCAACCAGGTGGAGTATGTTATCTGCCCCGCGCGTATTGATATAGCTGTAGCCGAAAAGGCCCGCGCCATAGCGCTAAAGGTAAGCGAAGCCTTTAACCATGTGGGCCTGCTTGCCGTGGAGATGTTCCAGACGGAAGATGATGAAATATTAGTTAACGAAGTAGCCCCAAGGCCGCACAACAGCGGGCACTACAGCATAGAGGCCAGCTACACCAGCCAGTTTGAGCAGCACCTGCGTGCCATACTCAACCTGCCCCTGGGCAATACCGACAGCAAGGTAGCCGGCATTATGGTAAACCTTGTGGGTGCCGAAGGTTACAGCGGCAACGTTGTATATGAAAATATCGACAAGATTTTAGCTCTTGACGGCGTTACCCCGCATATTTACGGCAAAAAGCAAACCCGCCCGTTCCGCAAGATGGGGCATGTAACCATAGTGCATGAAGACATAGCCGAAGCAAGAAGGGTTGCCGGGGTGGTTAAGGAAACTATTAGGGTGATTTCCGGTTGATTACTGGATTAACTGATATACAAATAGTTAGTAATGCAGACATAATGAAGTGCTTGATTTTTGTCTAAAATATTTGGCCGTTATTTATTTCTAATAATCCCTGATATCTACAATATAAAATTTGTTCTTCCAAATTTTGGCATTTGCCAGAAAATCTTTATCAGAAATAATGGCTTTTAGAATTTTCTCCTGCCTGGTGGTGTGATCTTTTCTTGTTCTCACTGTAATTTCTTCCGGTATATTGTCATTCATATCATAATCCCAAAACTTTTCTATAAAGATTTTATCTTTTCCGATTTTTTTAAATTCAAATCCATCCAAAGTGTTCAGTGTATCATAATCTCCTCCCTCAATTAACTCCTGGCGTTCGTCATAATAGGTTTTGTAATTGCCATTTTTTTTACCTGAAATTTCAGTAATTATTTTACGTAGCTCATTCGGGTCTTTTAATTGGTTTTCAAACTTCTTTTCGAATATTAAAAACGAATCAATCATAACGCAGGACATAAGATTTATCTCGGCATTTTCATATTTTTCATTATTGGGGTCGTCTTCATCGTATCTTACATTATACACAACAAATTCAGTATTATAAATGTTCAGTATGCCTCCTTTCTCTCTAAGATTAAAAGCTGTTGGTTCAGAACCATTAAGTGTAAACGTATGCTTTTGGTAAGGTGATAAAAATACACTGTCTATAACACCGTGTGTAATAATTGTGTCTTTAGAATTAAAAATTAAGGTATCTGAAACAACATCTTCTTTTCCTATTATTTTAATCCCTACCTGCTCTCTTTTGCAGGAGATAATTACAAAAGAAAGAGATAAAATTGCAAATTTTAAAATCAGGCTGTTTTTCATATTATAAATCATAACGTAGTACAATACTACACAAAAAAATAATAGAAGAACAATGGTTTTTTCGCCATTTGTGAAACAGTTGTGGTATTGCGTAAATAGAAACTGATTGAAATAGCCTCGTCGCACTGCTCTGTATACTAAAACAAAAATCCCAACCTTATCCAGATTGGGATTTTTGTGTATATAGTGCTGCTATGCTATTACTCTGGGTGACATGTAGGATCTAAGTGTACTTTAATGGTACCTGTATCGCTGCAAATATTTGTGCGGATGGCCTCAAAGCTGGGATATTCTTCATCAGTATCCGGGTCAATCAACTCAAGCTGTGTAGAGAACCCGTCGTCGTCATCGTCAGGGTCAAGGTAATTTGGGGCATAACCATCCTTATAGGCCACTGTATGGTCAAGGGTTACATCGCCCTTATCCTTATCGGTGTTATAATAAAAGGGGTCGCTAAACTCACTTTCTCTTTCGTTTATATTTAAAATACCGTCGCTATCCGCATCCAGGTATTCGGCGGCATGCAACTTAAAGCTAAAAATAAGCGGTTCATAAGCCCCTACATTACCTGAACCTGAATTATAGTAGGCAAGCCCTGAAGGCACAAACATAACACCGGCGCCATAATTTTGGTAAGACGGGGGGTTAGGGCTACCGGGTTCATCTACATATACACCGGGCCTGAACATCGGTATTATTTCCTGCCATCCCTCTATAGTACCAGACAGGTTAAGCGGCGTTTCGCCCAGTGGGTTATAGTCAAACTGGGTACCGTCAAACAACTGCCCCCTGTAAGCCACCTTTACATTGTCGGCACGGGTGGGGGCTATACCCACTCCCTGCTGCAACACGATATAGTATAAGGTATACAGTGGCACGTTAGCTTCGGCAACGCTATACACGTTTTTGCTTATCTTCGGGTAGTCCGTCTGGTCCCATATAGAAACATGGCCTGAACCGGCTACAAGCGTATCAAAAGTTACGTTAAAGTTAGCATCAACAGTCATATAGTGGGTTTGCATGTACTCTTCTATCTGCACCTTCTCGGCAGCATACTGTACAGTATAATCACGGGGCGGGGTAACATCGGCACCATCGTCTTTTTTACATGAGGCAAAAAGGGTAATGAGTGCAATAAGGCCAAGCGCCTTTAAACTTCTGTTCATTATAATTTTTTTTATAGGGGTGCAAGATACAATTTTCCCTTATTTTTGTAATGGTATAACACCATATTTTAAGAAATAGTATGAGGATTGACAAATATTTGTGGTGCGTGCGGTACTACAAAACCCGCAGTATAGCTACCCAGGCCATACAAAAAGGTCATGTTACGGTAAACGGGCAGCAGGCAAAAGCATCGCGCGATGTGTTTCCGGGTGATAAAATTACAGTAAGGCGCGACCAGATAAATTATAAACTTACAATACTTGATATTCCGGCAAACCGGCTGGGGCCAAAACTCGTAGATATATACCGTAAGGATGAAACTCCCGCAGAAGCCTTTGAACACCTTGAACTATTAAAACTCAGCAAAGAGCATTACCGCGCCCGCGGAACCGGAAGGCCTACCAAGAAAGACCGCCGCGATCTGGATGATTATGCCGATGAGCTGCCCGATGCAGACGACATATAACCAATGGAAACACTCGACAAAACCTACTGGGAAGAACGCTACAAAAGCGATGATGTTGCCTGGGATACCGGCAGCATTACCCCACCCATTAAACAATATATAGACCAGCTGACGGATAAAAACGCCCGCATACTGGTGCCCGGCGCAGGTAACGGGCATGAGTTTGCCTACCTGGCCGAAAATGGTTTTGAAAACGCCACCGTGCTGGATATTGCCGAAACCCCGCTAAAAAACATTGCCGCACGCCTGCCCCACCTTACTGCGGAACGGCTTATAAACGCCGATTTTTTTGAGCACTACGGCACCTATAACCTTATTATAGAACAAACTTTTTTTTGCGCGCTGCCCCCTGCCCTGCGTCAAAACTATGTAACCAAAATGCACAGCCTTTTAGCCCCCGGCGGTAAGCTGGCAGGGCTGCTGTTTGATTTTGAGCTTACAGAACAGGGGCCACCCTTTGGCGGAAGCCGCGAAGAGTATGTAAATTTGTTTGCGCCGCTGTTTAAAATTAACATGCTGCACCGCGCGTATAATTCGATAAAACGGCGGGAGGGTAAAGAACTCTTCTTTATCTTTGAAAAAAAATAGTACCCGGATGAATGTGATACTGAACAAGCAGCAGATTGAATATAAAACCCGCCGCATTGCTTACCAGATTTATGAAACCTTTGCAGATGAAACCGAAGTGGTAATTGCCGGCATAGCCAGCAACGGCTACGTGTTTGCAAAAATGATTGCTGCCGAGCTGGAAAGCATATCAGACCTTACCATAACACTGTGCGAAGTTACCGTTAACAAACAGGAACCGCTACAACCGGTGCACACCTCGCTTACCACTGCCCAATACACTAATAAATCGCTGGTGCTTATAGATGATGTGCTAAACAGCGGCACTACACTTATATATGGTGTAAAGCACTTTTTAGACGTTCCGCTAAAAAAGTTTAAAACCGCCGTGCTGGTAGACCGCAACCACAAGCAATATCCCGTTAAAGCCGATTTTAAAGGACTCTCGCTCTCTACGTCTATGAAAGAGCACATTGAGGTGCAGCTTGAAGGCGCAGAGCCGTTTGCGGCGCTTAATTAAGAAAATCCATAATTTCATCAGCTACTGCATCGGGCGTTTTGCCATCGGTAGTTACCACATGTTTTGCGTGGTGATAGTAGTAGCTGCGCTCAAAAAGGTGCTGCCCTATAAACTCCTTTAGCTCCTGCCCCTGTAGTTTGTCCAGCAGCGGCCTTTTGTTAGCCTGCACCTGTGTACGTTGTATAATAGTGTCAATACCCGTTTTAAGGTATATCGACTGCACACCGTCCTGCTGCAGCAATAAGTGGTTGTTTGCATAGCAGGGTGTACCGCCGCCCAGGCTTAGCACAAAGCTGTAGTCGTTTGCCAGCATTTCTTTAAACGCTTCATGCTCCAGCCTGCGGAAATGTATCTCGCCCTGCTGCTCAAAAAGCTCCGGCACGCTTTTACCGGCCTTTTTTTCTATAATTTCGTCAAGGTCAAAATAGGGTATTCCGGCCGCTTTTGCCAGTATTTTGGCCGTAGTTGTTTTGCCGGAACCCATGTATCCGCACAAAATTATCTTTTTCATATAAATAAGCCTTTCTATACTAAGGCGTTGAGAAAATTAGTAAAAAAAAACTCAAATTTATAATAAAATCATTTTGGTTAATAAATAATACATCCTTATATTTGCACCCGCATTCAGGGAATGACTTTTACTGTATTTTGACTCGGTAGCTCAGCCGGTAGAGCACATCACTTTTAATGATGGGGTCCTGGGTTCGAATCCCAGCCGGGTCACAAAAAAGTCTTTTTCCAGAATGCTACGACTCGGTAGCTCAGCCGGTAGAGCACATCACTTTTAATGATGGGGTCCTGGGTTCGAATCCCAGCCGGGTCACAAAAAGAGACATTTTTTCTAAACAGAAAACTTGTCTCTTTTATTTTAATAACCTGTTTATAAGCAGCTATACCCCTTTATTTTGCTTATCTCATAAATTCCAACAACCATCATTGAAATTCATTATCTGATATTGAATTCGTACTATTAGTTAGTTTTTTTTATTTTAAGCCATATAAATTACTCCTCTACCATTTGGAAACTCATTAACTAAATGAGCCTATCAGAAGCCGAAAACCACAATACAAATAAGATGCACATCCAGTTTCCTGCCCGGCAGAAATGGAGTATAATTGCAAGTTCTTGGTGTAAATCGGCAATTAACGAAAACTCATACAAACACATCAAACCCGTTTCTACGTGACTTAAACAATTGTTAGTTCATTGTAAACATTTGTATTTTATAGATTTTCCATTCAGCAGGATATTTTTAGCTAAGACTCATCCATATCTCCATACTTAAAACCCTCTGTCCTACTTCACCCAATTCAATTCATTTACTAATGAATTTTTTAAGTTACAAAGACAACCATCACTATACAAAAAAGTACATCTAACGATGAAAAATGTATTTAAACCGATTGTTTAGTACTTTAACATTAAAAAAATTCCACGCTTATATATTTGTAACGAAATAATTTATATCTCTTAAAGGATATAAAATTTGCAACAGCACACACACCTTACAGGCTGATTGCTACAAGTTAAGTTCAATAAAATAGTGTTCGCTTAATGTGTTTCACTTAAAAATGATTGTTATGCAAACAAAATTACTATTTTTTGTAATGGGTAGCCTGTGTGTGTGCGGAATCCCTTTTTTGTCGCTGGCGGCACAGCAATTTTTAAGCGATACCTACCACATATTTTTTACAGTTAACCAGGCCAGGCCAACACCTGGCTATACATTACAGAAAAATATTGATATCAACTTAGCCAGTACTAAAACCTATCGGCATTAATAAGACGTTTCACTCTTTTTGAGCATACCCCATATCTACTATTTAAATATCTATCCCTAAATCAAATTAAGAAAGTTAGCACCGTATTACAGCTTAACAGGGCTATACTACATTTCAACTATACATAACCGTGCATCTGGCTATTAATGGATGGCTTGCTTAATTTCCTCTGTACCTTTGAGGGTATAAGGTAGTACAATTTCACTATAAAATATATAAAATCGACAATTAATTACTCTCACATGCAACTAAAATTACTTAAAAACAGCAGGTTATTCCTGGTATTGGCCGGCTTACTGTCACTCGCGGCGGGTGCCCAGCAGACTACCGTCTTTACACAGGATTTTACCACATCGGCAGGTACCTCCTATAGTACCGTAAATGGTGCAATAGGCAACAGCAGCACTTGGTCATTAGTACGCAGCGGTACCGATATGGGTGCCCGCATAAACTCCGGCTACCTGGATTTAACTAATGATGCTACAGGTGCGGCAAACAGTGCAGGATGGATTTTAGCCTACAGGCTTTCGGCCACGACCGCACCTTATAACGCTACCTTAAGTGCTAATCCGGGCACTGTAACCTGGACGTTTAATATGCGCCAGTACCGCACTAACCCCAGTGGTGTGGCAAATAATAACTATGGTAACGCCGTGGTGCTTGCGGGTACCTCAAACACTACTGCAACTACCGGTAGCGGCTATGCAGTAGTACTGGGCAACAGCGGTAATACCGACCCCATACGTTTAGTGCGCTATAGTGCAGGCTTGCGTACATCTACCGATATGATATCATCTAACACCAGCGGTGTAAACGACTTTGGCCGCCACTACGCCAGTGTAAAAGTAACCTATTCGCCAGCTAATAATACCTGGGAATTGTTTGTAAGGAAAGACAGCAGTTCATCATTTGCTAACCCCGCTACCGGGTATTATGCAAGCCAGGGAACTACAACTAACAACGCCTCTACGGCTACAGCATTGCCTCTTTTAGGGGCATTCTGGAACGCGGGTACCAAATCGAAACAAACCGCTTTTTTTGACAATTACTCTATATCGGTTGCTACACCGGTACTTGCTTCTATATCGCCTACATCTAAAGTGGCGGGTTCTGCCGCCTTTACCCTTAGTGTAACAGGTTCTAACTTTACCAGCACCTCTGTAATACAATGGAATGGCGTTGCCCTTACTACCACTTATGTTTCGCCCACACAGCTTACGGCAAGTGTACCTGCTGCTAATGTAGCCACAGCAGGTACGGCTGCTATAAACGTAGCCACGGGTGTAGCGGTAAGCGGCTCGCAAACGTTTTATATAGATGCGGTAAATACCCCGTCTATATCTACCTCTACAAGCGCGTTATCTAATTTCGTTACCATTAGCGGTACGCCGTCAGCACCGCAAAGCTTTACTTCAACCGGCACATCGCTGGGGGCCGGCAATAACATTACCATTACAGCGCCTGCAAATTTTGAGGTTTCTTCGGCAGCGGCCGGCCCATATTCAGCCAGCATACCGGTTTCGGCAGCTACCACCACTACGTATGTAAGGGTAAAAGCCAGCGCCCCCTCAGGACTGTACTCTAACGTGGTATTGCTGGCGGCATCGGGTGCCACAACACGCCAGATAACGCTTACGGCTACAGTATTAAGTACTGAGCCCACCACCACGGCCACATCGCTAACATTTACAAATACAAACTCTATACAAACTACCATAAACTGGTCTGGCGGTAACGGCGCTAACCACCTCGTTGTGGTACGCCAGGCATCGGCTGTAGCCGCTACGCTTACTGATGGCGCTACCTACTTTGCATCAACAACATTTGGCTCAGGAGCCGATGTAGGCACTACAAGCTATGTTGTATATGCAGGCGGCGCAAACTCGGTAACTGTTATTGGGCTTAACCCTGCTACTACATACTATGCAACAGTATATGAATATAATGGCTCTGGCGGTACTGAGAATTACCGTACTACCGGTATATCGGGCAGCACAACTACACTTAACGCGCCACTTGGCCTACAGGTTAAAACGGTAAATACCGTGTATACAATTGACTTTGATACTACCGTAGAAGGTGTAAATAACGGTACTTACGAAGGCGCAGGCCTTGCCGATTTTCCGGATGTGGGAGAGCTTAATACTAACTCGTTTGTATTCTCGCCAACCACTACAACAGGCGTAACCTTTGGCGGTGATATATTAGACGATGACCCGGCCTATGGTAATGGCCTTTCAGACGGAGGCGTAACAGACGGAGGTTTTTATGCATTCCATGTAGGCACAGGCAATTATGCACTGGGCATACAACCAGATGCAACCTATCCGTCGGGCAGTACAACGTTGCGTTTCCAAAACCAGACCGGTACAGCTATAACATCTGTAAACATTGGTTATAAAATTTATGTACGTAACGATGAGGCAGGCGCCAACACTTATAATTTCTTTTATTCGCCTACTAACGCTAACAACGTAAACTACCTGGCGGCCACAGTACTTAACCATACTACTACCGCCGCTGCCGATGCACTGCCCGGATGGAAAATGTATTATAAGGTAGTAACCCTTACCGGCCTTAATATTTCGGCAAACAGCTATTATTATATCCGCTGGAGCGGCGATGTTGCTTCAGGCACTGCCTATGATGAAATAGCGCTTGACGATATTACAATAGTGGCAAACCCTACCAGCAATTATGCACCTCTTGCAGGTACGGTACAAACAGCGGTTTTAGCAGGTAACTCTAACCTGAGTGGCGCTACAACTGTTAACGGCGATATTACCTTTAACGGAGGTAAACAATATTTAGGGGCAAACACACTTACCCTTAATGGCACGGTAACAAACACCACTACTGCAGGATTAAGCGGAAGCGCATCATCAAACCTGATTGTTTCAGGAGCGGCAAGTGCTACCCTTAGCTTTGACCAGACAACACTGGGCACTACAAACCTGCTGAACAACCTTACTGTAAGCCCATCCGGCAATAATACGGTAACGCTGGGCAACAATGTTGTTGTTAACGGCACACTTACCGTAGATGAAGGCCAAACCTTTGCCCTGGGTACTAACACACTAACAGGTACATTATCTACTATTACTAATAATGGTACGGTAACTACCACTAATACCACCACTACTCCATTTGCCTCGGGCAAAACATGGGGTGGTACGGGCCTGATAGCTTTTAATGCTGCCACAGCGGCACAATACCTGCCTGCCGGTACCTATAATAAAGTTACAATAAATACCACAGGAGGTGGTAACGCCACAGGCAATATCACTCTTACAGGCAACCTCGATTTGCCAAATGCAAACGTAAGCGCTACTAAAGGTGCTTTTGATACCGCTGCGTATAGTATTACCATGGGGCCTAACTCATTCAATACCGGCTTAGGCGATGTAAGCGGAGTTATAACACGTAATAGCGGTATTACTACTAATGTGGCTTATACCTTTGGCCACTCACGAACCACAATTTTTTACCCTACAACAGGTACATTGCCTACATCTATGAGTATTAAAATTGTATTAGGATCTGCGCCGGCCGGTAAAACCGATGCAATACTGCGTACCTACGATTTTATACAAACGGGTGGTATAGGAACAAAAGCTACCATTTCTGCGCACTATCTTGACGGCGAGCTAAACAACAATACAGAGAACAAACTGGTAGACTGGGTGGTAGTAGTGCCAAGTACGCTTGTGGAGCAGGGGCGCACTAACTATGGCACTACAGATAATTTTGTAGAGCTAAGTAACGTAAATGTGGCATTCTTTTCGTCAACATTTGATTCTAAACTACTTACACTGGCCAATTCACAGGTAGCTACTGTAACCTGGAACGGATCGGTAAGTACCTCATGGACAACAGCGGCAAACTGGACGCCAAATGCAACACCGTCTGACGCTACCAATGTAATAATACCGGACGCAGCTACCACGCCAAACGATCCTATACTAAATAGCAGCGTAACTATTGGAACGCTAAACATACAAACCGGCGGTATATTAAATACCCCTACCGGCGGGCAACTAAATATTACCAAAGCGAGTGGCGCCTGGATAAACCAGGGAACCTATAACCCATCAAACGGAACGGTTGCTTTTACTGTGCCGCTGGCCAGTGGAGATGCTACTATAGCAGGCAGTACCACATTTTACAACCTTACAGTACCTGCGGGTACCAACCTAAGGCCGGTAACAGATAACGTACTTGATATAAGCGGTACATTTACAAAAGATGGTAACCTGTATGCAGGTTCTGTTACAAACACTGTTGTATACAGTGGTACTAACCAAACGGTAGTTATACCAAATGGTGCACTGGGGGCTTATGACAATTTAACCATAAATGGAACCGGAGCTATTATTCCCGCGTCTATAAATATTGCCGGTAACTTAATTACAAACCAGGCTGTAAACTTTGCAGGCACTACCGTAAATATAATAGGTACTGAGGCAGCCGGCCAGCACATAGGCGGTACGGTAAGCCCGTCTTTTAACAACCTTACTATAAACAAGCCTTCGGGTTCGGGCACACTTATACTGCAAAACAATATCGCGGTAACAGGTACGCTTACGTTAAACTCCGGGCTTCTTGATATTGCAAGCCATAACCTTACATTGGGCGCTAATGCCGTGGCAGGTACATTTTCTACTACCAGTATGATTGATGCCGACGGCACGGGGCATGTTATACGCCCATACACAGGTGTAGGTTCCTACACCTTCCCTATAGGCGAAACTACAAGTAACACCAGCTATTCGCCGCTTACTATAAACGTTACGGCAGGTACATTTAATAATGCTACAATAGCGGTAAACCTTACCGACGCCACTCACCCTAACAACTATGGCACCAGCAGCTATTTTACACGCTACTGGAGTGTAACCGAAACCGGCATAACCGGCGCGGTGGCCACGGTAACCGGCAACTATACCTTAGGCGATGCTGTAGGCGGCGAAAGCGTACTTAGTGCTGCGCAGCTAAACGGTACTTTTAACGCGATAACAAACCCGTGGGTTAAATTTGGTACATTGGGCAACACTACTTTCAGTGCTCCAAATGCGACATTAACATCTGGCCAAACCTCTTACTTTTCAGGTATTACTTCATCGCCCGTTAGCGTTACTGTAGATGGTGGAGGTACTTTTTGTCAAAATACTACAGTACAACTTAGCTCAGCAGTAGCTGGCGGCGTGGGTAACTACACCTACAACTGGTCTAACGGATTAGGCTCTGGCACAACTGCGGTGCCGCCTACAAATACTGTAGGTAGCGTAACCTACACCCTTACAGTAAGGGATGCAAACGGCATAGTGGGCACAGCTACCGCCGTGGTAACCGTAACTGCCGCTCCTAATGGTGGCACACTTACAGGAAACCAGCAAATATGTGCTAATACCACACCGGCTGCTATAACACTTACAGGCTATGTGGGTAGCATTGTACGGTGGGAGCGCTCTACCTCTACCGCATTTGCAAACCCGGCCTTTATAGCCAGCACCAATGCAACTTTAACCGGTGCCGAAATAGGTACCGCACTAACTTCTACACGCTATCTTAGGGCTATTGTACAAAACGGATCGTGTGATGTTGTACCTTCAAATTATATTGAGGTAAAAATAAACACTACCACCTGGAACGGTACTGCCTGGGATAACGGCGTGCCTACCGCCACAGATGCTGTTATATTTAATGGCGACTATACAGCAGGCGCAAGCTTTTCTGCCTGTACCATAGTGGTTAACAGTGGCGCAGATGTACTTATCCCTTCTAACTTTACCGCAACGGTAAATGGCTCGGTAACCGTTAATGAGGGTGGCAGCTTTACATTTAATAATAATGCTGCGCTCGTACAGCTTACAAATGCCGTAAATACAGGCAACATTATATTCCATAAAAACAGCAACCCGCTGTACAGGCTTGACTATACATTATGGTCTGCACCTGTAACCGGGCAAAGGCTTCGCACCTTCTCTATGGGTACCTCTAACAACCGTTTTTATATCTATAAATATGACACCCCTGATAATGGCATTACCTACGTTGAGGGCTACTGGCCTGTAGACCCGCTCACTACCTATTTTGATGTTGCTAAGGCATATCTTATACGTATGCCTAACGTAATCGCTGCAAACGTAACCGGTACTACAGGTGCAGGTCTTACAACACCTGGGCAGTATGTTGAAGGTACAGGTAATTATATTTTTGATGGTACGTTTACAGGTGCTCCAAATAACGGCAGCTATACCACGGCCCTCAGCCAACAGGGCAACTGCTTTACCGCAGTGGGCAATCCTTATCCGTCGCCTATAAGCGTAGCCGACTTCTTATCGGCTAATAGTACAAAACTGGTTACCGATACCGGAATATGGTTATGGAGGAAACGTAACAACCAGAATGTAGAGTCGTATGCTACACTTAATCTGTTTGGTTATACTGCAAACCCCAGCGACAGTACTACAAACAATAGTGGTTTGGGCAGTTTTTACCAGGGCAACAGCAGCACATGGCTTATAGCACCGGGCCAGGGCTTTTTTGTACAGGCAAAACCAAGCCTTGCAGACCCTGCAATAAGTTTTACTAACAGCATGCGCCGTAGCTCACCGGGTGCACAGGCATTTTTCAGGTCGGCAGCAGATACCGCATCACGTTACTGGCTTAATATTACCGCGCAGAATGGCAGTGCCAGCCAGGTGCTGGTAGGCTACACCGAAGAGGCCACCCTGGATATCGATTATGGTTACGACAGTAAAAAACTTGCTGAAAGCACCACCATTTCCTTATATTCTATAGTGCAGGACAGCAAGCTTGCAATACAGGCAAGGCCGGAATTTGAAGTAAATGATATGGTACCTATGGGCTTTACAGTACCGGAAGCCGGCCAGTATACCATACAGATTGACCATACGGACGGTTTGTTTAGCCAAGGCCAGAATATTTACCTGAAAGACCTTCAGGAAGGCCTTATACGTAACCTGAGCCAAAATGATTATACATTTACTACAGAAGCGGGTACATTTGAAGGCCGTTTTGAAATACACTATCAAAATGTGGCGCTGGGCACAGATAATCCTGTTATCGATGCAAATACAGTAATTGTATTTAAGCAAGGTAACACAATAAGCATTAACACAGGAAATACCCTTATGAGCCGTATTAAGGTATTTGATATACGCGGAAGGCAATTGTACAGCCGCGGTAATATTATGGCTGCTGAAACAGTTATAAGCGGCCTGAATGCACAGCAGCAAGTGCTTATAGTACAAATAACCACCGAAAAAGGAACGGTGAACAAGCGAATTGTTTACTAGTAAATCCTAAAATTTTAAAAATACCAGCCCCATTCGTTCCTGCTGAATGGGGCTTGGTATTTAACTTATGCTAATAACCCGGTAATACTATAATGTTTTCCATGGTCAGAAACCGCCGACAAACAGGTTGCCCAAAATTTACGATACTGTGGTAAAACGTAAGATCGCTGGTTTTTATGGCAGGCCGGCAGTATGGCATATTAAAGATTGTAAAAACATTTGTTTTACAAAAGTAGTTTCAGCCGAGCAAAGTTTAATCCGATGATGATACCACAACATCTGTTTGAATTCCATTTTTAAATGTAGGACTTATTTAAAAACCAGGTTTACAAATCTGATTCTTAACAGCCTGCAATTACATTAAAAAAACATCTAAAAAATTAGCTTTTAAGGGTAAACTTGTACTATATTTGCATCCGAAAGTTCAAGGACTAACAAAGGATTAATAGCCGCTTAAATTGCGATTAATCTTTAGAAAATAGAGCCACAAGACATCTCAAATCCTGTAATAAGGAGTTCGGGTTTTGTACTAAAGGGTTCACAAAGTTAAGCCGTAATGCTTAACTTTTTTTTTGCATACTTTTAAGGCCACGTGGAGAAACTGGTAGACTTGCCATCTTGAGGGGGTGGTGCCGCAAGGCGTATGGGTTCGAATCCCATCGTGGTCACAAAATCCGCTTTAAATCATTTATTTAAAGCGGATTTTTTTCACTAAAAGCAGCCCATACCCAACCACTTAATAAACACCCTTCTATATTACCAAATAAATAAATTTAACCGCAACATACATTGCATTCACGTTTGTTAACACGAAACAACTATTTTTGCCTATTAATAACAGAACCAATTTTTAACGGCAATTATATGCAGATGCAGCAATTTAACAAACGTGTTACTATACTGGCCCTTATGTGCTTTTACATAAGCGTGGCGCAAACCACAATTCTTGACCAGACTTTGCTTACTGAACAAAGCTTTAACACCTTTACGCCGGTTAGCGTAACAGGCATACAAACCTGGAACCACAACACTACTTACGGTGCCGTATGCAGCGGATACAGCAGTGGGCAAAGTTATGAAAACGACGACTTTTTTATAAGCCCGGCCATGGATTTGTCTGAAATGGATAATGTGCAACTTACTTTTAGCCATACACGGGGGCCACAGAGTTTAATGAATGCCGGCGTAAGCCAGGGGTGGTATACCGCACTGGCCACGGCAAACTATACCGGCAACCCCGCCACCACACAATGGACAGAACTTACAGGGCTAAACCAAGATATTACAACTCCCTGGCAATATATTAGCTCCGGCAGCCTTGCTATACCCGAGGGGGTACAGTCGGCAAACACGCGTATCGCATTCCGCTATAAGAGCAGTGACTCGCAGAGCGCTACCTGGGAAATAAAAAATGTAAAAGTTACCGGAGAGCCGCAGGGTAACCCATCTAACATGGTTTTTAAAATTACCAACTGGAACACCGAGTGGCTGGGCTGTACCGAATTTGGCCCCGCCGACGAGCAACAGCAAATTGAGAATGTGGCGGCGGCAATGCTGTTAATGAATTCAGATGTATACTGTATACAGGAAGTGTCTAACACCACTTCTTACCCGTCAATAGCAACATTGGTATCCCTTTTAGGCAGCAACGAATGGGGCGGTACCATTGTGCCTTCAAGCACGGGCAATTGTAACCAGAGGCAGGGGCTTATCTACAAAAAATCTACTGTGCAGTTTGTAAGCTCACAACAGCTGAATGAGGGTAATGATGCCCAGGGAGGCTCCTACCATTACAACTGGTCTAACGGGCGCTATCCGTCCGTTTATAATGTTAACCTGCTTGCGGGCAATAATGTTATACCCGTGTCGCTGATAAATATCCATTCTAAATCGGGAGATGATGATGCCGATAGCTATACACGCAGGCTGGGTGGTTCGCAGGCATTAAAAACAATACTCGACGGAGCAGCCTATAACACAAAGAAATTTATCCTGATAGGTGATTATAACGATTATCTTAACGGCACGTCAAGCGATGCCTGCAATTGTACCGATTCACCCTATAAAAATTTTATGGATGATGCAAACCGCTACACCCCACTTACCCAAAACCTTACAAGCACCGGCTGGGAGCCGCACCCCATAATTGAGCATGTTATAATTTCTAACGAACTCACCGGGAATTATGTAGCTAATAGTGCCGTGCGCGAACTAAGCCTTCCGCAAAACATTGACGATTATTATAACACCACTACCGACCATATACCGGTGAGTACATGGTTTCAATTCCCTACGCTAAGCAGCCCATCGTATACCACAAATACGGTTACCGTGTATCCTAACCCGGTAAAAGATGTTTTAACTATTACCGGCAACGGTATGGCCGCCAACACTGGTACCGAGATTTATGACCTGGCCGGCAGGCGCATATTTTATGAAAAACTAAGCGGCAATACCCTAAATGTAAGCGCACTACCATCGGGTATCTATATGGTGAAAATTGGCGGAGGGAGTGCGAAGTTTGTAAAAGAGTAAATAAATACTTTTAGATAAAATCTCAGTAAGGCAGTCGTTTGGCTGCCTTACTTATTGCCGGCTTGCCTCGCCTGCTGACAAAAAACCTTGCAAAATAGCTTTGGCCGGTAAACCTACCCAATAGCTGTTTATTATAGCCTACAGAATATCCTGCGGCATTTAAGTATAAGTAAGGGGGGCAGCGGATGTTCAATATTTAGATATAATTATCCACGTAATCTAACCGTTTATCCGTAAATTGACTACGCATTATCGTAAAAAAATAACCCGGCTACTATCCAATGCACCACTTACAAAAAGGAATATTTTACGGACAAACCAATGAGACCGTTTCCCTTGATGGGATAACGCTTACAGATACCGTTTATACCCACCGTAAGGTAGACTGGCACTACCATGAGCATGCCTATTTCACATTTATTTTAGAGGGCAATGTTATAGAAGGCAATAAAAAAGAGGTCTATAATTGCACACCGGGCACGTTGCTGTTCCACAACTGGCAGGAACCGCATTACAACATTAAGCCCGATGGCTTTACCAGGGGTTTTCATGTTGAGATAGAAAAGCACTGGTTTGACAGTTTAGGCATAAGCAGTAGTGACTTGCAGGGCAGCCTTACCATTTCTAACCCGGACAGTAAGCTCCTGATGTATAAAATTTTCAGGGCAAATAAGCTAGATGGCAACGGCAGTGGTTTGGCAACAGAAACCCTGCTGATAGAGCTGCTGTGCAACCTGTACCTGGATGATAAAACATCCGGTAAAAACCCAAAGTGGGTACAGGTAGTAAACGAAATCCTTCACGACCGCGTAGCAGATTCTCTTACTTTACAGTATTTAGCGGAAACTGCCGGAATACACCCGGTGCACCTTTCACGCGATTTTTCTAAATACTTTCATTGCACGCTAAGCGAATATACCCGAAAGCTAAAAGTAGAAAAGGCGCTGTCGCTCATTGCCTTAAAAACACAGTCGCTCACCGAAATTGCTTATGAATGCGGTTTTTCAGACCAAAGCCATTTTACACGCTGCTTTAAAGAAGTAAACGGCCTCAACCCATCCGCCCATTTAAAATTACTTTCCTTAAAATAATCCGGATGTTAATCCTGTACAATTTTCGGCAGTGCCAAATCAATAGCTTTGCATTTCAATCATAAAAAAAATTACCAATGCGGATATTGCTATTATGTATACTTGCCTTTTACACCTGTACCATTTATGCCCAAACCGCCAACCTGTACCAAACAGACGGCATCACTACAGAGCTACACCGGCAAAACATTGGCAAGGTTACCTTTATGGATGGGAATATCCCGATAGAAAACTACACAGCAGCTGATTTCCTGAAGAAGTTTAAACTCACCCATCAGTCAAACCTCAACGTCAGGATGTTCCTGGATAATTCCATTATAAATTATCTACATCGCTTGGCTCCGGAGGTGTCGGCCGACAGGCTTTTAAAAATGGGCAACCTGCAATGCGCCTTTTATGTTGACGGCGCCGCTGTATATACCGAGAATATTCATTACGGCTGTAACTTTGGGCAGGGCAGCGGCAGTAAAAATACAGCAACCGTACTGCGCATACCCCTTACCAGCCCTGACGGCGAAGACCTGTGGGGCCTGCACATGTGGGACAGGTTTATGCTTAACGGCGGCGAAAAAGCCCTTACCGATGGCAACCACACCCTTAAAATCGAAATACGTCCCTATATTGCCATTGATGAAACTACCATTAAAACAGGCGCTGTAGTAGCACAGGGCCAGCTTAAACTCATAATTAAAACACCTAAAATAACTGCGAAGCAGATTAAAGTACAGCCTATAGCGCAGGGAAGTGGTTGGGGTATTTCTCCCCTACCGTATGACCGTACTAAAATTGAACAGCTTAATAAAGCTATTGCATCCCGAAACCTTAAAGATATAACAAGCGTAGTGGCGGTTTATGAGAGCAAACTTTTGCTGGAAGAGTACTTTAACGGCGCAAACAGGGCTATGCTGCACGACACGCGGTCGGCCGGAAAATCATTTACCTCTACCCTTATGGGGCTGGCTATAAACAACGGCTATATAAAAAGCGAAAATGAAGCACTGGGTACTTTTTATAACCTGAAGGGCTATGATAACTACAACGTTAAAAAAGACAGCATAAAAATTAAAGACCTGCTTACCATGAGCTCGGCATTTGAGGGGTCTGACGCGCACAGCGACTCGCCCGGCAATGAGGAGAACATGTACCCTACGGATAACTGGGTAAAATTCACATTAGATTTAAAGATGGATACCACCAAGACAAATGGGGGCAAATGGGATTATTTTACGGCCGGCGTAGTGCTGCTGGGCGACATCTTAGATAAAAATGTTCCCAGCGGACTGGAGAAATATGCCGACGATAGGCTTTTTAAGCCCTTGGGCATTATACACTACCAATGGCAGTATACGCCCCAAAAAGTAGCAAATACCGCGGGCAGCCTGCAAATGGCATCGCTGGATTATGCCCGGTATGCCCAGCTGTATAAAAACAACGGGGTATGGAACGGCACGCAGCTGCTCCCCGTGCAATGGGTACAGCAAACGCTGAGTAAACAAATACAAATTCCCGGGAGGGACAACCAGTTTTACGGTTATTTATTCTGGAATAAAACCGTTAGCTACAAGGGCAACTTCTATGAAACCTGGTATTGCGCGGGCAACGGCGGCAATGAGTTTATAATTTTTAAAGATTTGCCACTGGTAATAATCATCACCTCTAAGGCCTACGGCAAACCTTACGGGCATCCGCAGGCCGATAAAATAGTGCATGATTATTTGTTGCCTGCTATTTTGAAATAACCTTCCTAAAGTATCTTAATTAAAACTCCTCCTGAACTCCACCGGAGATACACTGGTCTTTGTTTTAAACAGTTTGCTAAACGACTGCGGGTGCTCAAAGCCCAGGCCATAGGCAATTTCGCTAACGGATAACTCGGTGGTTGATAGTTTTTCCTTAGCCTTTTCTATGAGCTTGTTGTGTATGTGCTGCTGGGTATTTTGCCCGGTGAGCGAACGCAGCATGTCGCTCAAGTAACTGGGCGATAGGTGCAGCCGGTCGGCCAGGTATTGCACGGTGGGTATACCCTGCCCCATCGGTTTTTCGTTATTAAAATATTCGTCCAGTACTTCCTCAAGGCTTTGCAGCAGGCCGTTACTCACGGCTTTACGGGTGATGAACTGTCGCTTGTAAAAACGGTTGGCATAATTAAGCAGCAATTCTATTTGCGAGATAATTACATCCTGGCTAAAATCATCGAGGCGGCTGTTTAGTTCCTCTTCAATAATTTCAAAAATAGATATGATAACACCTTTTTCTTTATCCGACAGGTGCAGCGCCTCGTTAGCCGAATAGGAGAAAAAGCCATACTGCTTTATCTTTTTGGCAAGCGGGTACGACAATAAAAAATCAGGGTGGATGAGCAGCGTATACTGCGAACATACACCACCGTGTTGTTCATCGGCGCCTATTATCTGGCCGGGAGCGGCAAACAGGAGGCCGCCCTCATCAAAATCATAATAGTCCTGCCCATATTTTATGCGGCCGCTAAGGCGGGGCTTATAAGATATTTTATAAAAGTTGAGCACGTGTGTTTGCGGCACGCCCAGTTCTATAATATTATTACTTTCTGCACCCAGTATGGTTATAAGCGGGTGGTTAGGCTCCGGCAGGCCAAAGGTGCGTGCGGCCTCGGTAAGCGAGGTAAAGCTGTGGGGCATGGTAACATCTTTTTTCATAAGCTGAAAATTTATATAAAGATAACCGATAATGCATAAATTACCGGTTACCTTAATTTAATTTGATTATATGATTAACCCTGGGCGGCTATGGCCACATCTTCCCAGTCTTCCCACTCTGCCATGCGTTTTGCATATTCACCGCGCACCCAGGCAAGGTTGTGGCTGCCAAGCGAAAGGCGCAACGGCGGGTTTTCCGCATCTACGGCTGCAAACAGTCCATTTGGTGTGGCATCGGGGTTACCACGCTCCAGGGTCTGAAGTTGCTGGAAGAAGTTGTTTTTAAAGTCAGTATAAATATCCATTCCCGCCGAAAACTTAAGCGACTCCTGGCTGCCAAACTCCGTGGCATAAGCGCCCGGCTCTATAATAGTAACCTTAATATTAAAGTCTTTCACCTCCAGCGCAAGGCTCTCGTGTATGGCTTCAAACGCCCACTTAGATGAAGCATAGTACCCAATGACCGGCAGCGTTACGTGCCCCAGGTTGCTGCTTGTGCCCAGTATGTGGCCGTAGCCCTGCTCCCGCAGCAAAGGCAGTGCCGCCTGGATAACGGCAACGGTGCCAAATATATTGGTATCATACATCGCCTTTACCTCATCGGCGCTGGCTTCTTCTATGGTAGCCACAAGCGAGTAGCCGGCGTTGTTAAGCACAATGTCCAGTTTACCAAAGTGCGCATACGCTTTTTCTACTGCTTCTTTAGCCTGGGCGCTGTTAGTAACGTCAAGCTCTAATGTAAGTACGTTGTCGCCATACTGCTCGTTTAGCACCGCTATGCTTTCTACCTTACGTGCCGTGGCGGCTACCTTATCACCACGTTTAAGCGCTGCTTCGGCCCATACGCGGCCAAATCCGCGTGAAGCGCCTGTTATAAACCAAACTTTACTTCCTGTTGTTTTTTGATCTGACATAATTTTTAATTGTTTAAAATTTATAGTACAAATGTCGGCAGGAAGCGCGTGTTGCACGTAGCCTAAACGGGGAGTAACGTAGCCTAAATGAGATTTTTGATATATTGACAAAAAAATCACCATTAATGGGTATATGTTGATGTTAATTTTTTTAACATATTTGATCCACTCATAAGCACTTAATTATAAACAATTTAATCACATCTAATTATGAAGAAAACGTATCCTCCTTATGAAGTAACTTACATTGCACCTGCTGGTACATATGTAATCTTTGATATCGCATTTATTTCTGATGGCAATTTCGGATCAACATTTGTAAACTTGCCGGGCAGTTTAAAAGACAAACTCATCAAAAATGAAGGGCAATACAATTTAGGCAAGATTGAAGATCTTGCGGTGGAACGCACTGTTATTTCAAGTAATTTCCTGAATCCTGCAGACGAGGAAGATACAATCAAAATAAAATACAGCATTAATGACGAAACTGTAATCCATCAGAACTTGAAATCTGAAGCCGATGATGTGACTATCTATATAATCATAACCTATGTTGTATCATGAAACTAAAATTAATTATAGCAATATTTTTGATGACTTCATTTACATTTGCCCAAAAAAAAATAACGGATATTGCATTACCCACATCTCCGGCCGCATCGGTATTGGGAGTACAGCCCAGTGCCACGTTAACGCCAAAATCGTTTAAAGCGCTCGAGGCCGCGGTATATTCTAATTTTAGTAATGAAGAAGATGGACTTACCATACCTAATGATTTTGGGTTAGAATTCATGCCCTATTGGTTTAAAGACCATGGCATGACTATTACTGAATATCTTGAACCTAAATTTAAAGACCAAATTTTCCGTAACTCTGCATTTTCATTGGCATCAACTCAAAATTTCATGCTCGAAGATGGAACAGCTACTAAGAGTGTAGGCTGGGGATACAGGACATCTGTTTTTTTTAACACTAAAAATTATAATGCTGCGGTTCTACAGGATTTAGATAAAGTTATGGAAATATCAAATATAACTTCGGGTGTTAAGGGGAATTTAATGGGGTATTATGCAAACATTCCTAATATAGATACACAACACAAATACCTTACAGCCCTTAAGCCTGATTTAAAAACTTTTCTAGATACGAACACAGCTATCGTACTAAGCCAAAATGAATATGATATCTTATTTTCTGAAATATATGCCAAGGCAGTTACTATTCCTATAAACCCTGCAAAACCTGCTGATTTTTTTGACGGAGTTAACGAAGTCATTAACGAAAAACTTACTAATGAGGGATATTTCACAACGAAGTTTGAAGACCTAAAGAAAAAAATGCTTAAAAAAGAAGGCTTTGGCGTAGACATCGCTTACGCCATGTTACTGAATTTCCCAAGTAATGACTTTGAATTTTCTATAGTGCCACGCCAGTCTGCATGGCTTGCGCCTTCTTATACCTTTAACAGTAAAAACAATACTACTGCTTTTAAAGGTACAGGTGTATTGCGGTATGAATGGTATAATAAAAGTTATTACACAAAGTATTTCCCCACGACCGAAGTGTATAAAAACAATTTTGACTACGGTGCAGCCATATCTATGGACTATAATAAATTTTCGCTGCAGCTTGAAGGTACAGGCCGCAGCAGCTCATCATTAGAAGAGGTCGGCACAGATGCAAATGGAGAAACGCTTTATAAAAAGAATAGCAATTCAGATTTTCAATACATAGCAACACTAAGCTACCGCCTTACCGACCAAATTGCCTTTTCGTACCAGTTTGGTAATTCATTCAAGCCGATTTTCACCCCTGATGTAGGCACCTTAATATCACTATTGTCACTAAACTTTGGGTTTGGAGGGCCAACAACTTCAAGCGTAAATTAAAACAAAGCCCTGGTAATAACCCGGGCTTTGTTTTAATCCACCAATCTGGAAACAACGAACCCCAATCTGGAAACACCTGCGTTTTTTAATTGGCCCAACTTTGCATTATAAATGTAAAAAATAAAAAAATGCAAAAAACAATTTTTATTACCGGTGCTTCGGCAGGGCTGGGTAAAGCTACTGCCATACTGTTTCAGCAAAAAGGTTGGAACGTAATCGCCACCATGCGCAACCCCGAAAAAGAAACCGAACTAAACCAATTAGAAAACGTAACCCTGTTGCCACTTGATGTTACCAACACCGGGCAAATAAAAACTACAGTCGCCGCGGCTATAGCCACGCAACCCGTTGATTTGGTGTTTAACAATGCAGGCTACGGGCTCATGGGTGCGCTTGAAACCCTTACCGACGAGCAGATACTAAGGCAGGTAAATACTAATCTATTAGGAGTAATACGCGTTACACAGGCGTTTATCCCGCACTTCAGGGAGAAGAAAAGCGGTACGTTTATAAGCACCACATCTATGGGCGGGTTGCTGGCCTTCCCTATGCATTCGCTGTACCACGCCACAAAGTTTGGTATTGAAGGCTGGTCTGAAAGCATGTCGTTTGAGCTTGGCCTGCATAACATACAAATTAAAACCGTGGCGCCGGGTGGCATAGTAACCGAGTTTTTAGGCCGTTCGCTGGACCGGACCCTTAACCCCGATTACCAGGAACTGGAAACCAAATTATACAACATTATGGATGATATGATGGAAAATGCCAGTACCGCAGCGCAAATTGCGGAAGTGGTTTACGAGGCCGCTACCGATGGTAAGGACCAGGTACGCTATGTGGCCGGCGAAGGTGCTAAGGCAATGTATGCAAGGCGCCTGGAAATAGGCAGCGAGGAATCAAGAAAAGAAATACGTAAAATGATTTTGGGGTAACCCTATCATAAAAAACAACAGGCAACTGCATAAAATTCCCGCTGCCTGTTGTATATTTATACTGACTATGAATATTATTAACTCTATACCCGAATTCCACAGGCTGGTTTCATTGCCGGAACCAATGCACCCCCTGGTAAGCGTTGTAAGGGTTGCGGATATGCGATTTACCAATGCTGCTGTGTGGGAGCGTTTTGCCCTTAATTTTTATTGCATCTCCTTAAAAAGGGATGTGGCAGGCAAGGTAAAATACGGCCAGCAATACTATGATTTTGATAAAGGGTTGATGACATTTACCGCCCCTAAGCAGGTACAGCAGCTTGATGTGCCGCATACCGATATACTGCAGCAAACATCGGGTACGGGATTAGCACTGCTTATACACCCCGATTTTTTGCTTGGCCATCCGCTTGCCGTGGCAATTAAAAATTACGGGTTCTTTTCGTATGCCGTTAATGAGGCACTGCACCTTTCGGAAAAAGAGGAACGCGACATTGCCGAACTTTTTAAAAAAATTGATGATGAGTACCAGCACATCGACCGGCATACCCAGGAAATTATACTTTCGCAGATAGAGCTGCTGCTTAACTATAGCAACCGTTTTTATGAACGGCAGTTTATAACCCGCAAGGCCGCTAACAGCAACCTGCTGTCGCGGATGGAACAACTGCTTAATGAATGTTTTGATAATGAGGAAACCCTAAAAAACGGAGTCCCTACGGTTGAGGCAATAGCCGAACGCCTGCACCTTTCGCCACATTACCTAAGCGATATGCTGCGCCAGCTTACAGGCCGCGGCGCGCAGCAGCACATACAGGATAGGCTTATTGAAAAGGCTAAAGAGTACCTGTCTGTAACTAACCTGTCTGTCGCGCAAATCGCTTACCAGCTGGGCTTCGAATATCCGCAGTCGTTCAATAAGCTGTTTAAAAAGAAAACAAACACCTCGCCACTGGAGTTCCGGCAATCGTTTAACTAAAATCTGCCACACGCTCCCTGTTATACTTATTCCTGTACTCCAAAGGCGACATCCCTGTAATTTTCCTGAACACCTCCCGAAAGGCTTTCATATCGGCATAGCCCACATCATACATCACCTCGTTAACCGTTTTGCGGCCGGTTTCAAACGCCCGCTTGGCCGACTCTATTTTTACGCGCTGGGCATATTCCAGCGGGGTATTGCCTGTGGCCTTTATAAACCTGCGGTCAAAATTACGCCTGCCCACCGCAAACTTTGCCGACAATGCCTCTATCGAAATCTTTTCCTGAAAATTATCCTCAATATACTCCTGGGCATCGGCCACTACCCCATCGCTGTGCTGCTTTTGCCCTTTAAATATTATAAATTCGCTCTGGCTGTTGCGGCCCATTTCTATCTGGAACACCTTACTGCAATAAATGGCGGTCTCCCGGTCAAACTTTTTCTCCACCAAGTATATAATGAGATTAAGGAATGAAAACGCGCCGCCGTTTGTATAAATCCCATTCTCATCGGTTATCAATTTATCTTCCCGTAAATTCACTTTTGGGAACCGCATCCTGAAGTTATTGGCGGCGGCCCAGTGTGTAGAGCAGCTTTTACCGTCGAGTACACCCGCCGCCGCAAGCAGGTAGGCACCCGTGCAGATGCTGGCTATCTCGGCGCCCTTTTTATATTGTACCGAAAGCCAGTTGATAAGCCCGGTATTATCTTTAACCGACCGGTCGTAATTATGGTTAAGCGAGGGAATGATTATTAAATCGGTTTCAGCAACCGCGCTAATATTAATATGGGGCTTTACGGTAAAAAGCCCGTCATAAAACCCAACCTCAGCAGACGTCCCCGCAAGCTGGATATTATAGCCCTTGCCTCCGTTTTGTGTAAAGTATTCGTTGGCGCGCACCAGTATTTTATAAGAGCCTATAATACTGCTCAGGTTATTTTCGCCATCGGGCACGAGTAGGGTTATGTGTTTCATGTTACTTCATTTTCTGTAAATGTAAAAATTCACATTGTCTAAATCAACCCGTTACAATGTCTATTTTACACACCTTTAAAGAACTATTGAGATAGTACATTTGTATAACAAATCTTTTAAAACATAATATCATGCTGATAAATTCCACAATTGTGCTAACCGTCTTGGCTTTCACCATTGCTACTGATAATGACGAACAAACCATGAAAACAACCGATTTTACCCTGACCCTTACCACCGATAAATCTCCTGCCGAAGCCTTCGCCGCCATCAATAACGTAAAGGCGTGGTGGAACGAAGATTTTAGCGGCGCTTCGCAAAAGTTAAATGATGAATTTGACGTGCGCTTTGGCGACGTACATTATTCACGGCAGAGGTTAACAGAGGTTATTCCGAATAAAAAAGTTACCTGGCTGGTTACCACAAGCCGCCTGAGTTTCCTTAAAAACCATGGCGAATGGACCGGCACTACCATAACTTTTGAAATTACTGAAAATAATGGTAAAACCGAAATAAAGTTTACCCACCACGGCCTCACACCACAGATAGAATGCTATAAAGACTGCAAAAACGGGTGGACTCAGTTTCTGGAGCACAGCCTTATCGACTATATCAATACCGGCAAGGGCAACCCAAATGTGCTCAATACCAAAGTGGCCGAAAAAGCCGCTGAAAGCCATGAAGACTATACAACATCCTTTGAAGTAACCCAAAGTGTGGGGGCTGTTTTTAACGCGGTAACCAACCCAAGCGGCTGGTGGAGTGAGGAAATTACAGGAGGCGCCGCAAAGCAGGGCGATAAATTTTACTACCATTATAAAGACATCCACAGCTGCACGATGGAACTGGTTGAGGTTGTTCCCAATAAGAAAGTGGTATGGAAGGTTCTGGATAACCACTTTAATTTTACCAAAGACAAAACCGAGTGGCTGGGCAATACCATAAGCTTTGAGATAGCTGAAAAAGACGGTAAAACACAACTTGTGTTTACCCACCACGGCCTTGTGCCCGCCTACGAATGCTATAATATTTGTAACGATGCCTGGACGGGCTATATAAATGGCAGCCTTAAAAACCTGGTGGAAACCGGTAAAGGGCAGCCAAACGGTAAAGAATGAGTGTTACCGGCTAATTTTCTTCAAAGCCCATTTTTTATTTTTCGGGATATTCTTTCATTAATTTAAGCGTTTTCCTGTCAGAAAACTTTTCCCTGGCATGGTGTAGCTCATTAAATTGCTTTTGGTATATTTAACCTTAAGTAATTTATTGCAAAACATACTATATAAAACCACCATGTTACAAACCAAACCGAAGCTAAATTATCATTCATTAACAAAAATACTTATAGCAACCGTAGTAACGCTACTACTTTCTGCCGGGGGAACATACGCGCAAAACCGTACCATTAATGTAGACCTGAACAAGGAAAAAGGCGCGCTTAACACCCAATATAAAACCTGCATCGGCGCCGGCCGTGCCTATGAAGGCCTCCGTGCCGACTGGCAGCAACAGTTGGCCTATGTAAAGCAGGAATGCGATTTTAAATATATACGCATGCATGGCCTTTTAACGGATGACATGGCCGTGTACCATGAAGATAAAAACGGCAACCCAGAGTACAATTACCAAAATATAGATGCGTTGTACGACTACCTGCTCAGCATTAAGGTAAAGCCGTTTGTAGAGTTGGGCTTTATGCCAGTGCAATTGGCCAGTGGCAGCAAGACCATTTTCTGGTGGAGAGGCAACGTTACGCCGCCTAAAGATTACAATAAATGGGCAGGCCTTATAAAAAATATGACGGAGCACTTTACCGAACGTTACGGAGCCGAAGAAGTAAAAACATGGTACTTTGAAGTATGGAACGAACCCAACCTCGACGGTTTTTGGGCAGGTAGCCAGGAAGAATATTTTAAACTGTACACCTATGCGGCCAAAGCAATAAAAAGTGTAAACAAAGACTATAAAGTAGGTGGCCCGGCCACAGCAGGCGCGGCATGGATACCTGAAACCATTGCTTATTGCACCAAGAATAATGTACCCATTGACTTTGCCAGTACGCACTCCTACGGGGTTAAGCAGGGGTTTTTAGATGAGTTTGGTAATTCAGGCACTGTATTGAGTAAGGACCCAACTGCGGTTAGCGGCGACATCATCAATTCACGTAAGCAGATAAAAGAATCGGCATTGCCCAACCTTGAACTGCATTATACTGAGTGGAGTTCATCGTACACCCCCGCCGACCCCATACATGACAGCTACCACGAAGCGGCTTATATACTCGAAAAGATAAAACAATCGGGCGATGCGCCAAACTCTATGAGCTACTGGGTGTTTACCGATATTTTTGAAGAGGCCGGGCCACGCTTTAAGCCCTTTCATGGCGGGTTTGGGCTACTTAATACGCAAGGCATTAATAAATCAGCCTTTCACTCATACCGCCTGCTGAACAAGCTTGGCAATACTGAATTGGCTAATTCCGATACCGGATCATGGGCTACAAAAGATGCCAAAGGCGGTGCACAGCTACTGTTATGGGACTTTACCAATACCCACCCGGGCGATGCCGTAAATAACCAGGTGTATTACGCGCAAAACCTTCCGGCTAAAGATAAAGGTACTGCCAACATTTTGATAAAAGGCCTGGCAAAAGGCATGTATAAGCTGGAAGTGTATAAAGTAGGCTATAACGCAAACGATCCTTACACGGCCTACCTGCAAATGGGGCAACCCGGCAACCTTACTAAAGACCAGGTTGCCAAACTAAAGAAAATAAGCAACGGTGCGGCTATTTCTTCCGAAAGTATTAAAGTAAAAGCCGATGGCACATTTACAAAGCAGCTGCCATTGCGGGAAAATGATGTGTATTTTTTGAACCTTGTGAAGGAGTAAAAGCGTAACACGCAATCCCTCTTAAAACCTGCTCTTAGAAATTAATTATACCACAGAGATTATAAAAAAATCAGGTAAGGCCATAAAACAAAAAACCCGCCTTATCAGCGGGTTTACTGTTATATGTTTTTTAAATTATACTTTTCCTTCGGTTAACCTTTTCAGGGTAGCCCATTGCTTCAGGGTAGTGCGCGCCTCAAGCGCGGGGTAGCCCAGGTAGGTTTTACCGGCCGGCACATCGCCTGTAACGCCGCTTCCTGCACCTATTACCGCCCCTGCCCCTATGGTAGAGTGGTCTTTAATAGACGCGCTTCCGCCAATGATAACACCGTCGCCCAGCGTTACCGAACCGGCAAGCCCGCTGGCACCCGCCATAATACAGAACCTGCCCAGCACGCTGTTGTGGCCTATTTGCACCAGGTTATCTATCTTGCAGCCGTCGCCTAAAATGGTAGAGCTAAACTTGCCCCGGTCTACGCAGGAGTTTGCCCCTATCTCTACGGCGTTGCCTAAAATTACATTGCCTATTTGCGGTATTTTAGCCAGCCCCCTTTCCGGGCACGGCCTGAAACCAAATCCATCGGCACCTATGGTTGCATTGGGGTGCAGTATGCAGCCTGCGCCTATATGGCAGTTTTCCCGCACTACCGCGCCCGGCCAAAGCGTAGTAAACTTGCCTATGGTACAGTTGTCAAGCACGGTAACATTAGCATACAGCGTTACGCCATCGCCCAGCTGTACCCCCGGCCCCACATAGCAGCCTGCGCCAATACGCACGCCTGCCCCCAGTGTAGCGGTGGGATGCACCGTAGCGTTTGGGTGAATGTCTTCGTCAAAAACGGGTGGGTCGCCGGCAAACAGTTCCAGTACCTGAGACATGGCAAGGTCGGCATTGCTTACCTTTATAAACGCCCGGTTCTCACCCGGCGGTATGGCTATATCATTATTTACAACAGCTACTGATGCCTTAGAACCTGCCCACAGTTTTTCATATTTTTTATTCCCTATAAAAGTAACCTGGCCTTCTTTAGCCCGTTCTATCTGTTCAGGGGCAGTTATCGCCACTGTGGTATCGCCCACAAGTTCCCCTTTTAAAAGTTCGCAGATGTGCCGTGCAGAATAAGATTTCATAGGCGTTTTTTTAGATTTTATGTTATACAATTACAAACTGTACTACCGGTTTGAATATTAAATAAGAAATTGCTAAAGAAAACGCTAAAGAAGAAAAAATATTTTAAAACTCCGCAATTTCGGGCGTGTTTTTTTAAATGTTTTTATTTTACAGAATTATTTTTTGCCATTACATTAAAGTACCGCTTTAATAATGGTGTGCCGTAAAGGGCAACGATTACAAAACTACAAAGGGCAGTACTGCACCTCAAAGGTACCGTTTACATAATTTTCTGAAGCGTCAGAACCTTCAGCCCTTACCCTGCCTTTAACAGTAGTTTCGGTTATGGCTGTAATTTCAATTTTTATTTCGCTTGTACTTTCATAATCGCCATTCGCTTTTTTAAATACCAAAAAGGCATCTGCACTGTCATAGCTGCCTATAGCTGCAGGCATGCCCATATATACGGGCGACGTAGTGGCGGCAAAGCAATCAATATCGGCAGTATCAAGATAAATATAATAACTGGCTACACCGCTAAGGGTTATGGGCCTGGCATAGCCCCCGCCCAACGAAAAACTACTGCTGTAAACAGTTCCGGAAACCGGGTTATTTGAAAAACCAGTGTTTTCGGAGGAAGCCGAATCATCGGTGGAACTACAGGACACAAATACTAAAGCACCTGCAAAGAGACGGAAAAAGATTTTTTTCATGAAAATAATATTAATTAGTTGGTCAAGCCTTACTTATAGTAAGATAAAGCCAAATATACTATTAATTGCCGGAAAGCAAAACCGCTAATCAGAAATTAGAAACCAGAAGGCTAAATGCAGAACTTCGAAACGAAATCAGAAATTAACATTTCTTAACAATTACATCATTTAGTATTTACAATTTATTGACGCCCATAGGGTTATATTTGATAAAACTTAAGCGTCATGAAAATCTTCCGCATTAATTACTTCGCTATGTTCAGGGAGTGGCTGTTTTTAAAAGCCATGCAATCCTTTTTTATTCATTAAAAATGTGTTTGGCCTGCACAACGGGCCGTGTGGATGGAGCGAATGGAAAATTTTATTTTAAACAAATCACAGTTTGGCAACAATTTTCTGTGGGGTGTTTCTACGGCTGCTTTTCAAACGGAGGGCGCACACGATACTGATGACAAGGGGCTATCCATCTGGGATGTTTTTACGGCGCAAAAAGGCCGGATAAAAAACGGCCACCACGCGCAGGACGCCTGTAATTTTTACCACAATTATAAAGACGATATACAGCTTATAAAGCAGCTTAACATACCTAACTTCAGGTTTTCGCTGTGCTGGCCGCGCATTATCCCGCAGGGTACCGGTAAAGTGTCGCAAAGCGGTATTGACTATTATAACCGGGTTATAGACAGCCAGCTGCAAAATGGCATTACCCCCTGGGCAACCATTTACCACTGGGATTTACCCCACGCCCTCGAACTTAAAGGCGGGTGGACCAACCGCGACAGCGTGGCCTGGTTTGCCGAATATGCCGATGTGTGCGCACGCAACTTTGGCGACCGCGTTAAAAACTGGATGGTAATGAACGAGCCATCTGTATTTACCGGTGCAGGCTACTTTTTAGGCATACACGCGCCGGGCAGGCGGGGCCTGGGCAACTTTCTCAGTGCCGTGCACCACGTTACACTAAGCACAGCCGAAGGTGCAAGGGCAGTTCGTGCCGCCGTGCCCTATGCTAACCTGGGCACTACATTTTCGTGCACGCAGATAACCCCTGCATCTGATAAGGAAAGGCATGTTGCTGCCGCAAAACGGGTAGATACACTGCTGAACCGCGCTTTTATAGAACCTGTTTTAGGCATGGGGTACCCTGAGGCAGATTTGCCTGTACTGAAAAGAATGCAGCGCTATATGAAGCCCGGTGATATAGAGCGTATGTCGTTTGATTTTGATTTTACCGGTATACAGTGCTACACCCGCGAGGTAGTACGGGCATCGTTCTTTACGCCTTATGTAGGGGCACGGCTTATCGCCGCAAACAAGCGCAATGTGGCTACTACCGAAATGGGCTGGGAAGTATACCCCCCCTCTATATACCACCTCATAAAACGGTTTGATGCCTACCCACAGGTTAAGAACATTATCATAACCGAAAACGGCGCGGCCTTTCCTGATACTGTTGTTGATGGAAAGGTAAACGATGTAAAGCGTACCAAATATATATATGACCACCTGCAGCAGCTGCTTAAGGCAAAAGAGGAAGGCGCACGGGTAAACGGCTATTTTGTGTGGAGCCTGACCGATAACTTTGAGTGGGCGGAAGGCTACCATACGCGTTTTGGGCTGGTACATGTGGATTTTGAAACCCAAAAGCGCACCATAAAGCAGTCCGGCCACTGGCTGGCAGGTTTTTTGAAGGATAATTAGTACATTATTTTGTAATATAGCAAGATGGAAGATAGCAGTAAGACCCTTAAGATATTATACGCGGTGCAAGGCACGGGCAATGGCCACCTGAGCCGCGCCATGGATGTAATTCCGTGCCTGCAAAAGCACGGTGATGTTGATATACTGGTAAGCGGTATACAGGGTGACCTCGAGTTGCCCTTTAAGGTGAAATATAAGCTAAAAGGCCTGAGTTTTATATTCGGCAAAAAAGGCGGGGTCGACCTGTTTAAAACCATACTCAGGGCTAACCTGCCCAAGCTGCTGCGCAACATCCGAAAGATACCGGTAGAGGATTATGACCTGGTAATAAACGATTTTGAGCCGGTTACCGCATGGGCCTGCTATTTTAGGGAAAAACTTTGCATATCCATAAGCCACCAGGGCGCTGTGCTTAACAAGGCGTTCCCGCTGCCTGCTGAAAGCGACCGTAAAGGCAAGCTGATTTTAAAAAATTATGCACCGGCGGATTACGCCTATGGCTTCCATTTTTATGAGGCGGGCGATGATATATTTACACCCGTTATCCGCGGGCATGTGCGCAACAGGGACATTACAAACAAAGGGCATTATACAGTATACCTTCCTTCTTATGACGATGACATGCTTATAAAAAGCCTTTCGGACTATCCGCGTGTAACCTGGGATGTGTACAGCAAGCACTGCAAAAAGAAAAAAACGCACCAAAACATCACCATAAGCCCTATTGACAACGAAAAGTTTACAGCCAGTATGGCGGCATCGGCCGGGGTGTTGTGCGGGGCGGGTTTTGAAACCCCTGCCGAAGCGTTATTCCTGGGCAAAAAACTGATGGTAATACCCATGCGCAACCAGTATGAGCAACAGTTAAATGCCGCTGCACTTAAAAAAATGGGCGTACCGGTACTAAAAAGCCTGAAGCCAAAATACCTGGGCAAAATAAACGACTGGCTGGAAAGCAACACCATTATCCCGGTAAATTACCCGGACAGGACACAGGAAATTGTAGATAGTATTATAGCGAAACACAGGCCTCAGTAATAGCTTCAAAAAGTTTATTATAATAGATTGCCGCGGTCGTTCCTCCCTCGCAAAGACGGTACGTGAAGAAAGTTGCGTAATCAAAAATCTCAATCCTGCCTGTCATTGCGAGCGGAGGAACGGAACGTGGCAATCTCATAAGGAAGTAATTTTGCTGATGAGGATTTCTCCGTATCGGCTAAACTTTATAATGTCTTAGGAGATGCTATCTAATGGCTTTAATAATTAATCAGGAAGTTGATAGAATTGAAAACACCTGACAGGTTTTAAAAACCTGTCAGGTGTTTTCAATATTATACATAAACAACTATGAGTTTATAACTTACTTATATAACTCCCAAACGGGTCTTTAAACTGGTAGCCTTCGTCGTAGCGGTCTTTGCTCAGTTTTTTAAATTCTGACAAGCCCCATAGAACAAATTCTTTCATAAACAGCAGGTCCTCTTTAGCGGTATCGGGCTGGTATTTCTGTATTAACTGTTTCAGCGGGATGATACTATCCAGCGCTTTCTGGTACTCCCTGTCCGAAGCATCATCCGTCAGCTCCAGGCCGCTTTCGTTAAAGAACCAGTCGATAATTTCCTGGTATGGGCCTTTATCCTTGTTCTTTTCCAGCTTTTCTATTTTTGGGAAATATTCCTGGAACAATGTTTTAACCGCGCTGCCTAAAAGTACCTCGGCAACGGCGGCGGCACCTTCCTGCTCGCCTTCGTACACCAACTCAACCTTACCTGTAATGGCGGGAATGATGCCCATAAAATCGCTGAGGCGTACGGCGGTCTTGTCCTGGCCTGCTTTTAGGGCGCGGCGCTCGGCGGTACTCAGCAGGTTTTCAAACGCGGTGATGCTCATACGGGCGCTAACGCCGCTCTTGTAATCTACGTACTCGCTTTCGCGGGCTTCAAAAGCTATCTGCTCCAGTAAGTCTTTGGCCAATGACGGCACATAAATTTTCTCGCCCTGGCGGGTATCAAGGTTGGCTTCCTGCTCCGTTATGGTGCGGGCTATTTTTATGGTTTCAGGATAATGCGTAAGTATCTGGCTGCCTATCCTGTCCTTAAGTGGCGTTACAATACTGCCACGGTTGGTATAATCTTCGGGGTTTGCGGTAAACACAAATTGCAGGTCGAGGTGCATGCGTACCTTAAAGCCACGTATCTGTATGTCGCCTTCCTGTAATATATTGAAGAGCGCCACCTGTATGCGTGCCTGCAAATCGGGCAGCTCGTTTATTACGAAAATACAACGGTTGGCACGCGGAATCATCCCGAAGTGTATCACCCGATCATCGGCGTACGACAGTTTCAGGTTAGCCGCTTTTATCGGGTCTATATCGCCTATCAGATCGGCCACGGTAACGTCGGGTGTGGCCAGTTTTTCGTAAAAGCGTTCGTCACGGTGCAGCCAGGTAATCGGGGTAGCGTCGCCTTTTTCGGCAATCAGCTCTTTTGCATAGCGCGAAATAGGTTTTAATGGGTCGTCGTTAATTTCGCTGCCCTCCACCACGGGAATGTACTCATCGAGCAAATTCACCATAAGGCGCGCCAGCCGCGTCTTGGCCTGCCCGCGTAGTCCCAGCAGGTTAATGTTGTGGCGGCTCAGTATCGCACGTTCCAGTTCCGGAATTACAGTATGCTCATAGCCGTGCACCCCTTCAAAAACGGTTTGCCCTTTAGCAATTTTCTTACGCAGGTTTTTGCGCAGTTCATCTTTAATGCCCTGGCTTACATAGCCCGATGCTTTTAGTTCGCCAAGTGTCTTAATATCCTGTATGTTCATTATTCTCTATGTTCTATTATATATTTTCTATTCGTGGGGTTGACAATAATCAATTGACAATAATCAATTGACAATAAACAATATAAAATCATTTCACCCTCTTCTTCCTGTTCGTTTCATAATCCTCAAAAATCATCTCCCCTAACCCCTTAAGCCCTGTGTAGAATGCCTTGCCTTGGTTGGCCTCGGTAAACTCGCGCACAAAGCGCTGCAGGTAGCTGTCCTGCGCAATCATAAAGGTGGTAATGGGTATGTGCAGCTTGCGTGCCTGTGCCGCCATGGTGTAGCATTTCTCGGTAATATAATCGTCGAGGCCGTTGCTGTTCATGTAGTAGGTGCCATCGCTTTCTCGGATGCAGCTGGGTTTACCGTCGGTAATCATAAAGATCTGCTTGTTGGTGTTGCGCTTGCGGCGGAGGAGGTCCATCGCCAGTTGCAGCCCCGCTACCGTGTTAGTGTGATACGGGCCTACCTGCAAATACGGCAGGTCTTTAATGGCTATGGGCCATGCATCGTTGCCAAACACCAGTATGTCCAGCGTGTCTTTCGGGTAGCGCGTAGTGATGAGTTCGGCCAGCGCCATAGCTACCTTTTTGGCAGGTGTAATGCGGTCTTCGCCGTAAAGTATCATACTGTGGCTAATATCAATCATCAGCACGGTGCTCATTTGCGCCTTAAAGCGGCTGTCCTCCACCACCAGGTCTTCTTCGGTTAACTGAAATGAATCAATGCCGTTGTTTACCTGGGCATTCCTGATGCTCTCGGTAAGCGAAATTTTTTCGAGGCCGTCGCCAAAGCGGTATTCGCGGTACTCGCCGGTTTGCTCGTCGCCCTGCCCGCTGTGTTTGGTGCGGTGGTTACCCGATCCGCTGCGTTTCAGCTTGCCAAAAATCTGTTTTAGCGCCTGCTGGCGGATGTTCTGCTCCATCTTAGAGCTCAGTGTTACACCGTCGCCACTGCCGTCGGGCTTAATTTCCTCGCGGATGTATCCTTTCTTTTTTAGGTCTTCAATAAAATCGTCAATTGTGTATTCGGGTGTGGTAAGCTCATACTCCTTATCCAGTTGGCGCAGCCAGTCGATAGCCTCATCAAAATCGCCCGAAGTGTGCGTAATAAGCTCGGTAAAAATTTCAAAAAGCTTATCAAACGGCGATAGGTTTGGCGCCTGGTAGGTACTGAATACAAACCCTTTTCTTCTGCTTGTTTCCATACCCCTAAAATTACTACATAAATAAACGCATACGCCATGCAGCGAAAATTAATTTTCGTTAAAGTTTATTGGAAGTAAAATTGTAAAATTGTATTACCAATTGAACCCACTATGCACCGTTCCACACCCCGTCCTAAACGTAAAAACCCGCTACGCACGCTGCTTCGGATCCTTATTATAGCTTTCATACTGCTTAATATCATCGCCGCGGTGCACGCCTGGTCGTTCACACACTTTGATGACAACGCCGGGGCACGGGTAAACCCGGACCGGATGACCAACACACAGAAAGCCAAACTGCTGCTGCTGGGCGCTACATTGCCAAGGCCGGTAAATACTGATTTGCCAAGCCGGGACTTTGAGCGTGTAACCCTGCAAAGCAACGTGCAGCTGAGCGCCTGGTACATAAAGGCCAAAAAACCGAAAGGGACGGTGCTGCTGTTTCACGGCTACCAGGGGAATAAGTCCGGGCTACTGCCCGCTGCAAACCGGTTTATCGCCATGGGCTATAACGTGCTGCTTACCGATTTTATGGGTTCGGGCGGCAGCGAGGGCAACAGCACCACCATAGGCTTTGACGAAGCTGAGGAAGTGAAAGACTGCTTTAACTACATACAGCAAAAGGGAGAACAACACATATACCTGTACGGCAGCAGCATGGGAGCGGTAGCGATAATGAAGGCCATAGCTGATTATAAGTTAGCAGCGAAAGGCATACTAATAGGCTGCCCCTTTGGCACCATGTATAAAACGGTTAGCAATCGATTTGAAATTATGGGGGTCTATAAGTTCCCCCTTGCGGGTATGCTTACATTTTGGGGTGGTGTGGAAAACGGCTTCTGGGCATTTGGGCACAACCCCGAGGATTATGCCAAAAGTATCAGCTGTCCTGCATTGCTCTTGTGGGGCGAACTTGATAACCGTGTGAGCGGGGAAGAAATAGATGCCATATATGCAAACCTCAACGGGCCTAAACAATTAAAAAAGTTTATACACTGCGGGCATAGCGCCTACCTTGATGAGTATCCTGAAGAGTGGGACGAGGCGGTACAGGGGTTTTTGAAGGAGTATTAGTTAAGACTTAAAGATGAGAGATAATAGATGATAGATAATAGGTGGTAGATCACAAATCACTACATGCCCCGGACTTTCAACTTTAAGACTTCATTACTTTCCACTTTAAGACTTTCATCCTTTCGACTTATTGGCTATCTTGCGCATTAATTGGTTATTCCCCTGTAATTACATTTTTCTTATGTCTTTTAAACCGGATAAAAAGTATGCCCAACCCATTATAAAACTCTACCAGCCCGACGATAGCTATAAAGCGCTTCCCCTGCCGGAGCCTACAGGGGCCTACCCCTATCACCTGGATGCGGAAACAATTACTGAGGTAAATCCTGATCGTTTTAGCTTTCATATGGTGGGCGATACCGGTGGTGTACGCAACCCGGCCGGGCAGCAGCGTATAGCCCGCGAAATGGGCAAACAAATAACCGAAGGCGCTCCCGGCGAAAAGCCCGCGTTCCTGTACCACCTGGGCGATGTGGTGTACCATTATGGCGAAGCCGAGCAGTATGACGACCAGTTTTTTAAACCCTACAGCGCCTACCCCGCCCCAATATTTGCCATTGCAGGCAACCACGACAGCGACGTGAACCCGGCCAACCCAAATCCCTACAACAGCCTGGCACCGTTTGCGGCGGTGTTTTGCGATAGCGAATCCCGTGGTGTGGCGTTCTCAACCAGTAGGCTGCGCAAGAGCATGACCCAGCCGAATGTGTACTGGACGCTGCAAACACCATTGGCAAACATTATAGGCCTGCACAGCAACGTACCCAAATATGGTTACATAGGCGCCGACCAGCGCAAATGGTTTGTAGAAGAATTAAAGTGGGCCGCAAAAGAACGCCCCGGCAAAATGATTATAGTAACCATACACCACGCGCCCTACACGGCCGATTTTAACCATGGCGCAAGCGTGCCGATGATTACGTTTTTAGAAGAAGCCTTTGCCGAAAGCGGCGTGCGACCCGATATTATCTTTAGCGGGCATGTACATAATTACCAGCGTTTTGAGAAGACCTACCCTGATGGCAAAGTACTCCCCTTTATCGTCAACGGTGCGGGCGGCTTTGATGAGCTGCATTCGCTTGTTATGGAGGGCGACCCCTATTACACTATTGAAAACCCGCTGCTGGATAATGTAAAGTTGCAAAACTACCGCGACGATAAGCACGGCTTCCTTAAAATCACGCTTACGCGAAAGGGCAACGGCATGGCATTAACCGGGGAATATTATGTTATGGAAGATGGGGTAAATGTGGGCGACAGGTTTGAATACGGGGTGTAATGTAAGCTACATCAAGCAAGTGAAACTTGAATTCACTTCCATTTATTCGTTAATTCAAGAACAGCATTTTTAATTCCGTTATAGTAATTATTTTTCTTAAGCTCTGGAATTGCTTTTTCAGAAATCACTTTTTGGCATTCCTCATCGGATAAGGCCACTCCTTTCGCCTTGGTTAACGCAATTTTTCTGTTTGCCTTACTAAATGTAATTAAAATAACCCTGCCCTTATTATTAAAATCAATTCTCCACTTATCTGCTACTGCGGCTGCAAAAGTTTGGTAGTCGTCATAAGCCTTAAAAGAACGGGCAGAGACAATCAATATTTTGTTGTCGGTGTTTTTATCATAGTTCAGGAGAATCTTATCGAGTTCCTGCTTTTGTGCAGCGGTAAATATGTTTTCAGTATCATTTAGTAAACCCATCTGCCTTGGAAAAACAGGTTGTTGTTTAAGGTCATTTAAGGTTACGGAACTTGAAGATTCCTTCTCAACGCAAAATTTTTCTTTTGAGTGCGGAAAATAAAAAAAAAGTAAACCTGTAATTACAAATGATAGGCTTAAAAGTTTGAACATAATTGAGACAAATTTATACGCCCAAATATAAGAAAAAAGCCTCCCATTTCCTGGAGGCCTTAACATATAAATAAAACTGGATGCCAACTATTGGAGTACTAACGTACCCGATATAAGCTGCTCGGCGTTCTTAAGTTTTTGCTCCTGCTCCTGCAGGTTGCGCTCGGCTTTGCTTAAAAACAGAAGATTATTGGTGTTTTTCACCTTTGAGAGTTGTTTGTCAGACAGGTTATACACGTGGTTACTTTTTAGCTGCCTGTAAAAATCGGCGTAGCTTACCTGCCCCTGCGGTATAAGTGCATCGGTACTCTCTGTAAGCACATGCTGGCTTAAGGTTTTTTGCAGTTTTAGCGACTGCCTGCGCAGGCTGCTGTAACGGTTAAGTATTTCTTCCTTCCGTTTCAGGGAAATCCTCTTTATAATAAACACCGAAACCAGGTACACAAACGCAACGGCAATTAAAACTTCAAGAATCGTAAAATCATCATTAAGTAACATAAGAGTAAGGTATTATGCCACTAAGCTACATATAAACAAAATATGAATATTTTTTTTTCGACAAGATGCAATTAAAAGAAGTTGAACTACATAAAAAACCAAAATACGTACTAATTAAATCATAAAATCAGGTATATTTCAGCTAAAAAATACTTACTGCAATAAGCTTAAAATCCCTGGCCTGTGGGTTTAATATAGCAACGCTATATATTAGCAGAATCACTAAAAACAAAAAGCCTTCCCTGTTGCGGGAAGGCTTTACTGTAATGTTTAGAACTTAATTCTTAGTTAAGGGCAGCAACGTGCCTTGTAAGCTTAGATTTAAGGTTAGACGCTTTGTTAGCGTGTATGATGTTTTTCTTGGCAAGTTTATCGATCATAGAGATAACACCTGCAAGTTTTTCAGAAGCTTCAGATTTTACTGTAGCAAGGCGTATTGCTTTTATAGCATTACGTGTAGTTTTATGCTGATACCTGTTCAACACCCTTTTCTTTTCGTTACTCCTGATTCTTTTTAAAGCTGACTTATGATTTGCCATTGTAATTCTTTCTTAAAAATTATTTTAATTGTAGTCCGTACGGGAATCGAACCCGTGTTACTAGAATGAAAATCTAGCGTCCTAACCCCTAGACGAACGGACCGTGGTTGTCTAAAGTATTGTAGCCCGTGGGGGAATCGAACCCCCCTTACTAGAATGAAAATCTAGCGTCCTAACCGATAGACGAACGGGCCAGTATTAGTTGTTCCTCTAATGCGGATGCAAAAGTACGATTTATTTTTACTTCTGCAAGAGAGGAACAAAAAAAATCAAAAAAATTTAATAGGCTTTGGCAAAAAGCACCCTGCCCCCGCTTGGCGCGCCGGTAAGCACGCACACTCCTGCCTCTTGTTTACGGTTAAGCGGAATGCAGCGTATGGTGGCCTTTGTAAGCTCTTTTATCTTCTCTTCGGTTTCAGGAGTGCCATCCCAGTGGGCAGATATAAAGCCGGTTTTATTTTCCAGTACATCCTTAAATTCCTCAAAGCTGTTTACCTCGGTAATGTGCGCATCACGGAAGCTAAAGGCCTTGTCAAAAAGGTTCTTTTGTATCTTCTCCAGGGTTTCTTCTATGTAGGTAACTATATCAGCACTAATCACGGTTTCTTTCGTCAGCGTGTCGCGCCTGGCCACCTCAAAAGTGCCGTTGGCAAGGTCGTTTGGCCCTATGGCTACACGCAGCGGCACGCCCTTAAGTTCGTACTCGGCAAATTTAAAGCCCGGCTTGTGGGTATCCCTGTCGTCATATTTAACCGATATGCCCAGCTTGCGCAGGCGTGCCATAAGCTGTTTTGCTTCGGCGCTAATGGCCTCAAGCTGCTCATCGCCTTTATATATAGGTACAATAACCACCTGTATAGGCGCCAGGTTAGGCGGCAGTACCAGGCCGTTATCATCGCTGTGCGTCATTACCAGCGCACCCATAAGGCGTGTTGATACTCCCCACGATGTAGCCCACACATGCTCCTGCTTACCCTCTTTGCTTGTAAACTTTACATCAAATGCCTTGGCAAAATTTTGCCCTAAAAAGTGTGAAGTTCCCGCCTGCAGCGCCTTACCGTCCTGCATTAAGGCCTCTATGCAATAGGTTTCTATCGCCCCTGCAAAACGCTCGTTAGCGGTTTTCACCCCTTTTACCACCGGTATGGCCATAAAGTTTTCGGCAAAATCGGCATACACGTTCATCATCTGTTCTGCCTCTGTAATGGCTTCTGTCTGTGTGGCGTGTGCGGTATGCCCTTCCTGCCACAGGAACTCGGCGGTCCTTAAAAACAGGCGCGTGCGCATTTCCCAGCGCACCACGTTTGCCCACTGGTTTATAAGCAGCGGCAGGTCGCGGTAGCTTTGTATCCAGCCGCGGTAGGTATCCCATATAATGGTTTCAGATGTAGGCCTTACTATAAGCTCTTCCTCCAGTTTAGCATCCGGGTCTACTTCAATTTTCCCGTCGGCCCCGGTGCGCAGCCTGTAGTGGGTAACTACGGCACATTCTTTTGCAAAGCCATCTACGTGGCTGGCCTCTTTACTAAAATACGACTTGGGTATAAACAGCGGGAAGTAGGCGTTCTGGTGCCCGGTTTCCTTAAACATCCGGTCTAATTCTGCCTGCATTTTTTCCCATATCGCATAGCCGTAAGGCTTAATGACCATGCATCCCCTAACCGCCGAATTTTCGGCCAGGTCTGCCTTTACAACCAGTTCATTATACCATTTGGAATAATCTTCTGACCGCTTTGTTAAATTCTTACTCATCGTATTTATTTTGGCACAAATATTGTTTAACTTTATATCATAAAATAGTGTAGCAAAACTAACCTATTTTTGCATGTACAACAAATAAAAAAAATGCAGTTATGAAAAGTGAGTACTTAAATATGCGCCGGTTTTCCCTCTTTGCTATGGCGGGGTTGCTGGGCTGGGCTGTTACCTCGTGCAGTTCTTACCAAAACACATCTAACACTGAGTCGGATGGCGTTTACGGTTCTGTGCCCCGCGATGCTAACAATCAGCCGGTGTACACCTATAATGACAGATCTGCCGCAAATAACCAGACAGGTAATGGTTACCAGCAGTATTTCGGTTCCCTTCAGGACGAATATGCGCCGGTAGCAGACCCCGATAATTATTCTACCTACGATACCATACAGAACAGCAATGCCGTGCAGCAGTCTTATGCTACCGGCTACAGCGGCTGGGGCGAGACCACCGATAATGTTAATGTAAACATTTACGGCGGCGGCTGGGGCGGCTGGGGTGGCTGGGGCTATCCTTACTACGGCGGCTACTATTCTCCCTACTACTACGGTGGCGGATGGGGATGGGGCCTTGGCCTGGGCTGGGGTTACGGCTGGGGCGGCTGGGGCAACCCTTACTGGGGTGGCTACTATGGCGGCTGGGGCGGTTACTATGGTGGCTGGGGTGGTTATTACGGCGGCTACTATGGCGGCTACCCACACTACCACTACGGTAACTATGCATCAAGGGGTAATGCCTACTACCACGGCGGGCGCAGCGCTTATTATGGCAATACCGGCAGGTATTCAACAAGGCGCGGCGGTGCTACTTACGGCTCAGGCGGCAGCCGGGGAACATCTACCTACAGCACCCGCAGAAACTCCCCTACCTTTTCTTCAAGGGGAAATTCAACAATAAACAACAGCAGGAATTATAATAACAGCGGCAACAGCCGTGGGTACAATAACAGCACCCGCAGTTATAACAGCGCGCCATCACGCAGCTATTCACCGGCAACATCGCCATCACGCAGTTCAAGCCCCAGCTATAGCGCGCCACGCAGCAGCGGAGGCAGCTTTGGCGGAGGCCGTTCAGGCGGAGGCGGCGGTGGCGGTGGCTCACGCGGCAGCGGCGGCGGAGGCGGAGGCCGCAGGGGTTAACCTACTACTATACGGCCCCGTGTTTTTTAGCTATATAAAAACACGGGGCTTATTTTTACCACTTCAATATCAATTACCAGATTTTAGCGATGAAAAAAATACTTACAGCAGCCATTGTCATGGCAGCAGCAACGCTGCACGCGCAGCAGGACCTTAATACCGCGCAAGATGCCGTGCGCTTCAGCACCGATAACCTTACCGGAACGGCTCGTTTCCGGGCTATGGGCGGCGCCTTCGGGGCACTGGGCGGAGACCTCTCCTCGATAGGCATTAACCCCGCCGGTTCGGCAATTTTCCTGTACAACGCCGCTACATTTTCGCTTAGCAGCTATAATACTAACAACCAGGCAAACTTTTTTGGCAGCAGGACAAAGCGTAATGATAACGCTTTTGACCTTAACCAGGCCGGTATGGCGTTTGTTTTTAACAATGCCAAAGAAGATGCGGTAATGAACAAGTTTGCCATAGGCATTAATTATGAAAATACACAGTCGTTTGAAAATATAGTAGGCATAGGCGGCACAAACCCTACCGGCTCTATATCAAGTTACTTTTTGCACTATGCTAACGGCGCCGGCGGCGGGCAGGGGGTTAACCTGGGCCGCATACAGTCGCAAAATTTTGAGTACCTTACTTTTGCAGAACAGCAGGCATCACTGGGTTACGAAGCCTACGCTATAAACCCTTTAGTGGATGAAAGCAGCAACACCGAATATGTTGCAGGCACATCGGGTGGCAACCACTACCAGGAGAGCCTTATTCGCACCGGCGGCTTTAACGGCAAGGTAAACCTTAACTTTGCGGCAGAGTTAGTGAAGCGCCTGTATGTAGGGGGTAATATTAATGTACATTTTACCGATTATATTAACAATACCAGCTTTTATGAAGATACAAAGAACATAAGCGGTACCGGCTTACGGGATATAGAGTTTAATACAGAGCGCTATACCTACGGCGGCGGCGTATCGTTTGATGTGGGCGCAATTGTAAAGCTTACTGATAAATTCCGCGTGGGTGCGGCATACCAGTCGCCCACCTGGATGTGGCTGCAAAACGAAATAACCCAGAATATAAACTATGTTTTTGACGGGGGATACAACTTTTACAACCCGGAGGTAACCATGGTAGGCGATGACTATACTATAAAAACGCCAAGCAAATTCACTTTTAGCGCCGCGTCTATCTTTGGCAAAAAGGGCCTTATTAGTGTAGACTATGCCGTGCGCAACTATGCCAATACCGAATATACCGGCAACCGCTACAGCGCCATAAACCAGGAACTGAGCCAAACGCTTGACTGGGCGGGAGAACTGCGTGTGGGTACCGAATGGCGCGTAAAACAGCTAAGCCTTAGGGGCGGCTATCGCTACATGCAGAGCCCGTATAAAAATGGCACCACCATGGGGCCGCTTACAGGTTATTCGGCGGGGCTTGGCTACAACTTTGGCGGCTCCAGGCTCGACCTTGCCTATGCCTGGTACCAGCGCAAAAGCGATGTGAGCACCTTTACACCGGGCCTTACCGATGCAGCACGTGTAAAAACCACTAACAACAACGTTACATTATCTTACACAATAGATTTATAAAAATTCATCTTTACTTCTTGCTATATTATTTAGTGAAAAAGCCATCTGTGTTTTGCAGGTGGCTTTTTTGATTGTACTGAATAGTGATAGATGGTGAAAGAGTTATAGCATTATTTTATAAAAACGCCCCTGGAAAACGCTGTACCCCTTTTGTGAACCGCTTTGCCATACCCGGAAATAAAAATTAACCCTCACACTCCTTTGACAACCAATAAAAAGCGTACTTTTGCACCCTATTTTTTACCTGTATATGAGAACGAAGTCAATAAAAAAGAATAAGATTAATGTAATTACCCTGGGCTGCTCTAAAAACGTGTACGACAGCGAAGTACTTATGGGCCAGCTGCGTGCCAGCGGTAAAGAGGTTACCCATGAGGCTACGGGGCGCGACGAAGGCAACATCATTGTGATAAACACCTGCGGCTTTATTGACAATGCAAAAGAAGAGTCGGTTAACATGATACTTAATTATGCCGATAAAAAAGAACAGGGGCTTGTAGACAAGGTTTTTGTAACGGGCTGCCTGAGCGAGCGCTACAAGCCGGACCTGCAACGTGAGATACCTAATATAGACGAGTACTTTGGCACTACCGAACTGCCGTTGCTGCTTAAAGCACTGGGGGCAGATTATAAACACGAACTGTTGGGCGAACGCCTTACCACTACCCCAAAAAACTATGCCTACCTTAAAATAGCCGAGGGTTGCGACCGCCCGTGCAGCTTTTGCGCCATACCGCTGATGCGGGGCAAGCACGTGAGCCAGCCGATAGAAAAGCTGGTTAAAGAAGCGGAAGGCCTTGCCCGTAACGGCGTTAAAGAGCTGATACTTATAGCGCAGGACCTTACCTATTACGGCCTTGACTTATACAAGAAAAGAAATCTTGCCGAACTGCTGGAGCAACTTGTAAAAGTAGAAGGCATAGAGTGGATAAGGCTGCACTACGCGTTCCCTACCGGTTTCCCGATGGATGTGCTGGATTTAATGAACCGTGATCCTAAGATTTGTAACTATATTGACATCCCGCTACAGCACATAGCCGACAGCGTTTTAAAATCGATGCGCCGTGGTACTACACAGGAAAAAACCACTAAGTTGTTAAAGGAGTTCAGGGAGCGCGTACCGGGCATGACCATACGCACCACGCTTATTGTGGGCTATCCCGGCGAAACCCAGGAAGATTTTAATACCCTTAAAGAATGGGTTAAAGAAATGCGCTTTGAACGCCTGGGTTGTTTTGCCTACAGCCATGAAGAAAACACCCATGCTTACCTGCTGGAAGATGATGTGCCTGCCGACGTAAAACAGCAGCGCGCTAACGAGATAATGGAAATACAAAGCCAGATATCATGGGAACTGAACCAGGAGAAGATAGGCAACACCTACCGCTGCATCATCGACCGTAAAGAAGGTACGCACTTTGTGGGCCGCACCGAGTTTGACAGCCCCGATGTAGATAACGAAGTATTGATAGACGCCAGCCTTGCCTACCTTAAAACCGGCGAGTTTGTAAACATAACCATTACCGATGCCACGGAGTTTGACCTATATGGCATCCCGGCGGTAATGGTTGAAAGCTAAAAAATTAAGATAACTAAAAGCGAGGCAATTGGCTTTTTTTAGTATGTTTGATAATAAATTTTATATTCATGAAAAAACTGCACGCTGCATTGATACTTTTTGCACTGATATTTTCGGCAACGGCATTTGCACAGCGAGGCTATGGCGGCGGGTTGCCCGGCGGCGGCCCTAAAAAGGCCGAAAAGCCTGATTATATAGCGCTGACGGTAGATTATTATACTAAAGAACTTAGCCTGGATGGCTTTCAGGCAGCAGCGGTACGCGAAGTTATAAAGAGCCATATAGGCGAACTTGACAGTATAATGCAGGATACGGAGACCACCGATGCTGAAAAGAAAGACCGTGCCCAGGATGTGAATGAAAAAATTGACGCTGAGATTTTTCGGATGCTGTCTGAAAGTCAAAAAGAGAAATTTACTAAGCTAAAAGAAAAGCGAAAGCACTAAAATATCGCTATATTACAATATCAAAAGCCCGTAATCGCGTAAGGTGGTTACGGGTTTGCTGTACCAAAACGGTTCAAACTCATCCAGCCCGGCGGCTTCGTAACTTTCCTTTACCTTACTAAACAGCATCGGTTTTTCCGGCGCGGAAATCTGCACTATAAAATTGCTCAGCCATATCCCCTGCCCCTGGCTTACCTGTATGCTAAAGCTTTCTTTTTTATCATGAAAAGTCAGTGCAGCCATTTCAAAGCTCCTGCCCTTTTTTGTTTTCGTAAAAAATTCAATCGTTGGCCTTGTGCCGGCCCACACTACTTTTGCCGTTGGCTTTATGCCAAAGGGTTCTTCTTCCAGCAATACACCCGATATATAATCAGGCGGCACTTTTGTGCGGGGTACTTTAAACTCAAACCAGTCCTGCAACGGATATTCAAAGCAAATGCCGTGCATAAAATTAAACAGCGACTTCTTTAGCCCGAAGCTGAACTTATCGTGGTTGGCGCCGCTCTTGTCTACGTGTACAATGTCGTTATTCGCAAAGGTGCCTATGGCATCGGTTTCTTTTAATACGCCAAACTGCTCCGGGTACATGCCCACGGGGCTGTGCGCCGTCATGGCAAACTGGTGCCAGAAGCCCGACTGTAGTATGCCGGTTTCAAACATTTGGCGCACCATTTCGAGCGAGTCGATGGTTTCCTGGGCGGTTTGCGTAGGGAAGCCGTACATAAGGTAGGCATGCACCATAATGCCGGCCTCGGTAAAGTTGCGCGTTACGCGGGCCACCTGTGCTACGGTTACGCCTTTTTGTATCATATCCAGCAACCTGTCTGATGCTACTTCGAGTCCACCCGAAATGGCAATACAACCTGAAAGTTTAAGTAATCGGCAAAGGTCGGCCGTAAAGCTTTTCTCAAAGCGTATGTTCGTCCACCAGGTTACGGCCAGGTTGCGGCGGATTATTTCCAGCGCCACCTCGCGCATCAGTGCCGGGGGCGCGGCCTCATCTACAAAATGGAAACCGTTTTGCCCGGTCTGGGCTATAAGTTCTTCCATACGGTCTACCAGCAACTTTGCCGCCACGGGCTCGTATACCTTAATATAATCAAGCGAAATATCGCAGAACGTGCACTTGCCCCAGTAGCAGCCGTGCGCCATGGTAAGCTTGTTCCAGCGGCCGTCGCTCCACATGCGGTGCATGGGGTTTACAATTTCGATAACCGAAATATAGCGATCCATCGGCAAATCAGAATAATCGGGCGTACCGACATCACTTTGCTTATAATCGCGGCAACCGGAATTGTCTATATATTTCACCACGCCGTCCACCAACGCAAAAGTGCGTTTTAGCCGGCTAACTTCCCTCGTGCCGTTTAGGTGTTCAATAAGGCATTCTATGGGCGATTCGCCATCATCAAGCGTAATAAAATCGAAGAACTCCATTACCCTTGCGTCGCTTAGCGAACGCAGCTCTGTATTGGGGAAGCCCCCGCCCATAGCGGTTTTTACCCCGGGGAAGTTCTGCTTTATGTACTGCGCGCTCCTGAATGCTGCATACAAGTTGCCGGGAAAGGGCACCGAAAAGCACACCAATTGCGGGTTTACCTCCCACATGCGTTCGTGCAGCAGGTCTATCAGCAACTCATCAATATAGGTGTACGGCTGTTGCAGCATGTTGTACAACTCATCAAACGAGTTGGCCGAACGGCCCAGCCTTTCGGCATAGCGGCTAAAGCCAAAGTGCGGGTCGATGCACTCCACGATAAGGTCGGATATATCCTCCAGGTAGAGGGTGGCGAGGTGCTTGGCCTTGTCCTGCGTGCCCATGCTGCCAAAGGCCCAGTCAAGCTCCTCAAGCTGTGCAAACCGGGACGCCTCGGGAAGAAAATCTTCGCTGCATATAAGGTGTGCCAGCGTAGGGTTCTTGCCCTGCAGGAACAGTATAACAGCATCGATGGTTTTAAAGTAGTCGTTTTTGAGGGCGAGGATGCGTTGGGCGTTGGCACTTAAAACCTCACCCCCGCCCCCTCTCCGAAAGAGAGGGGGGTAAGCTTCACTCGGGTAGTTAGGATTTGTATTAGTCCTCACCCCCGGGCCCTCTCCGAAGGAGAAGGGAGCAGCTTCACTCGGGACTCTTGGGGACATTTTTAATTCGTAATTCGTAATTTGAAATTTAGAACTTATTCTCTCAAACAAATCCGTCAACCCCTGTTTTGAGAACAGCCTCAGTATTACCTCAATGCCCAGGTCGGCCTGGGTGGAGACAATGCCTTTGGTATTTAAAAAACCCTTCAGGTAGGCCGTGGCCGGATAAGGCGTATTCAGCTGGGTAAAAGGCGGCGTTATCAACAGGGCTTTGGTACTCAAAACTATAGCGGTTTAAGGGTGCAAAAATACAACATATTTACGTGTTGGCAATAGTCTGTTTCATTCCCTTGATATAAGGAGTGGACCAATACATATATTAACAAAGTCTACGGTAAAACAGTAACTGGCGCAAATCTAAATCAATGCCAAAGCCACTAAAAAATTTTCGCTAACACGTTCCTTAAAAATTATTTAACGCACCTACTTATTTTTCAAATAAAATAATCGCAATACTACCATATTGTAAATATAAAATATTAAAAAACAACTACTTAAAATTCATTTTTTAATAAATATTTAGCCTGAAAAGCGATTTATGGTAACATACTAAAAGTACATTTGGGGTGTTGACGCAACTTTTTAAACCCTGCAGGTAAAAAGCAAACAACAAAAATTATAACCATTTTTTTCAAATCTTACCATTATGTTTAAAAAACGATTTTTTCTGGCTTTAGCCCTGGCAATTGTTTCCTTTGGGACAATCCAGGCCGGCAGCACGCCGAAAAACGGCATTCTTACATCTTTGGCTTATGATTGCACCGGTGGGGGTAACGAAACGTTTACTAACATTGGCGCAGCATCAAGCGGTTATTCAACACGCACCTGGACAGGCGATAACGGGGTGGCATGGAGCGCTACTGACGCACGTACCGACCAAACCCTTAGCGGCGCTGCTATTGCCATAAGGACCAGCACACTTAAAAATACAAGCACCGTAACAGGCGGCGCAGGCACAGTAAGCTTTAAATACAAAAGGGTATTTACAGGCAATTCTACATTAAAATTATATGTAAACAACGTTCAGTATGGTGGCGATATTACAGTTTCCTCTGAAACTGCCACTACCTTTACTTATGCTGTTAATGTACCCGGCAATGTAGTGATAGAACTTAGAAACAGTGGCAACAGGACTATTATAGACGACCTTGCCTGGACGTGCTATGCTGCCCCGGTAGCCGGCCCTGAGCTGCAGCTAACGGATGCATCTAATGCTAACGTGGCCTGTGGCGCACTTACTGTTGACTTTGGCGCGCACTCTACAGCAGTGTATACCGATGCTATATTCAACATTAAAAACACAGGTACCTCTACACTTACCATATCGGCGCTTACCCTTAGCAATACTACCGATTTTACGGTTATATCGCCGTCTACGCCGCTTAGCATAAGCGCTTCGGGTTCTGCTATCGTACTGGTTCGTTTTGACGCGGTTACTGCCGGTGCCAAAACAGGTACCCTTACTATTGTAAGTGATGATACTGATGAGGCATCATGCGTGGTAAACCTTACAGGCACTGGCCTTGACGACTGCACAGCCCCTGCTATGGATGGTGTGGGTATTGCCGTATCCGGCGTTACACCCACCACTGCCGATGTAGTGGTTAGCGGCGTTACCGCAAGCAATTACCTTGTTATACTTACAAATGGTACTGCTCTTACCGGCGCTCCTGTAAATGGCACCCTTTATAATGTGGGCGATAGCCTTGCCGGTGGTACTGTTGCTTACAACGGTACTGTTGCAAGCTTTACACTAAGCAGCCTTTTAGAAGATAATGACTATAATATTTTTGTATTTCCATACAACAATGCAGCGTGCGCTAACGGACCCGTATATGCCACAACCTCTGTAGATGATAGTTTTGATACACCCGTTGCACCCTGTGTAGGCGGTAACGAAACGTTTACTAACATTCCTGCAAGCTCTTCTGCCTATGCGGTAAGGACATGGACAGGCGACAACGGCACGGGCTGGACAGCTGACGATGCCCGTACCGACCAGACCCTTAACGGAAAAGCGATAGGCCTTAGGGCAAGTACACTTCAAAACACTACCCTTATCACTACAGGTATCGGTACGCTTACCTTTAACTACAAAAGGATATTTACCGGAAACTCTACACTAAAAGTGTATGTTAACGGGGTGCAGTATGGTGGCGACATCACGGTATCGCTTGATACCCCTTCTGTATTCTCTGCCGTTATCAACATAGCCGACGATGCTTCTATCGAAATTGTAAACAGCGGCAACAGGATTGCCATAGACGATATTGCGTGGGATTGCTATGCTGCTTCCCCTGAACAGGAACTTCAGCTGCTGGACAGCGAAGGTGCCCTGCAAACATGTGGTGACTTTGTACTTGAGTTTGCCCCTGTAGGTGTTGGTACTGACAGCGATGTTACCTTTACGATACAAAACACCGGCCTTACCGACCTTGAGGTTAGCGCACTTACACTTAGCGATTTGGTTAATTATACTATCGTATCACCGGCAACAATACCTTTTACAGTTGGTGCTTTAGACAGCGAAGTTGTAACTGTACGTTTTAATACCGGTACAGAAGGTACTTATCCTGCAACACTTACCATAGAAAGCAACGACAGCGATGAGGCCGAATGTGTGGCAGGACTTACTGCAACTGCCCTTTTTGAATGTGTAGCACCCCTTGCTGACGAAGGTGTTGCAACAATAAGCAACGAGACCGATACAGCTGCAGATGTTGCCGTAACAGGCGTTACCGCACACAACTATATTGCGGTAATAAGCGAAGGCGGCACAGTAGACGCTCCTGTTAATGGGACTACCTACATCGTAGGCGATACACTGGGTGCCGGTACCGTGGCTTATGTAGGTAACAGCGCTACATTTACCATCAGCGGCCTTGACCCTGAAACTACTTACGGCCTTTTCATCTATGCTTATAACAACACCAACTGTGTTAATGGCCCTGTATATGCTATAGATGTGCTTGAGGACGAAATTGCTACTACGGCTACACCTTGCGTGGGCGGTGGCGAAACATTTGCTAACATACCTGCGAGCTCTACGGCTTATACTGTAAGGACATGGACAGGAGATAACGGCATAGGCTGGACGGCCAGCGATGCCCGTACCGACCAGACCCTTAACGGCAAAGCCATAGGTATAAAGGCCGGTACACTTGAAAACACTACCCTTATTACCGGTGGTATAGGTACACTTACCTTTAACTACAAGAGGATATTTACCGGAAACTCTACGTTAAAAGTATATGTAAACGGTGTGCAGTATGGCGGTGATATCACTGTGTCGCTTGATACGCCTACGGTATATTCTGAGGTTATCAACGTATCGGCTGATGCTACTATCGAAATTGTAAACAGCACTAACAGGATAGCGGTTGACGACATAGCGTGGGATTGCTACTCAGGTTCTTCTGCAAGAAAAGCAGCTGCTGTTGCTACAGTAAGCCAAAAAGAAGTTGCACTTTACCCTAACCCAAGCAACGGCCGTTTCCAGGTACAGCTTGCCGGCGATAATGCCGATGTAGCCGTATATAACATGGCAGGCAGTCGCATCCTTGACAAAAAAGTAAACAATAACGAGACGATTGACCTTAGCGCTGCTGCTAAAGGCATATACCTTGTGGTTGTTACTTCGGGTGAGACTGTGGTTAACAAAAAAATAGTGGTGGAATAACACTTTTTTTCAATAGTTGAGAAACCCCCGGCAGTAGTGCCGGGGGTTTTGATTTTTAGGGAGGTGGAAGGATTTTTTGTTATATTTGGGTAAACCGAACTGATATGCTATGAGGATGATTTTGATTTTGTTTATTATATTCCCGCTACTACTCCAGGGACAAAATTGTTTATGCCCGCCGGAGTCATGCTTTTTCGAAGTATGGACTGAACCGCAATCTATTTTTACATTTTCTGATGGGACAAAAGTAAAAATTTGCGCGCCTGTACAAGTGATTATTGATGATGACAAAGAAACATACTATACTTATTTAACTACAAGTATCTGCAATGGAAAAATAGAAATTCCTTTTGTAGACAGATACGACATATTTATCTTCTCAACTTCTTTTGAAAACGACACTTTAACCGTATCTAAATATTTACCTATTCCTAAAGGGCACAGCAATACTCGCTATAAAAGTATGAAGTGTGAAATAAATAAAATCTTTATTAAAGATGGAATTCTGACCACCATAAGTCAGTTAATGCCTATTCAATCGCCTTATACACCAAAGGAGGAAAAATACATAATCAAGCAGTTTGAAGCCGGCTCAGAAGAGTTAAAAGGCGATATAGAAAGGCTATACACCCGTTTATTTGTACTGGCCTTAGTCGGAAATGAAAAAGCGAAAAACTACTTCCTGCATTTTGAGCAGCTTTATAAAGAATTAGATGATGATTCAATTCATGATTACAAATACTTGGCAGACCTTTTTAAAGAAAAGGAAAGTACAACACCCTAAATATTCAAAAATTAATCATTCCCATAGAAAACCATCAATCCATTTATTTTTCCGTAAATTTGGGCAAAACAAATAAGCAATGCCTTCAGACTGTATCAGCTACCAAAATTCAGGCTACTTCACGCCCCTCATGGTTGATTACCTTAACCAGGCCGAAAACCTGAAACCGCTGTACCACCGCTTCCCTACCCTCGATAATTTTCACGCCCAGATATTAGAAAAGCAGCAAAACTTCCCTGATGCTAACCGTAGCGTTTTAGTCAGTGCGCTGTTAGAGCAATATAATAATGTTGATGCTTCAGCTGCTACATTACAAAACATACAGCTGCTTGCGGATAACACAACCTTTACCGTTACCACCGGCCACCAGCTCAACCTGTTTACCGGTCCGCTGTACTTCCTTTATAAAATAGTATCGGCCATCAACCTGGCAAAGGAACTTAAGGCGGCCTACCCGCAGTACAACTTTGTACCCGTGTACTGGATGGCTACCGAAGACCATGATTTTGAGGAGATAAACTACTTTAACTTCCGCGATAAAAAGATAAAATGGCCGCGCGAAAGCAGTGGCCCCGTAGGCAGGCTCAGTACCGAAGGGCTGGATGCCGTGCTTGAGGTTTTTAAAAAAGAGCTTGGCCCCGGCGATAATGCCAAATGGCTTACCCGCCTGTTTGAGCAGGCCTACCTGAACCACGATAGCCTTGCCGATGCAACGTTATACCTGGCCAACGAAATTTTTAAGCAACACGGCCTGGTTATCATAGATGCCGACGTGCCGGAGTTGAAAAAACTGTTCGCACCTCATGCTAAGGAAGAACTGCTTCAGCAAACGTCCCATCAAAAAGTAGCGGAAGCCACTGCCCTGCTTAAAGATTACAACATACAGGTTAACCCGCGCGAAATCAACCTGTTTTATATTGAAGACAACCTGCGGGAGCGTATTATTTTCCAAGATGGTTTTTACTACGTTAACCACACCGAACTGAAATTCACCGAAAGGGAACTGCTCGCCGAACTGGATAGCCACCCGGAAAAGTTTAGCCCTAACGTTATCATGCGCCCGCTGTACCAGGAGGTAATTTTGCCCAACCTGTGCTATATAGGCGGCGGCGGCGAACTGGCGTATTGGCTGGAACTCAAAACATTTTTTGAATCGCAACACGTTACCTTCCCCATGCTGCTGATGCGAAATTCGGTACTTTTAGCCACCGAAAAACAGGCCGAAAAACTGGATAAGCTCAACCTTACCTGGGCCGATGTGTTTAAAAAACAACAGGAGTTGCTCAATAAAAAGATAGCGGATTATTCGGCCCTGTCGCTGGATTTCTCTGCACAAAAGGAAGCGCTTAAACAGCAATTTGAAGCGCTTACCGCAATTGCACAAAAAACCGATGCCTCGTTTACCGGCGCTGTAAAAGCCCAGGAAGCCAAGCAACTAAAAGGCCTCGAAAACCTTGAAAAACGCCTGCTAAACGCCGAAAAGCGCCACCACCGAGAAGCACTGGAACGAATTGTCTCCATCCAGAACGAACTGTTCCCTAACCGCAGCCTGCAGGAACGCCGCAATAATTTTTCAGAATTTTACCTGACGCATGATGGTAAGTTGTTAGATAAATTATTTGAAGCATTAAAGCCTTTAGAACAGGAATTTAACGTTATCGTGCTTTAAAATTTTCTGTATATTTACAGTACAAATTTGCTGTGTTATGAATATTGCTGAAGAAAAAGCCAGGCTAAAAAAAGAGATTGACAACATAAACGACCCTGCGGTACTGCACCGCATTAGTGCATTGCTGTCTCATGACAGCGGCTCGCTAATGACTGAAGAGCAGCTGGCTATTGTAAGGGAAGAAAGAGAAAAATATCTGAAAGACCCCTCAAGCCTGATCTCATTAGATGATTTTAAAGCCAATATTGAAAAAAAATATGGCTTTTAAAATCTTTATTACCGAGCGCGCGCAAACAAATATTGACGATCCGGTTGATTATTATGAATTTAAAAGTGAAAATTTAGGGAAGCGATTTTATAACGATTTTTTATCAAATCTTAAATACATTGTAAAAGATCCTTACCTGTTCGCAATAAGAGAATTTCCTTTCAGGGAATATCCACTATCAACTTTTCCCTTCCTCATCATTTATGATATTGTGGGCGATACTGTGGTAATTGCTTCTGTTTTCAACACGGCTAAAAATCCCCGGAAGAAACCAACGAGGCTTTAATATCAGCTATATTAAGGCAGGAACTGAATGTATGATAGTGTGGATGTAAAGAAGTAACCAAATTTAAGATCCACAACCGTTAGGTTTATTGATTACATATTACCGCCATTTTTCTTCAGGCAACTTCCCCTCGGCATATCGCCCTCCCGCAGTACAATGTCAGAATGCAGGAACTGTGCTGCAGCGGCAGAGTCGTGTACTTTAACGGCGCTGCGTGTTAACATTTCCGATTCAAATTCGGCCAACACGCGCTCCCTTATCCCCGCTTCCCTGCATTGGGGTGTGTTGCATTCCTTGTATAGTTTCCGGGCCAGCGCCAGCGCATCCAGGAGTGCCTGGTTTGCCCCCTGCCCTTTAAAGGGGCTCATAGGGTGTGCGGCATCCCCTATCAGGGTAACCGGCCCTGCATGCTGCATTAATTCGGGGGTAAGGAGCTCGCGGTCATACACCGGGTAGCCTGAAACCAGCGCCCCGGGCGTTGCGGCTAAAATTTGGGGGATGGGGCTGTGCCACTGCGCCCTGCGGCATGCTTCTTCTTTTAATGCATGAGGGCCCAGCGCGCTTAATGCCTTAGCTTCATTTTCCGGCATGGGGAAGCTAAACTGCCACATTACAGAGCCTGTATTATAGGGCATCATATACATGCGTTCATGGCCGTTAGCGGTTTGAAATACAGTTGCCGAATCCAGTAGAGGGCTGTCAATGCCTTCCAGTAAATCTAAAGGGCAAATGCCCAATATTACTATGCAGCCCAGGTAGCGTAACGGAGTAGCATCTTCAGCTATAAGCAACCGGCGTACCGCGCTGCGGATACCGTCTGCCCCTACTACAACATCTGCCATGGCATTCTTTGTCGCGCCATTTACCTGAAATGTTAATGCAATACCTCCGCCCTCAACTTGCTCAAAGCCTGTTAGCTGGTGCCCCCATTGCACTGCCTCATGGCCGCCAAGCTGCTCCAGTAGCGCCAGGCGCAACGATTGCCGCGCTATGTGCATATTAGAGCGTTTACCAGGTGCTTTTGCGTCTTGGGGTATCCACTTGCGGTTGCCCCATTCGCCTACTATCTTACCCTCCGTAGTATGTACTACATGCCTTGTAGAAATTACCGCATCGGGCAATGAATAGATGCCCAGCCCCTGCATTGCTTTACCCGCTTGCTGCAACGTGAGTCCGTAACCTTGTGAGCGGGCATTAAAATCGGCATCGCGTTCATAAAGCGTAAAAGGTATACCACGGTGCAGGCAGGCTACCGCCAGGGCTACTCCCCCCATGCCGGCGCCAATGATGGCAACATGCGGATACTTTTCGGTATCAGCCACAGGAGGTGCAGCAGATTGTACCAACCCTGAACCACCACATTTAGCGCAGGGGTACAGGTGGCCTTTAGGGGTCATTGGGGCGGGGCCACCACCTTTGGTTCTTTCAAATTCGGCTAACGCTGCCTGGTAGCTAAGGCGGGCTTTTTTGCTTACCCCTTTGCTTTTTTTGCCAATACCCCGGCATTCAGGGCAAACGGCACGGCATGTTGCTTCACTTTGCATTTTTTCACAGCTCTTTATTCCCACCTTACAAAAGAAAAAAGCAGGCTATTTACCTTGGCTGATTCCATTTATTAAGGGGAGTGCAAATGTACAATTTCCAAATTATTATTACGTAGCGTTGTAAAAAATCAGCCTTCCTGGCCCGTATAAAGCTTGTATCTGACGTATAATCATTACATTTATCGGAGTGAAAACAAGATAATAAAAGCGGCGTTTTAAAGGAGCCTATGGAACAGCATGATAACAACGGTATGCTTTATATGATTGACGGCAACTTAAATAAAGTTATCAGTCATTACTACCACATTTATAATACCGATGGCAAGACTGTAGCCAAACAGTTATCACCCAGCCTGGAGTTATTACTGGTATTTAATTTTGGTACTCCAGTCCATATATCCTTTAATAATGGTTCCGCGCCGCATGTGCTTGAAAAAGGATGTGCCGTGCTGGGCCCACTAAGGCAAATGCTGAACTATGAACTTAAAGACGGGGCCGATGCTATTGTTGTAAACTTTAAGCTTAGCGGGTTTTACAGGCTTTTTAAAGTGCCCCTCAATAATTTTGACGGGCAAACCGTGTATGACCCTGCTGAAATAACCGACAAGTTTTCTTTTGATGATTTATGGACCGGGCTTTCTAATATTGCGGATATTAAAGCCCGGCTAAGTATTATATCAGAATATCTTGCACATTATATACATGAGATGGATGATGCCGCTCAGCCCCTTATTGATGGCGAGCATTATTTTTATAACCCGGCAACACATCCGGTAAAGGCCATTGCATCAGATGCTAATGTAAGCGAGCGCACCGTTCAGATTCGATTCCAAAAGTATGCAGGGTATTCCCCAAAAGAGTTACTGCGCTTTTTACGGTTTAAGATGGTTATAGGACGGCTGACTAACACTGACGAGGCAACACCCGATATATTCGAAATTATAGACACCTTTAACTATCATGACCAGAGCCACCTCATTAAAGATTTTCAGCATTTTTTAGGGACAACACCACAGCAGTTTATAAAAGATATAAAGGGTAAAGAATTTTTTACCGTAGGGTCCGGAACCAAAAGCCCCGACATTATTTAAATTATTCAGCCACCACCAGTTTCGTTTTCTTACAATGGCAGCAACCAGTTGCGGCGTAGTTTTGCTTTAGAAATCAACAAAATTCTAAATCTCAAAATTATGACACATACTATTTTAGGCGCTAACGGCACCATTGCAACCGAACTTATTCCTGTATTAAAGAGGAACAATGTAAACATTAGGCTGGTATCAAGAAAGCCACAGCGTATTGAAGGTACTGAATCGGTAACGGCAAACGCGCTGAATTCTGAAGAGGTACTGTCGGCCATACTGGGTTCAGATGTGGTATACCTGGTAATCGGCATTACGTATAACGCAAAAATATGGAAAGAAGAATGGCGGGTAATTATGCGAAATGTAATAGATGCCTGTAAGGCGACGGGTGCAAAACTGGTATTTTTTGATAACATTTATATGTACGGCAAAATTGATGGTGTAATAACCGAGGAAACCCCGTACCATTATATAAGCAAAAAAGGGAGGGTGCGTGCTGATGTTGCCCGGATGTTGTTGCAGGAAATGGCCGCAGGCACAGTTAAAGCTACCATAGCAAGGGCTACCGATTTTTATGGTCCAAGGGTTGTGGAGAAGAGCGCTGCCGGCCTACTGGTATTTGACAGGATGAAAAAAGGAAATAACGCGCAGTGGCTTATAAACCCTAACGTACCCCGGTCTTTTAACTATACACCGGATGCTGCCGAAGCACTTTACATACTTGCTACAGATGAAAAGGCTTTAGGACAGGTGTGGCACCTGCCTTCAGCGGACCCGCTTACCGCAAAAGAATTTGTTGCCTTAGCTGCTACGTATATGAAGGGTTCTGATAAAGTTTCGGCATTGCCCAAGTGGCTTTTAAAGGTAATAGGCCTGTTTGACCCCTTTATGAAAGAAGCGTATGAAATGAACTATCAAAACGAATTCCCGCTGCATTTTAGTTCCGCTAAGTTTGAAAAAGCGTTTAATTTTGTACCCACATCGTATGCAGACGGGATTAAGGAGACCGCCGCATGGCATTTGAGCCGGGCTTAGGGTACTGCTTGATGCGCTAAAAAAGCGTAAAAAAGCTCCAAATCAATAACTTGTAGCTCTTTGTTATCATAAAAGGGGGAAAAACCATAATAATTATCGTGGTAGTTTTTATGCAATGCTTTCTTCCTTCAGGTTGCATCGTCTCTATGGTTTTGCAACAACTCATGATTTAAACTATTAATACAGGGGAGCGACTCAGAACCAGGCACTCCCCTTGTTTTTCTTATTCTGTTACTTTCAAATGCCGGATCAGTCCGCCAGCAATATCAAAGTGAAATTTTAATACGATAGGGCTTCCGGGAAATGTGCCGGAACACTCCGCCGACAGGATGCTTGCCGTTCCATTTTCGATATATTCAAGAGGTTTCATTGTAGTCCGGTATTTTTTGTTCGCCTCGTCAATCCACTGCCTGATTTCCGGCTTCCCATTGTGGGTTTTGCCTTCATCAAATACCACGGCGGTTTCAGAAAAACAATCCGCATAGGCAATGCTGTCAAAACTGTTTTGCGCATTAACCAGGTCTGTTATTACTTTTGGTAAGTTCATGTTGTTATTTTTTTAGATTATTAAATTGTGGGTACTGTACCGCCATCGATTACATATTCAGTACCTGTCAGGTAGCCTGCCCTTGGTGAAACAAGGAAGCCTACTAACTCGGCTACTTCTTCGGGTTGTGCAGGCCTGCCATACGGTATTCCACCCAATGCATCCATAACACCTTGTTGCGCTTCTTCTACGGTGCTGTTTGCATTTCGCGCAATCTCGCCGAGCCAGGCTACCGATGCAGATGTGTTTATCCATCCCGGGGAAACCGTAAGTACCCGGACACCTTTTGGTGTAACTTCATTGGATAAGCTTTTGCTGTAATTTCTCAATGCTGCTTTTGCGGCGGCATAAGGCAGGGTAGAATCATAAAGGGGCAGTATGCCCTGAATAGAGGCTATATGGATAATAACACCACTTTTCTTACCTATCATTTGCGGCAAAAATGCCCTGTCCAGCCTAACCGGGGCCAGTAAATTGGCTTGCAGGGTTGATACCCAGTCTTCATCAGTTAATGCGTTAAATCCGCCTGCAGGCGTTGTTGAAGAACCCAGGTTGTTGACCAGGATATCCACTCGCCCATACATAGAGAGTACTTCGCTTACCAGCTTTTGCGCATCTTCTGCCTTACTCAAATCGGAAGGGATGAAATGCAGCCGGTTGTTTTCATTCTCCGGAACATTCCGGGCGGTTATAATCACCGTTGCCCCGGCTTGTAGCAGCCTTTCGGCAATGGCCCTGCCTGCCCCTTTTGTACCACCTGTCACTAAGGCAATCTTGCCTGACAATTCGTTTTGATAATCCATTTTTTACGTTTAAGTTTCTTTGTGCAAATCTCGGGAGTACGTTAGTTCCTCACAAGTACGGAGTTACGAATCATATAGGGATAAATTATTCCCCTATTGTGCATATAAGAACATAGGATTACTTTTGTGGTATGTATGAGAGAAAAACAATACCGAACCTTAATTGTGGCCTTGACCTGATAGGTGAAGTACTTTATGGCAAATGGAAAGTACGTTTGCTTTGGTTTATCGGGCAGGGGCATAAGCGCCCAAGCGAACTGCAGCGCAAAATACCGGATGCTTCCCGCAGGGTTTTAAATATCCAGCTGAAGGAATTAGAAGAACATGAACTTGTGACAAAAGTTATTTACCCTGTTGTGCCTCCTAAAGTAGAGTACAGCCTGACCGATTTTGGAAAAACGCTGATTCCGGTAATTTCAGCTATCGGGAATTGGGGAGATGAACATGAAGAACGTTTACGGTCGCTTATTTTAAAACGTTTTGATTAATCCCAAAGGGTGTAATCCTGTCAGGGTTAGTTATTCCGCACATCAAAACACATAAGGTTTTACAACCAAAAAAAGCTTAAAATCATTGATTTTAAGCTTTTTAATACGTGACCCCGACGTTGACAGATCCAGATCGGCCTTCATGTAGAGAGATTATGTTTACATATTATTGTTTTATAAGTTTAGCAACTAATCCTCCGGCGGATGTTATGATATATATGCCGGGACTTATATTACTTACATCAATATTATTATTTCCGGGTACTAATAACGCGTTCATAATGCTTTTTCCCGTAATGTCTGCAATCATAATTTCCGCGGCATTATCTACTTCGATATATAAATAGTTTACTACAGGATTTGGATACATCTTCCAACCGTTTGTTACAATTGTATCGACACCTGCAATCGCTATTGTAAAACAATCAGATGTTTGAGAACATCCGTTTTGGGAAACAATCACAGCATAAGAACCATTTTCGGTTGGCGTAAAGGAAGCCCCTGTTGCCCCATTGACTGATTGGTTATTCACACAATTAATCCATTGGTATGTTGCCTCAGTTGCAGATGCTGTCATCGTATTTTCCTGCACTGTTACACCGGCATCAACAGAATTTACTTCAACTGCCATTGTAGCTGTAGCAGCGCACTGCCCTGCATTTGGCGTAAAGGTATACGTGGTCGTCATAGTATTATTTACTTCCGGGCTCCACGTACCGGTTATGCCGTTATCAGATGTTACAGGCAGTGTAAACAGGCCTCCTGCGCAAATAGGCGCAACCTGGGTAAACGTTGGTGTAATGTTATTGCTAACTGTAACCGTCATTATAGTTGCTACTGCACACTGCCCTGCATTTGGCGTAAAGGTATACGTGGTCGTCATAGTGTTGTTAATTGCCGGGCTCCACGTACCGGTTATACCGTTATCAGATGTGAGGGGTAGTGTAAACAGGCTGCCTTCGCATATTGGTGCAATTTGGGTAAACGTTGGTGTAATGTTATTACTTACTGTAACCGTCATTGTAGTGGGTACTGCACACTGTCCTGCATTTGGCGTAAAGGTGTATGTGGTCGTCATAGTGTTGTTAACTGCGGGGCTCCACGTGCCGGTTATACCGTTATCAGACGTGAGAGGTAGTGTAAACAGGCTGCCTTCGCATATTGGTGCAATCTGGGTAAAAGTGGGTGTATCATTGTCAGAAACGCTCATTGTAACAGTATTGCTTGTAACAGTTGTGGTAGTGGCACATGGGGCATTGCTTGTCATGATTACAGAAATCAAGTCCCCATTAGCAAAAGTTGAAGCAGTATATGTTGTGCTGTCCGTACCAACATCGTTTCCATTGAGTTTCCATTGGTAAGAGGGCGTTGTACCGCCATTTACCGGTTCGGCAGTAAATACAACGCTTTGTCCGCTACAAACTGATGCTGAAGGGGAAGATATAGCAACTGAAGGGGTACACACCGGTAGGGAAGGGCCTATTAAGCACAGGTTAAAAGCGGCGCTGGAAAGCTGTCCCGCCGCATTTAATACCCTTATGTAATATACCTGCCCTGCAACAAAATTAGTACCTTCATAAGCCTCAGATGTACCTGTGGAAGAGTTATCACATAGTACTGCGGTACCGGCACAGGAACCCTGAAAAATCTCAAACGCGGGATCACCCGCATCGGCTGATAGCTCAATGTCCATATTAACATCAGTAGCTACAAATTTATACCACACATCCTGAACTACTAACCCCGCGCATGAGGCGGCAGTGTTACTTATTGTAGCATTGCTAAAGGTTCCGCCGGTATAGGTACAGGTAGTGCCCGGTATAAGCCACACCGCATCGGCACATAAGTCGTTATGCGGCACCACACAGCCCATAACCTGTGGTGTATTGTTTTGGGTGTTATTGCCGTTTCCAAGCTGGCCATAATAGTTGGCCCCCCACGTAAGGTAGTTACCACCGTTTTCAATACCCACATAGTGGTTACCCCCCGAATAAACCTCACGCCAGGCCGTACTTGTACCGGTTTGCACCGGTATAAGCGAACTTATATAATCGGCATTATCTCCCCATGTCCAGAGGGTTCCGTCGGCCTTAATGGCCATAGTATGGCTGGCATAAGCTATAACATACTTCCAGGCGCTTCCGGGAGAAATTTGTATGGGGGTGGTTACATCTACGCTGGTTCCGTTGCCCACCTGCCCGTCATTATTCCTGCCCCACATCCAGAGGGAACCGTCGGTTTTAAAGGCAGCCGTATGGTAATGGCCGGTAGAAAAAGAAGCCCAGTCTGTGTCTGTCCCAATCTGGGTAGGAATCGACACTCCTGTTAACGTGCCATTCCCTAACATGCCCTCATAATTAGCGCCCCATGCCCATCGTGTGCCATTATTTTTTAATGCTATAGAATATCCGTAGCCTGCGGAAACCTGTTTCCAGTCATTTTCCACACCTATTTGTATAGGGGTAAGGCTGTTTTGGCCTGTGCCGTTACCTAATGCCGAAAAGGCATTGCTACCCCAGGCCCAAAGGGTACCGTCCTCTTTAATGGCCAGCACATGAAAGGGCCCTGATGATATCTGCGACCAGTCGTTTGCTGTGCCGATTTGTACAGGCACGTTTGAACCATTATACATTGTTCCGTTTCCAAGGACTCCCTGGAAATTGCTTCCCCACGACCATAAGGTGCCATCCTGCTTTATTGCGATGGTATGATCTTCGCTGGCACTGATAGCCTTCCAGAGGCTACTGCCCACCTGTACTGGGATGTTACTATTAGTGGTGGAGCCTATGCCCAGTTGGCCGTTACCATTGGATCCCCAAGACCACAATGTGCCATCTTCTTTAATTGAAACCGAATGGGTCCATCCAAGGGAGAATGACTTTTGGCATTGTGATGCTACCGCCGCAGACATGAATAAGGCAGCAAGCAGAAAAGATATATTTTTTATCATAGTAACACTTTTATGGGAATAGGCGGCAAAGTTATTAAAATAGCTGAATTAACATTATTGCAGAAGATAAATTACTTAACATTAACAACTTAATAGTACAAATTAAGAATATAGAATATACTGAGTAATCAATACCTTTAAGGCTATAAAACAAAAAATCCCTAAATCGGTATGATTTAGGGATTTTATATCGTGACCTCGACTGGATTCAAACCAGTAACCTTCTGAGCCGTAATCAGATGCGCTATTCAGTTGCGCCACGAGGCCATTTTGCATTCAAACCCTTAGTACACAGGTGTGTTTCCATTGCCTGATTACTTTACAAAATAATATTTTGCTTTAGCGTTCAGTGAACTTGTTTGCGGGTGCAAATATACATATTAATGCGTAACTTGCAAGCCTCTTTTACTATAAAAACTAAAAAAAATGGCACTCCACCAGTATATACGTGACATTCAGGATTTTCCAAAACCCGGAATACTTTTTAAAGACATAACACCGCTGCTGGGCAATCCGAATGCTGTTAAAGAATGCCTGGACCTGCTCCTGCTCAACCTGCGCGGGCAAAAGATAGACAAGGTAGTAGGCGCCGAAAGCCGTGGATTTTTCTTTGCCACCCTTATGGCGCAGGAGCTGGGCGCGGGTTTTGTGCCGGTGCGCAAGCCGGGCAAACTGCCGTATGAAACCTTTTCTGCGGCCTACGAACTCGAATACGGCACCGATAATCTTGAGGTACATACCGATGCCATAATGCCCGGCGAACGCGTGGTAATACACGACGATGTGCTGGCGACGGGCGGAACGGCAAAAGCCCTGTGCGAACTTGTAGAAAAACTGGGCGGCGAAATAGTGCAGTGCAACTTTACTATGGAATTATCCTTCCTGAACGGGCGTGATAAACTGGCACCGTATGCAGTGTATGCGCCGCTGGTGTATTGAAGCTTTTAGCTTTCAAGCTTCAAGTTGACAGTTGATGGTTTGCTCACGAGGACTCTAATTATATTAAAATGCTATATTATTATCATTCAATATTTTTTGTAAACGGATAATTTCATTTACTAAATCCGGAACTACATTTCTTGCCATGGCAATAAAATCCTGATCTTCTTCTCTAAAAGTATAAGATTCCATGTCGTAATCCCTATCGCCATCCTCCCCCGTCATTATAAAACTACTGCCACTAGTAAAGTCTCGTCCTTCCCTGTAAGATACCCAGGGACCTTTAGTAGCTTTATCAGTTACTTCGATTATTTTATCTAAATCAATTTTATTCATAGCTTTTTACTTCAATTTAAACCTTACAACATTCTTCTGGCCGGCGGCAATTACAGTATGATTATCCGCAAACTGCAGCACGTTAAGATTAGTGGCATCGTGAATCTTTTTCCAGGTGGCGCCCTGGTCGTAGCTGTAAAAAACGCCGTTACGGCCCACGGTAATCAGTTCGTTGCCGTTGCTGCCGGGTATAAACTGCACGCACGATATGTAGCCGGGGCCACTCCCCTCTCCTGTCAGTTCCCAGGTCTTGCCTCCATCGGTGGTGAGCATTTTGTTGCCTTTATTAAGGTCGGGCTTCTCATAGTTACCTCCACCGGCAAAGCCAATGTTTTCATCATAAAAATCAGCTGAAAATATCCCGGTCATCTCACCACCCTGTAGTATTGGGGTATCAGCCACTGTCCACGTTTTGCCTTTATCTTCCGACAAAAACACGCGCGACTTTTTCCCTCCGGAAACAATCCAGGTCTTGCTGCCCTTAACAATAATATTGGTATTGCTGGCTGCAAAGGCTGCTTCACCGTCGGCTACGGGTGGAAGGTTAGCACAGTCGCGTTTTTGCCAGGTTTCGCCGCCGTTCGTAGTAGTCAGTATGCTCAGGCAGCCTGCCTGCGGGTCGCCCATTGCAATGCCCTCCTTATCGTCATAAAACTTCATACAGTCGTAAAACACCTTCTCCCCTGCTTCGGTATACACCTTGCGGGCTATTTTGCTCTCTTTGGAAATTTTATACAGCAGCGCAGGTGTGGCCACGCTAAGTACAAACACGTCGGTTTTGGTTTGGGCCAGTGACCTGAATTCAGGGAAAATTGTATCGCTGGCAATAATGCCGGAAAAATCCTTTTCACCCGTAAGCGATACATAGCCGTATTTACCGCCGTCTCCCGAGTACCATACCTTATCGCCATCTACAGCCAGCCCGCGGATGCTTATAAGGGTATCAGTAAGCAGGGTGTCGGTTTCAACGGTTGCAAATGAGGAGGCAAGGGCTTTTTTTTCTTCTTTTTTGCAGGAAAATAAAACCAGCGTGGTAAGGGCTATTAAGCATATTTTTTTCATAGGGAGTGAGTTTAAGCTAATATAGGGAATTTTGGCGGAAGTTGGATGTCCGGGGCTAAGGAAGGCGGAGCAGGAATGTCCGAAGAAAACAAAAGCCACGAATTACACAAATTTCACTAATTTAATCCGTGTAATTTGCATAATTCGTGGCTGCTTTTTCAGGTAAGGTTCTATTTCGAACGGAGCGCAGCGAAATGTAAGACTTAATACCCTACACTATAATAGTTTTGCCGCTACCGGATTTACGTCCGTTTTCAAAAGTAAAGTCGAGCCTGCCCACGTTAATGCCAAAGGCGCCCACCTGGTTAATAAGCACATCTTTACCATCAAGGTTTTTCTGGATGTAGGGTTTGGAAAGGAACGTATGCGTATGCCCGCCTATGATGGCATCAATATTTTTTGTGGTACGCCCCAGCATAAGGTCGCTTGGCTTCTGGTTGTCGTTATCGTAGATAAAGCCCAGGTGGCTCAGGCAGATTATCAGGTCGCACTTGTGGTCGAGCTTTAATATACGGCTCATGTCCTGCGCTACGTCAATCGGGTTATTGTATACGGTTTCCTTATACAGTTTTTTATCAACCAGGCCGTTAAGCTCTACCCCAAGGCCAAAGATGCCTATTTTAAGCCCGCCCTTTTCAAATATTTTATACGGTTTTACAAGTCCGTCCAGCACCGTGTTTTTAAAATCGTAATTAGCCGATACAAAGTCAAACGTTGCGTGCGGCATCTGCTTATAAAAGCCATCGATACCGTTATCAAAATCGTGGTTGCCCAGCGTGCCCAGGTCGTACTTAAGCATGCTCATGAGTTTCATTTCGAGTTCGCCCCCATAATAGTTAAAGTAGGGCGTGCCCTGAAAAATGTCGCCGGCATCGAGCAGCAGCACATGCTCCTCTTCCCTGCGCACCTGGTCTATCAGCGTTGCCCTGCGCGACACCCCGCCCTTATTGGCATACTTAGGGTCGTCTACCGGAAACGGGTCGATGTGGCTGTGCACATCATTAGTGTGCAGTATGGTAAGTTTTTTTATTTCAGGTTCGGCAAAGCTGCTTAATGATAAACCGCCCATAAGAAGGGCGCTCCCGGCAGCGGTTTTTTGTATAAAATCCCTCCTTTTCATTATTTCTCCTGTATTATGCGTTCTGTACGGATAACGGGCAGCGTATCTACCTCCTTAAAATAATCTATAAATAAGTCCCTGAGTTTATAATCCAGGTCATAGCGGGAAACGCCTTTGGCAAAAAACGCCATGTTGTCGCCGCCGTTAGCAAGGTAGTCACTCGTGGCAACATTATATATCTTATTTTGCTGCACGGGCTTGCCCTGCACGGTAAGTTCTTTAACGTTACCATCTTTATCAAACACCACTTTCATTCCACTCAGCGGGTGCGGCTTGTGCTCTTTGGCCAGGTACCGGGCTATTTCCCCCAGCTGTTCGCCCTTAAGTGCTATTACCACCACAGCGTTTTCAAACGGCATTATTTCAAAGGCGGTACGTGCGGTTACCGGGCCTTTGGCAATTATAGAGCGTATGCCCCCGTGGTTCATAAAGCAGATATCTACATGGCGGTGCTCACGCTGCATCAGTAAATTATCGGCTTTATCAAAGGTAACATCGGCCATCAGGTTGCCTATGGTAGTTTGCCAGCCGTTAATCGTTTTGCTTTTGTCAAGGGTTTCCGGGCAATAGGCAATTACGCTGTCCAGTTCCTTATTTATATGCTGGCGGTATGGCTTTACAAAATCCTCTATATCAGCAACATCGGCATACTCCGCGGTAACAGGCAGCTGCTTGCCTTCAATTTGTGTGTTTTGCAGTTTGTTAGAACCACAGGCAACAACGGCTGCCATTGTTAAAAATAACACAAACCGGTACATAGTTGTGTTATACTTTTTGTAATTTACCATTGTAACTTGGCCTTAATTTCAATAAATTTGCGTTCAGGCAATAAATGTACTATGTTTTTGAAGTTTATTAAAGATTTCAACCTAAAAAAGATTGTTAACAAAACATTATCGAATTATACGGCTCCGGCTGCAGAAGGAAAGATAAAAACGGTTGGGGTCATCATAGACGAAACCTACTTTGCCGAACGCGAAAAGCTTATACAGGAAATTGCCTCCCACGGCATTGCCGCAGGTAATATAGAAACACTCAGCTTTTTTGAACGGGTTAAAAAAGACCGCCTGCCCACATGCTGCTATTTTACATATAGCGATATAACTGCGGGGGGAATATATACTAAAGATGATGTTAACCAGTTTATAAACAAGCCCTTTGATTTGCTCATCAGTTATTATGACGTTCAAAAACCCCCTCTTTCCCTTGCAACCCTTAAAAGCAAGGCACTGTTTAAGGCCGGATTTTCTACCGTAAACAACCGCTTTAATGCATTTATGATAGCAGGGCGTGCCGAAGATTTTAAAGGATTTATTTCCGAGCTTTTTAAATACATAGTGATTTTTAATAAATTGTAACCATGCAGTCGTTAACAGGTACCGGGGTAGCGCTTATTACCCCTTTTAGAAAAGATTTTTCGGTAGACACCGAAGCGCTTGAGAGGATTGTTTCCTTCCAGGTGGAGAATGGCATTGATTACCTTGTGGTGCTGGGCACTACCGCAGAGGCCGCGACGCTTGATAAGGCCGAAAAGCAACTGGTTATAGCTACCGTTATTAAAGCCAATGCGGGCAGGCTGCCGCTTGTTATAGGGATAGGCGGAAACAACACTAAGGAGGTTATTGAAGAAATTAAAAGTACCGACCTCTCTGCATTTACAGCCATACTTTCGGTATCGCCCTATTACAGCAAACCCACGCAGGAAGGCATATACCAGCATTTTAAAGCCATAGCAGCCGCATCGCCCCTGCCTGTAATACTGTATAACGTACCCGGCCGAACTGCCAGCAACATGTTGCCCGATACGGTTATCCGCCTCGCGAAAGACTGCCACAACATAGTAGCCATTAAAGAAGCCGCCGGGGATATTGTGCAGGCCATGAGGCTGATACAGCGCGCGCCAAAAGGTTTCCTGGTAATAAGTGGTGATGATATGATAACCCTGCCCATGATACTTGCCGGCGGTGCAGGTGTAATATCGGTTATAGGCGAAGCCCTGCCAAACGAATTCAGCCGGATGGTGCACCTTGGCCTTGAGAAAAAAGCCGATGAAGCCTATGAGCTGCACTATAAAATAGCCGACAGCATCGACCTTATATTTGAGCAGGGCAACCCTGCCGGTATTAAGTATATGTTTAAGGAGCTTGGGCTGTGCGAAGATTTTGTGCGCCTGCCGCTGGTGAGTGTTGATACTAACCTTGCCGGGAGGATAAGCGCATTTTTAAAGAAATTTAAGGCCACTCCGGAATTGGTGTAGCACATTGGCAACTTATTACACAGAGTAACACGGAGGTTTCACAGAGGCTCACAGAGAATTTAAAGTTTTAAATCTCCGTGTATCTCTGAGAAACTCTGTGACACAATTCACAGCAAAAACACAATAAATCATACTATTTTCAGTTTAAGGGAAGGTGCCTATACAGGGCATCTTTTTTTGTGGAGGCTGCCCGCAAAAAATATTTTGTATTGAATAATTATTAACTAACTTTGCGGTTGCTTTTAAAACTGCACGCGCAGTGCTTGAAACTTTATTATGGCAAGATTTTTTTATACCCTTTTACTGGCACTACTGCTTACCTCGTGCAGCCAATTTCAAAAAGCTTTGAAGTCTGAAGACACCAAGCTTAAATATGATGTGGCCCAGGAGCTTTATGAAAAGGAGAAGTATGCAAAGGCAATTCGCCTTTTTGAGCAGATAGCGCCATCATACAGGGGCAAGCCGCAAGCCGAAAAAATGTTTTACATGTATGCCACGGCGTTATATAAAACCAAGTCATACTATACCGCAGGCTACCAGTACGACAGTTTTACGGCGACTTACCCCAAAAGCACAAAAGCAGAAGAAGCCGCTTTTTTAGGATCTAAAAGCTACTACTACCTTTCTCCCCGCTATAGCCTGGACCAGGTAGATACTTATAAAGCGCTTGAAAAACTACAGGCGTTTATAGACCGCTACCCTAACAGCCAGTACATGCCCGAAGCAAACCAGCTGGTTAAAGAACTAAGCTATAAGCTTGAGCTTAAATCATTTTCTATCGCTAAGCAATATTTTGATACTGCCGAATACTTTGGCGATTATACAGCGGCGCTAAAAACGCTTGACCTTTTTATGGAAGAGTACCCGGGCAGCGAACTTAGGGAAGACGCACTTTTCCTTAAATTTAATTCGGCTTATGAACTGGCCATAAACAGTATAGACAGCAAAATGCAGCAGCGTTTGCTGGATGCCAAAGAAAGCTATAACGACCTTGTAAAATATAAGGGCGAAACAAAATATAAAGACGATGCAGATAAAATGCTGGATCGTATAAACAAAGAATTACAGAAATTTTCTAAATAAAAGCGCACCATGGACTTAAAGAAAACAACGGCCCCCGTAAATACCATTACCTACAACAAGAATAAGATTGAGGAGCAGACAGGTAACATTTATGAAGCCATTACCATTATTGCCAAAAGGGCAAACCAGGTTAACAGCGAGATAAAAAAAGAACTTATAGAAAAACTTGAGGAGTTTGCTACCTATAACGACAGCCTTGAAGAAATTTTTGAAAACAAAGAACAGATAGAGGTTTCTAAATTCTACGAAAAACTTCCTAAGCCACACGCGCTTGCCGTGCAGGAGTGGCTTGAAGGCAAGGTTTTTTACAGGGAACCTAATAACTAATACACCTTTTTCCATGTCTGTTTTAAGCGGTAAAAATATCTTGCTGGGCATATCCGGAGGTATTGCCGCCTATAAAACAGCCACGCTGACAAGGCTATTCATAAAGGCAGGTGCACATGTACGCGTAGTCATGACACCTGCCTCTAAAGATTTTATTACCCCCCTTACCCTATCCACACTCAGTAAAAACCCGGTACATTCATCGTTTTATAACGACGATGACGAAAACGCGGTATGGAACAACCATGTGGAGCTTGCCCTCTGGGCCGACCTTTTTGTTATTGCACCCGCCACGGCCAATACTATGGCCAAGATGATTTCGGGCAACAGCGACAACCTCCTTATAGCCACGTATCTGTCGGCAAAATGCCCCGTGTATGTAGCCCCGGCTATGGATCTGGACATGTACCATCACGGCTCCACTAAACATAGTTTTGAAAAGCTGAAATCCTTTGGCAATACCATTATACCGGCAGAAAGCGGCGAACTGGCCAGCGGGCTGCACGGCGAAGGCCGTATGGCCGAACCTGAGCATATTGTAGCTTTTCTGGAAAAAGATATTGAAGGAAAATTACCCCTGCGCGGAAAAAAAATACTGGTTACCGCCGGCCCCACATACGAACCGATAGACCCCGTGCGTTTTATAGGCAACCATTCGTCCGGCAAGATGGGGTACGACATAGCCCTGGCAGCTGCCAACGAGGGCGCAGAAGTAATTTTGATAAGCGGCCCCACGCACCTCACGGTACAACATGCCAATATTACACTTGTAGGTGTAACGTCAGGCAGCGAAATGTATAATGCCTGCCATGAACATTTCGGCAAAGTGGATACCGCCATAGCCGCCGCCGCCGTAGCCGATTACCGCCCGAAAGTAGTGGCTTCGCAAAAGATAAAAAAGAACGACGGCAGCCTTATCCTGGAGCTCGAAAAGACGCGGGACATACTGGCATCGCTGGGCGAAATAAAAACGGGCCAGTTTTTGATAGGCTTTGCCCTGGAAACCGAGAATGAAATTGAAAATGCAAAGGCTAAGATCCGTAAAAAAAACCTGGATTTGATAGTACTGAATTCGCTTAACGATACAGGTGCAGGTTTTGGCAAGGCAACTAATAAAGTTACCTTTATAAACAGTAACTTTGAGGAGGAGCCTATGGAGCTGAAAACAAAGGAAGCGGTGGCCCTTGATATAATTAATAAGATAAAAACGCATTATAATGTATAAGTGGATAACAGCTGTGGCACTATTTTTAACCCTTACCCTTCAGGCGCAGGAGCTTAACGGTACCGTAACCATAAGTTTTGACCGTATTACCGATGCTAACCCGGAGATATTTAAAACGCTGGAGAAAGCCGCGCAGGATTTTGTAAACAACACGCGCTTTACTACCCGCAACTTTAACAGAAACGAACGCATTACCTGTTCGTTCTTCTTTAATATTTCTGCCTTTAACAACAACAATTTTACCGCTACACTGCAGGTTAATGCCCTGCGCCCGGTGTTTAACAGCACCTACACCACTCCCCTGATTAATTACAGCGATAAGGACGTAACGTTTACTTATAACCAGGGCGAAAACCTAATTTACAACCCCAGCACTTACGACTCTAACCTGGTATCGATACTGGCGTTTTATGCAAATATGATACTGGGCCTTGACGGCGACAGCTATGCCGAAAATGGTGGTACGCCTTATTTTGAGGCTGCCCAGGGCATAGCAACTGTAGCACAGGGAGGCGGCAGCAAGGGATGGAGCCAGCAGGATGGCAACCAGAACCGCTTTGTATTTGTTACAGATATGATGAGCAGCACCTTTAGCCCGTTTAGGGAGGCCATGTACAGCTACCACCGACATGGGCTTGATACCATGGCAGATGACCCTAAAAAAGGCAAGGAAAACACCATAAAATCTGTAAAAAAACTGGGGGAGCTTTATAAAGTGCGCCCTAATGCCTTTCTTACCCGTATATTTTTTGATGCCAAGGCAGACGAAATAGTGTCGATGTTTAGCGGCGGGCCTAATGTTCCCATAACAGAGTTGAGTGAAACCCTTAACAGGATATCGCCATTGAACGGCAGCAAGTGGGGGAAGATTAAGTAGTATTTAGTATTAAGAATTAGGTACAAAGCATTAAGACTGAGCCGGAAATTTTGAAACCTGTAGGATATGAAAAGCTCTGTATTAACAATGATGCTCTTTGCATTTAGCCTGACAAATGCCCAGGAAATGGAAATTTCTGAGGCTGATTTATATGAGAAAGCAGAGGCTAGCATGACTGAATATTACGACAGATATGCTGAAGCTGATTCAGCTATTATCATAACTAAAACATATCAATACTATTCGTCATTAGTCAAAAATTTCCCGAAGTCGGAAAATTATATTTATTACTTGTACACAAAAGGTTGCTTCGCTCACGATAGAGCAGAACAGAAACAATGTTTTAAAGAAGTTTCTGAATCAGGCTCCTGGACATATTATAGGCGAAAAGCGCTTATCTATTTGTGTTCCTACGCCATTGATGAGAAAGAATTTATTAGCGCAAAGCAGTATTTAGATGCTATTGGCAAAATGAAAAAACCAACTTTTATATGTGGAAATGAAAGAGAGACATACAATTCTCAATTAGAAGCTGTTCGTAAACGCCTAGAGGTTGCAATGAAGGATTGATATTCTCAACATCCACGCTGTATATTAGCCTGTAAGCTTTCCCGCTGCCGGCATCTACTCGCCTAAAATAAAAAACGCGGCTATTGACCGCGTTCTGTCTACTATCTTTTATCTTTTTCGGTTAATTTGAACTTCGTAATTCAAAATTACTTAACCCTCGTCCAGTACTGCGTCCTTCCGAGCAATGATACGCCCAGGTAGCCGCGCACTTTCAACTTATCTTTACCTTCAAGCTTTATGGTACAACTGTATAGCTTGCCTTTGTTAGGGTCAAGGATGTCGCCATCGGTATATTCATCATCATCTTTAGTAAGGCCCTTAATAATGGTTAGGCCCAGTATTGGCTTGTCTTTATCGGCACCTGAACAATCCTGGCATTTTTTGTCTTTGTTAGCAGGGTTAAGTATTTCAACCACTTTGCCATAAATCTTACCGTCCTGCTCATATATCTGAACAATCGACTTAGCCTCGCCGGTTTCATCATCAAAGGTTTTCCACTTTCCTGTTACCTGTGCCGTGGCTGAAAGTATTCCCGTAAGGGCCACAAATAAAATTGTAAAAATTATACGTTTCATAATTTAAGCTATTAGTTAATGCTAAATATACAAATTTTTTCTTTTTAATTTATGAATCAACGCATTTAGTTCAAATCCCAGTAAAAGGATAAAACAGTTAATCCATATATACAGCATTAATACAAGCAGCGTGCCAATACTGCCATACAACTCATTATACTTGCTAAACCGTACCACATAGATACTGAAACCGAACGAAGTAAGGCCAAAGAGCAGGGTACTAAATACCGAGCCATAGCTAAAGAAAGCGGCACTGCGGGTTTCCTTGGCGGCAAATTTAAACAGCAGGCTGGTGGTGGTTAATATCATCAGCAGCAGGAAGATATAGCGGCCCCACTGCAGCAGGCTTATCTCGGCGGGTATATAATAGCGGTTGCTGAATTTTTGAATAATTACCTCAAAAAATACAATGGCCGCCACAGTAATGATAAGCAATATACTAAGCACCAGCGATAAACCAATAGCAAGCGCATATTGCCTGAAATAGCGCCGCTTTATGGTAATGTGCATACTGCTCTGGAAACCGCTGAGTATGGCATTCATACCGTTGCTCATAAGCAATATGGCAAGTAAGATACCCGTGCTAAGCAGGCTTTTATGGCTGTTTAACAGAATGTCGGTCAATATATTAGCAATGGCATCATAGGTATTTGGCGGTACGTTATCGGCTACAAACTGCATAAAATCTTCCTGGAAGTTATCCAGCGGGATATAGGGTATCAGGTTGAGTATGAACAGCGCAAACGGGAACAGCGACATAAAAAAGCTAAACGCAATAGCCCCTGCCCTGTAGCTAATATCACCCTTAACAATTCCGGTAATATACAATTCAAGGAGATGGTATAGTGTAAGCCCTTCAGAATAAGGCAGTTTTATGCTTTTACCAAAGCGCACCAGGTTCTTTATCAAAGGAATGCGCTCCAGCTTATGTTCCAGTTCCACCGACATTTAAAATGCTTTTAGGCTAAGGTCCATGTTGTAAACCGAATGGGTCAGCGCCCCGCTCGATATATAATTCACGCCGCATTCGGCATAATGGCGCATGGTATCCTCGTTAATGCCGCCGCTGCTTTCGGTCTGGCAATAGTCGCCTATAAGGGCAACTGCCTCACGGGTAGTGGCATAGTCAAAATTATCCAGCAGTATGCGGTGCACGCCGGGGTTGGCTATAATTTCGCGCACCTCATCAAGGTCGCGCGCCTCTACTATAATTTTAAGGTTCAGGCCATTATCGTCCAAATACTCTTTAGTTTTTGTAATGGCCTGGGCAATTCCTCCGGCAAAATCTATGTGGTTATCTTTAAGCATTACCATGTCATACAGGGCAAAACGGTGGTTCTCACCGCCGCCTATTTTCACGGCCCATTTCTCTAAAGCCCTGATTCCCGGGGTGGTTTTTCGGGTATCGAGCACGCCCGTGCCGGTACCGGCCAGTATATCCACATACTTTTTTGTCTTGGTGGCAATGGCGCTCATACGTTGCATGGCGTTGAGTACCAGGCGCTCCGCTTTTAGTATACTTTGCGAAGAACCGTGCACATGAAAGGCAATATCGCCGTATTTAACGGGTGTTCCGTCAGATATAAACACCTCAACAGCAAGCGATTGATCTACATAAGCAAACACTTTTTGGGCAAAATCTACCCCTGCGAGTATGCCGTTGTCTTTAACCAAAAGCTTGGCGCGTCCGGTAGCGGTGGCGGGAATGCAGGCAAGTGAGGAGTAATCGCCGGGGCCTACGTCTTCGCGGATGGCATTGGCAATGATAATATCGAGTTCGGTCTGGAATTGCTGTTCAGAAATCATGGTTTTGTATTGTATGGCTAAGGTAGCGATTTTTTTTTGGAGCATCTTTTCATCGTCCACATTACTTTGCACAATGTTACACATTGTGCATTTTTTTGCCAAAAATCAAACTATTGATTTACAAATATTTACATTTTCATCTTCCACTTTTATAAAAAATACTGTAAAAGATGTTTTGCTTTCGAATTTCCATAGCGATTTTCTAGGCAGGTTGTACTGAAAGAATGGCTTCAGTACTGCGGCTTAAAATGGGTTGTAATTTTGTGGCGTGGGGATAGCAGAAGAATATACCTACTGATGGGTATTTTTTATATGTTAAAATTTTGTAAATTTCAAAATCATAAATCAACACAATGAGCAAACCCACCTACGTAATTTTACTGGCAACCGCCCTGCTATTTATTTATAACCATTTTATCTACGACCCCATTGCAGGAGAGGGCCCCGAACTTGACGCGCTAAACGACCTGCAAAAGCAAATCTTGGCCACGTTAAGCGAAATGACAAAATTGTTAATAAGCCTTTCTACAGCATTATTTGGCCTTATCGGATATTTTGCGCTCGAAAACTTTAAGAAGGTTGGCAAAATCGAATTAAAATTCCAGGCGGATTTTGTGGCTGCCTTTTGCGCTACCGCTATCTCATTAGACTTTGGCTACATTTTTATGGAAAAGCTTGTTGAACTTTTATCCGTAGGCGTTTTTAATCCCTACGACCGTATTATAAGCATACCCCGCAACCTGCAAATCATAGCGTTTTTGTGCGCCTTATTTTTTAGTGGCAGGCTCATCCTCAGAAACCTTTTTAAACCTGTTAGAGCATGAAAATACAGCTATTGTTACTCATCATCTCCCTGGGGCTTTCAGGCTATGCGCAAAACGCACCGGTAACCGACACGCTCAAAACAAACATAGATACCGCCTTTAAACAGTATGAAGAAAAAAGCCAGGTGTTTATAGCACAAGACCTGCAGGACAGCCTTAAAACCGAATATTATAATACTGCATCCGGGCTTACAGCAGATCGTTTTGATAATCCTGGCAGCGCAAAAACCCTCATTAAGTATTATAAAACCGCACCGGGGATACACGAGATTCTTGCAGACTTTACTAATAGTACCGACCAGTTTGATGAGGTGTTTTCTATAGGGCGTGTGCTATATATGAAAATACTTTTTGCTACAAAAAACGACGGTGTTGTTATGTCGATGCGACCGGGTACCCCAAACAAGTATGCCCGGCTTTTAGTTAGCGTAAAACCAGCCAACCAAAATGCATTTATTTACTTAAACGGTACTAAAAACTGTACTGTTGCCCAGGCCACAAAGGGGCTGCGTGTACACAGCGGCAAAAAATATAGAGTAGAAATAAAATCAGGCACAAAACTACTTTGCTCCCATGATGTTATCCTAAGTAGTCAGGAATCAAAGGATATTAGCTGCCCTTAACAGGAATTTAATTGCGTGATATTACGCGTATTTGCATACGGCTTTTTTTGGGTGGTTGTGATGAAGGGAGTGGTTTATCAATAAGTAATGGGTTATGATTTTTGTGGTGGGGGGAGTGAAGAGAAAATACATACTAATTAGGTATTTTTTGAAATGTTAAAACATTATATTTACAATGTATATCCAATAGCAAATGTTAACAAACGAAGATGTCAAATATCTTTTAGAACTTGAAAAAGTTTTAAAAGATCCTAATCAGGTAATTGATTTAAAACAGAAAAAAAATAGTATTGATCTTATTTCGCTTGAAGACTCTTCATGTAACTTTAGATTAGTAATAACAACTAATCAAAAAATTATTCTAAAAACTACATTACATCATTTGGAGAGCAACAACTTTACTGGATTGTTACGGATAGATTTTAAAGGCGGGCACAAAAACCCAGAAGAACTAAATTCTCATGTTCCATCATTTCTAATACCCTATGCTGGCAAATGGTTAGAACCTGATCAACCGCATATGCATTATTACGTGGAAGGCTATCGTCCACTAGCTTGGGCAATGCCAGTCATGGATACTGATTTTCCGATTAAGACTTTGGAAAATGTTAGCGATTTATATGACTTAATATTTAACTTTGCAAGGAGAATAAATATTATATCTCAACTTTCCCTACAACAAGCTATATTTTGAACTGGATTAATACATACGTCGATAACTATTATAAATGGCTAAGAGAAAAGACATTTATACATCAAGACTCGTCAACTGATTGGTCTCTGATTAGTACTCCTTTTCTTGGTGCTTTCAATGATACTATTGATATATATGCTCAAAAAAATGGCACTCAATTAGTTTTAAGTGATAGTGGTGAGACATTGAGTAATTTAGAATTGCAAGGCGTGCATATTCAAGGTTCAAAAAGGAGAAGGATATTACTTGACCAAATTCTTTTGAATTACGGTATTAAAGAAAATGATGATGAATTATTTCTTGAAACCAATCTTGAAAATTTTTCTCAATCTAAGCATAAACTCTTATCAGCAATAATTGAAATTAATGATTTGTGTGTATTATCACAGGCTAATGTAAGTTCAATCTTCAAAGAAGACGTTAGAAGTTATTTGGATGACTTAAACATAATATATACTCCTGATTTTATATCTAAAGGGAGCACTGGGCTTGAATTTAATTTTGACTTTCAAATCGCGCAGAGAAATAGAGAAATAGTTATCAAGTCTTATAATTCCGTTAATAAGTCAAACTTAACGAATTTTCTATTTTCATGGGAGGATATAAAGCCAGTGCGTGAAAAAACTACCAAAAAAAATGTTTCTGCAATTGCGATAATAAACGATATCGATAAAAATATTAAGCCAGAGTTTCTAGAAGCTTTGAAATCAAGAAGTGCTGATTATATTTTATGGTCTCAAAAAGACTCAGAAGAAAGTCATCGTCTTATTTTTGCAGCCTAATATTTACCGCGCTCTGTGCCTCCGCTCGCAAAAACGGTGCGTGAAGAAAGCTACCCTCCGCCTTCATCCCCGATTGCGCAGCATCCGCTTCATCCGCGTTTCGTTTACAAGTAACCATTAAATGAATTAAACAAATTATCTTAAAATAAATTGCCTGTGCGGCACGCACTATTTATAAACGGTCTATTTACAAATAACTCAAATACAGTTATTTATAATTTCCCTAACATATATTATCCGTAAATTTATACTACATCGAAAATAATAGTATAACCCACTAAAAATAAAAGCTATGGATATTAAGTTAGCAAATTGCTGTGGCAACTGCCACTACCATGTAAAAGGGCAACTGTGTAGCGTACACGAAGTAGTTACTGCCGAAACCCAGGCCTGCCCCGCTTATGAGTTTCGTGCCGTACTAAGCCGCGAGTCAGACTGTTTAAAATGTGCCAAGTTCCAGACCGAGCATTGCGCCCACCCCCATAAATCGGGCGAAGGCATGCTGTGCACCGTTTACTACCCAAGGATAGTGGCGTAACCGGTGTGTATGAGTTGATAGTGGTTAGCTGCCGGTGTGGGCAGCTGCAAATAAAATAGTATAATCGGGCTGCCCTTTTGGGTGGCCTTTTTTTATTTGACTAATTAGGTGACTAAGCCGTTGCCGCTTCGCCCTCTTCGTTATCGCGCCTGTTCTTAAAGGGTATCGATGCTATAAAGGTAGTACCCTTTATGCAGCTCCCTATCCTAAACGCACTCTCTTATAAAAACCCAAACCGTAGCCTAACATCTTTCATCGTAGCACCTTTAAATATAATTTTGAATTAAATCATACTTAAAGATTATGATGAACAAAATGTAGGGTACATTTTTTATTACTACTACGAGACTGTTTTGTATACTCTGCAAATTCGGCATGGCCTCGGGGCCATAGCAAAGAGGCTTTCAATATAGAATTCAGCTGCGGCTTCCGCGCCGTAATGCAATACTTCATACTCTTATCGAAGTATAGCAAAATTTTAAAATCTGTAAAAACGACATGCAATTTTTATAGTATATATTTTAAAAACACCTCTTTTTAATAATTCCTTATTTCTTCAGTACCAGATATTTTTTTAAAATTTCTTTAACCCAAATTCTTAGCTACCCTTAGTATTTTCATCTCTGGGTATATGCACCTTAAACAATAAATATATTTAATACACACCGCATGACGAATGAATTTAAAGAACTTTTAAAGCCCGCTACTGCTTTTGAAGAAAAAGACACTTACATTGAGTTTCCGGTACTGCGCCGTTCGCAGTCACTTGAGGCCAATGCTTATTACTTTGGCCACCCTGAGTGGGCTGAAGAGTACCTTACCTACTGCCACCGTAGTGATACATTTAAAAACCGCTGGCTTACTGCAGCAGAAGGGTGGGACGATAAAGTGGTAATTGATATAGGTTGTGGGCCCGGTAACATACAAGCAACGCTGCAAAGCAAGCCAAAAATGCTTATAGGCATAGATGTAGCACCGGAATCGCTGCGCCTTGCCGCTAAACAGGGATATACTTCCGTGCTGGCCGATGCTAATAATTTGCCGTTTAAATCGAGGGTTGCAGATATTGTGGCTCTTAACGCTGCGTTGCACCACACGGAAAATATGACCAGCGTGCTTAAAGAAGCGGCGCGGCTGGTAAAGCCCGGGGGTGTACTTATTACAGATCATGACCCCCAACATTCGGCATGGAATTATAAGGGCATTGCTAAAGCAATGTGGATTGCACGCCTGGCATACTATAGGCTGATAGGCCACAGTTTTCATAAATCGTCTGAGCAGCAAAAATGGGCATTGGCATGCGAAACCCACCACAAGCCGGGCCATGGTGTAACAAAAGAGTTTTTTGAATCTGTGCTTCAACCACTTGGGTTCGACGTAAAGGTATATCCCCACAACCATCATTTGGGCAGCGAAATATTTAATGGCGATACAGGACCGGTGGAGTTTAAGTACAAACTCGGTAATTTTTTATCAGGACGCAATCCTTCTGCCCCGCACAGCGCATTGACGCTTATGTGTGTCGCAAAAAAGGTACTGTAGCCGTAAAAATACTTACGCGCAACTTTATCTCTTACCAATAGGTATTAATTTAATTATACAATTGAGGCTGCCCCCGGGGCAGCCTCAATTGTATAATTAAGCCGTTGCAGCTTCGCTTCCCTCAGTATCACGGCGGTGTTTAAAGGGTATTGATACTATAAAGGTGGTACCCTTTTCTTTACCCGGGCTCATGGCATAAATATTACCCTTGTGCAGCTCTACAAATGATTTTGTTATCGAGAGGCCCAGCCCGTTGCTGGTTTCCTTACCGGTAGGCTTAGAACTTAGCTTGGCAAACTTGGTAAATAGCTTTTGCATATCGCCAAAGGTAAGCCCCTGGCCCTGGTCTTTAACCTCTATATGCACATAGTTGCCGGCTTCGCGGGCGCTTACTTTTATAGTGGTGCTTTCGTAAGAATATTTAATGGCGTTGCTCAGGAGGTTGTGCAGCACATCTGATATCTTATTACGGTCGCCTTCCAGCGGCGGCAGCGTATCCTGCACATACAGTTCTATAATTTGCCTTTTGCGGTGCGCCAGCAGCTCAAAGTTATTTACCAGGCGGTTAAACATATCGCGCAGGTCTACCGGCTCTATGTTAAGCGCCAGGTCTTTTTCTTCCAGCTCGCTGTGGGCAAGGTAATCGCCCAGCCTTTTTTGTATGTTAGCTACTGCCGATTTTATGTTGGCCGTCATCTTCTCGGCCATACCCGTATTTTTGGTCATTATCTCATTTGCAAGCTTTATGCTCGCAAGCGGATTTTTAATTTCGTGCAGCGCTATGTTCATCAGGTTAATTTGCGACTCTACACTCTTGCGGTAGCGCAGCCTGTTCTCCAGCTTGTCTATAACAATAGTACTCAGGGTACGCAGCATTTCCAGCTGCTGGTCGGTAGGGCGCTCGCGCGGTACCGAATCTACCACGCAAATGGTACCCATATTAAAGCCCTCGGGCGACTTAAGCGGTGCCCCGGCATAAAACCGTATACCGCCCTCGGCAGCCACATATTTGCTTTCCATAAGCGCATTATGGTCGTGCGTATCCTGAAAAAGGGTAATATCTTCCTGCAATATGGCCAGTGAGCACAGGCTGTCGTTACGGTCTACCTCATTTACAGGCAGCGAACTAAGGTTCGACTTAAAAAACACGCGGTCTTTATCTACAAAAGAGATAAACGCGCTGGGGGTACCAAAGATTTGAGATGCCATAAGGGCTATCTTATCAAAGGTGTCTTCGCTGTGCGTATCCAGTATCTGGTATTCGCGGAGCTTTTCCAGGCGCTCTTCGTCGTTTTTAGGTATAATTGATGCCGGCTTTTGGTATATCATACAGGTTAACGGGAATATTTATTGGTTCCACAAATATTCAGTTATCGAAAGTACGGCGAAATTTTCGATATCCGTTAAATACGGTTAAATGTTATAATAATTTTAGTATAATTTTGTAAGAAACGGGGTTGCCGTAGATTTTATGATTCGCTAAGTGTTTGATTTGCAATAAAGGTAATTTACCGAAACGGCGATGTGTACCGATTTCTGTGCTCATTGTAACCAGTCCCCGCCGTCGCAGGTTTTAGGTCGCGGCTTTTCCGAAGACACAAAGGCACAAGGTCGCAAATACCCCCTTAAGTTGTCGCTTATGCACATTAGCGGGCACGGGCCGCTACCCTACCTTTGGGTAAACTAAATCAAAACACGTATGGCAACCCAAATTTTTGTAAACATCCCTGTTAAAGACCTTGATAAATCGGTTACATTTTTTACGCAACTGGGCTACACCTTTAACCCACAGTTTACTAACGAAAAGGCCACCTGCATGATAATCAGCGACACCATTTATGTAATGCTGCTTACCGTGCCTTTTTTCCAGACGTTTACCACAAAGGAAATTGTAGATGCCCGCAAAGCCGTAGAAAGCATCATTTGCCTTTCTGCCGACAGTAAAGACGAGGTGAATGCAATGGTAGACAAAGCGGTAGCCGCCGGTGCCACGGTACCCAACCCGGCAACCGACTACGGCTTTATGTACCAGCACAGCTTTGAAGACCTCGACGGCCACCACTGGGAATTTGTATGGATGGATCCAAACGGCGCGCCCGAGCATGTGGGGTAGCATGAAATACCAGTTTATTTTAAGGCGGGGCGACGCCTCTTCCGACGGCTGTGCTAATTCGGGCAACACCCTAATGCGCACCGAACCGCAGCAAAGTGGGGAAAGTGTTGAGATGTCTCCTACCGTCGACATGGAACGAACGCCCGAGTGAAGCTTTTTTCCATTTGCTTCGCCTGTTCGGGCATTAGCCCTCGGGTCGACCGAAGTGGAAAAATCTCTATTAAAATGGCTCCTATCGTCGACATGGAACATGCGCCCGAGGAGGCTATTCCCCTCCTTCGGAGGGGTGCCGCAGGCGGGGTGGTTTTATGGTTATCTAATAATAAGTTATCTCATTTTTTTGCCATTTGTCCTTACCTTTTTCTACCCACTCTTTTAAAATGACATCACCTTTTTCATTATAAGTATATTTATAAATCTCATTGTCTCCATTTTTATTTTTGATATTGGTGAGATTACCATTACCGTCATAAAAGTATTCATGGATAACAGCACCTTCCCTAAAAATGAGCATCTTGCTTCGCTTACCATTTTTATAAGTAATATTTCCTGTATCAGGTACATCATCATTCTGGAGCTTACTAACCCATTTGACAAGTTTACCCTTTCTGTCATAAAAAGTTTCATCATAAGATTGCAACACTAACTGATTTGATTCATCCGTATCCCAATATTCTTCCCTTATGTGCAGCTGAGTTTGATATTTTTTTGTACAACTGCAGGGCCTTTCAATTGACAGGCAATCGTGGGTGGTTGTAAGTCCTAATTTGTCATCATAAGTATATTCGACATAACCCCAGTTTACATCTAAAGGCAACATACGGGTTTCATACACTAATTTATCGTCCTTATAAACATAGTGAAGTTCAAATATACTCCCGTCAGGGTCAGTTATTATCCTTTTAACCACTTTGTTTTTTTCATATTTATACTCTTTAATGCTGTGTAAGCCATCATAAAAATAAGAGTCTTCCCTAACCAAAAGCTTATCATCATAGGTATAAAAAGTCGTAGGAAAGTGTAAAGAATCGCGCATTGGATGCCGCAGGTCCCTATCCTTGTTTGTAATACGCTTAATGAGCCTGCCATGCTTATCAAATTCATAGAAATGCATAAAGCCCAAATCATCAGTTTCTATAACCCTTTGAGCCCTTTTATGATATCCTATGCTTACATTGGTCTCGATTTCCTGAGCGTGGCAAACGCAAAAGAAACAAGAAAATAGTAAAATGGAAATATATCGAAGCATCGTGTCGAATTGTTGGTTTTCAAATATATAAATGTTAACGTCAATATCAATAGATAATTATCTACTTACTCCATATCGTTTACATGCTATTTCTAAAAAACTGCGACTGCGGCTGAAAAGCATACAAACTCCCCCGCAGGCAGGGTGGTTTTACAAATGGAACGCGGATGACAAGGATTGAGCGGATAGACGCGGATTTTTTCACGCCCGACTGAAGCTATTCCCCGCCGCGGCGGGGCGCCGCAGGCGGGGTGGTTTATTTACGATGGCGCGAGGCTTTGGCTCGTGCCTTATTTTTATGGATACGAGCGGGATGCTCACACTAGCGGGGGGCCGGAGGTCTATTCACGGGGATGCTTACCTATGTCCTAATTTTTCACCAGCTTTTGTATATACTTCCTGCCATCATTTTCGAGCGAAATAAAATAAACACCATTGCTAAGGATGCTCAGCCCTTTTATTGTGAGGTCTGAATTTTGAAGCACCTCATTAAAGACTACCACTCCATTAAGCGATGTTATTTTCACCAGTGAAGTAGAACCGTTTAATCCGTCAGGCAAAAGTGTAATCTCCCCTGAAAATGGATTAGGATACACTTTAAACGTATTTTTACTATTACCCGTAAGTCCTAATTCCTCATTAACTGTAATAATAAGGCGTTTATAGGCTGATGTCCCAAAGTCATTTACTGCTTTCACCTTAAGAACATGTTCTCCAAGCGTAGTCCATTGTACCTGCACCCCTTGAGAAGTCTCTGTAAGTATACCACCTGATTCCAGGCTCCATTCTAAATCATTACTATTATTTGCAACTGTATAAGTTTCGATTGAATCAAGTTCAACTGTTGTATTACCAGACACAACGGGCATTACCGGAAAATTTGTAGCGATAGCCTCAAGTCCATAATAATGCTGATAAATTGTAAGGCTACCAGTTGCATTATTATATTCTGGATGCTCACAAAGCAGGCAGGGAACTTGTTCCCATGTTAATCCTGCATCTCCCGTGATGTAAAGGTCATAATATGTCATAAATTCAGGGGCGTGTTTTATCATCCATGTTGAATCGTTAAAAACGAAAAGGCTGTCATTTTGTAAAAGAATTGATCCGGGTACTGGATCATTAAAATCAATTTCGCTAAAAGTATTATTGTTCAAATCAACCTTATAGTAACTATTTCCCGCTATGGCTATCAGTGCTATGCTCTCGCCGAATCTGGTAGTACTAAAATACCCTTCTGGAGTGCCCGGTATCATCACAATCTCTTGCCAGCTGGCACCAAGGTCGGTTGTTTTGTACAAATGGTAATTATAAGTATTATCAGAAGTTGTTAATCCCCATGCATATATTTCATCCATGGATTTTATTAATGTTTCAAAAATTTCATCGCCGTTCGGCAACGGCACTGTAATCCACGTTTGCGCTTTATCCGGCGATACCTTTATATTATCCATAACAACTCGAGGCTCGTAAGAAACTATATTTTCATTAATCTGCCTGAAATTTGGAGCCCAATAAACATTTTCTACATCGATATGCGTAGTTTGCCACGTTTGGCCAAAGTCATAAGACTCTCTAAAGAAATCTCCCATTACATTAACAATATTACTCTGATAAATATAGCTTATATAATCTCCTTCTGCCCTCAGCAATTTTCCTCGGGTGTTTGCTATCATATCTTTTTGCTGCCAGGTAGCCCCGTTATCCTGAGAGGTAAATAAATAAAAGTTCGGATTTGTAGTATCACTATTATAACCATCATCCTTAGTTAGCGTAAATTTATTTGGACCATTTTGTAATGCACCTGTTGCATCCAGATGAGCCGTATTTGTATAAGAGTCAAATGCTGTCCAATCTTGCCCTCCTGTTTCCGTTCGGTACATTATTCTTCCAACAACACTGGTTCCTGACCCCTCTCCATTATCTATAACGTAAATTAAATCCGGGTTAACAACAGATATACCGGTAGGATATATAAAAGGCTTATTAGTCGGGACAATATCTACATCACCAGTATCCAAATTATATTTTATAAGATTTACCGAATCATAATCTCCGTTAAGTGATCCCATAGCATACAAAACATTATCTTTCACGATAGATGTCATGGTATTAAAATAATAACCGTTTGATTCCGTCAACTCCGTTATCTGGTTCCAGGTCGCACCTAAATCGTCTGACGTATAAAACTGCTGGTTTCCTGATAAAACAAGCTTATTATCAGCGGCAATTTGAATATCTCCAATTCCCCCGTTATATAGTGTATTAAATGCAGTACTAGGTACCTCCACCCACTGTAAACCCCCATTAGTTGTTTTGTATAAAGAGGCGCCACTCCAACCGATTCCTACATTTTCATTTATAAATCTAAAATTAACACCACCAATAAAGCCATTAAAAGTTGCGGTAAACTGGTTCCAGGTCCCCCCCCCGTCAACAGTCTTAATAAAGAATTTGTTTGTGTATCCGGTGTCATTGTTGTAAACATAACCTGTTGCATATCCCACCTCCTCATCTGCAAAGTCAATACTCTGGTAAGTAATATCTCCCGTGAAACTCAGGTCAACAGCTACTGGCTCCCATGTTTCTCCTTTATTAATGGTTTTTAAAAAAGTGTTAAATCCCCCTATAATAAAAGCTTTTTCTGCATTTACTATTTCAGTATCTGCTAATGTAGAATTATGAACGTACTCAGGAATGGGCATGGCTACAAAATTCCAGTTTTGCCCACCATCAGTTGTCCTCATCATTACATTCTGCCCGTAAGCGATACCAACAGAATCATCAAAAAACTTTATATCCCTCAGGCTTGCGGTTAAAAACTGGGAGTTTTCAACAGATTGAGAAAATGAAAAAATTCCTGTAAAAAGGAATATAAGAAGTAATACTCTTTTCATGGCTTGGTTGTTTTGGCCAAAAGTAAATAATTTTAGTTATTTAACAGTAAAATTTATTACACTTTGTGTCTCATAATTTTAATCCCACCCCCTCTTTTTAACACTCCCTTACCATTCCCCTAACCTTAAATTCTCCTCAAAAATCAGTACCTTTGCGTTTTGCAAAAAATTGATATGCTGAATACTGACGACACGATTGAAGTACTGGGCGCACGCGTTCACAACCTTAAAAATATAGACGTTACCATACCCCGCGAAAAGCTCGTGGTTATTACCGGGCTTTCGGGTTCGGGTAAGTCGAGCCTGGCGTTCGACACTATTTACGCTGAGGGACAGCGCCGCTATATTGAGACGTTTTCGGCCTATGCCCGGCAGTTCCTGGGTGGCCTGGAGCGCCCCGATGTCGACAAGATAGACGGCCTCTCGCCCGTTATTGCCATAGAGCAGAAAACCACCAGCAAAAGCCCCCGCTCTACCGTGGGCACCATTACCGAGATTTACGACTTTTTGCGCCTCTTATACGCCCGTGGCGCCGATGCCTACAGCTACAACACCGGCGAAAAAATGGTAAGCTACAGCGACGAGCAAATCCGCCAGCTTATAGTTGAGAAATTTGACGGTAAGCGCATTAGCATCCTTGCTCCGATTATCCGCTCAAGGAAAGGCCACTACCGCGAATTGTTTGAACAAATCTCTAAACAGGGCTTTTTAAAAGTGCGTGTAGATGGCGAAATTAAAGACATAGAAAGCGGCATGAAGCTTGACCGCTACAAGGTGCACGACATAGAAACCGTGATAGACCGACTGGCGGTTGACACCAGCGAAGATACCGACAAGCGCCTGGCCGACAGCATTAAAACCGCCATGTATCACGGTGAAAACGTAATGATGGTTATAGAGCAGGAAAGTAAGGAAGTGCGCTACTACAGTCGTAACCTTATGTGCCCCACCAGCGGCATCTCCTACCCTAACCCGGAGCCAAATAACTTTTCGTTCAACTCCCCTAAGGGCGCGTGCGACCACTGCAACGGCCTGGGGATTGTGAACGAAATCAACGTTAAAAAGATAATCCCAAATCCTAAGCTGAGCATAAAGCAGGGCGGTTTTGTGCCTTTGGGCGAATATAAAAGCTCGTGGATCTTTAAGCAGCTGGAAGCTATTGGCGAAAAGTTCGGCTTTAAGTTAACCGACGCGATAGAGAAAATCCCCGCCGAGGCGATGGACATGATACTGAACGGCGGCAAGGATAAATTTGTGGTAAACAGTAAAACCCTTGGCGTTAACCGCGAATATAAAATTGAGTTTGAGGGCATTTCGGCCTTTATAAAAAATCAGTACAGCGAAGAGGCCACGGCTGCCCTTAAACGCTGGGCAAAGGAGTTTATGGACGAGATTCCCTGCCCCGTTTGCCACGGCACACGGCTTAAAAAGGAGTCGCTTTATTTTAAGGTAAACGGCCTTAACATCGCCGAGCTTTCGGCTATGGATATCTCTGACCTTGCCGACTGGTTTGAAGAACTGCACAACAACCTTTCTGATAAACAAAAGGTTATCGCTAATGAAATTGTAAAAGAAATCAAGGCACGTCTTAGCTTTTTAGTAGATGTGGGGCTGAATTACCTTTCGCTAAGCCGTAGTTCGGGAACCCTTTCCGGCGGTGAGGCGCAGCGCATCAGGCTGGCTACACAGATAGGTTCGCAACTCGTGGGTGTGCTCTATATCCTTGACGAACCCAGCATTGGACTGCACCAGCGCGACAATGAAAAACTGATACATTCGCTTGAAGCATTGCGCGACATCGGCAACTCGGTAATCGTGGTAGAACACGACAAAGACATGATAGAACGCGCCGACTATGTTATTGACATCGGCCCGGCAGCGGGGCGCTTTGGCGGCCAGATCGTAAGCAAAGGCACCCCTGCCGAACTGCTTAAAGAGCATACACTAACGGCGGCCTACCTTAATGGCGAACGGTCTATCGAAGTGCCAAAAACACGCCGCGAGGGCAACGGCAAAAGCCTGAAGCTTACCGGCGCTACCGGCAACAACCTGAAGAACGTAAGCATAGAACTGCCGCTGGGCAAGATGATATGCGTTACCGGTGTTTCGGGTAGTGGCAAGAGCACGCTGATAAACGGCACCCTCTACCCCATACTTAACGCCCACTTTTTTAACGGCGTAAAAAAACCGGCCCTCTACAAAAAAATAGAAGGCCTGGAGCATATTGACAAGGTAATCGACATTGACCAAAGCCCGATAGGCCGCACCCCACGCTCTAACCCTGCCACCTATACCGAGGTATTCAGCGAAATACGCAGCCTGTTTACCATGACCCCCGAGGCCATGATACGCGGCTATAAACCGGGGCGCTTTAGCTTTAACGTAAGCGGCGGCCGTTGCGAAACCTGCGAAGGCAGCGGTATGCGCGTTATAGAAATGGCATTTTTACCGGATGTGTATGTGGAGTGCGAAACCTGCCAGGGCAAGCGCTTTAACCGTGAAACACTAGAGATTCGCTACAAAGGCAAATCGATAAGCGATGTGCTGAACATGACGGTTGATGAGGCGGTGCCTTTCTTTGAGCACATCCCGAAGATAAACCGTAAGATAAAAACAATACAGGATGTGGGGCTTGGCTACATTACCCTGGGGCAGCAAAGCACTACCCTTAGTGGCGGCGAGGCGCAGCGCATAAAACTGGCCAGTGAGTTATCCAAAAAAGACACCGGCAATACGTTTTACATCCTTGACGAACCTACCACCGGGCTTCACTTTGAAGACATACGCGTATTGATGGAAGTCATCAACAAGCTGGTAGACAAGGGCAATACCGTGCTTATCATAGAACATAATATGGATGTGATAAAGCTTGCCGATTACATAATCGACATTGGCTACGAAGGCGGCAAGGGCGGCGGCGAAGTGGTAGCTAAAGGCACACCGGAGCAGGTAGCGAAGAACAAAAAAAGCTACACCGCGCAATTTCTTAAAAAAGAATTACATTAGCAGGCTGTTTTTGAGCTATCAGCTATCAGCTATCAGCTATCAGCAGTCAGCGATTAGCAATTCAGCCATCAGCCAAAAAACAGGCGAACCGGAACAACTTGAAACCTTAAACCTTGAACTAAAGACCGATGTCAAAAGAAAAATACAGCAACGACGACGAGTGGATTAAAGAAGGGCTTACCCAAAAACCCTGGAACGAAATAAGGAGTAACGACTCCTGGGCCATTTTTAAAATTATGGCCGAGTTTGTAAACGGCTTTGAGACCATGGCCAAGATAGGCCCGTGTGTTTCGATATTCGGTTCCGCGCGCACCAAGCCCGATGATAAGTATTACCTCCTTGCCGAAGAAATAGCCGAGAAGATAGCCAATGCCGGCTACGGTGTTATAACCGGCGGTGGCCCCGGTATTATGGAGGCAGGCAACAAAGGCGCCAGCCGCGGTAAGGCGCCATCGGTAGGGCTTAATATAGAGCTGCCTTTTGAGCAGCATTTTAACCCCTACATCAGCCACGATTTTAACCTTAATTTCGATTACTTTTTTGTACGCAAGGTAATGTTTGTTAAGTACAGCCAGGGGTTTGTGGTAATGCCGGGCGGCTTTGGCACGCTCGACGAGCTTTTTGAAGCCGTAACCCTTATCCAGACTAAAAAAATCGCTAAATTCCCTATAGTGCTTGTAGGTACTGAATTTTGGGGCGGGCTTATGGCCTGGATAGAAGAAACCCTGATAGGCAAATTCCACAATGCCGGGCCGGACGACCTTAAACTCATAAAAGTGGTAGATACCGCCGACGAGGTAGTAGAAGTAATAGAGGCCTTTTATAAAAAATACAGCCTTAGCCCTAACTTTTAAAAGTTTAACAGCCGTAAACGCAACCCTAAGGGCAATTTTTCATCGTATGTATAGTTATAGCTGTGGTGTAACCCATCCGGCCTTTTATATGTGTAACCAAAACGAAAATTAATTTCTTTAAACAAAAGGAACCATTTTGAAGATTAGCTACAGGGTATTGTGTACTTTTTTAATGTTTGTTTGTTGTGCCACATTCGCGCAGCATAAAAATAACATAACCGCCCGGCTGGATGGGTCGGCAAAGGTTATGAGCGTACAGCAGGAAATTACCTACCTAAACAGCAGTACCGACACGCTAAACCACATTATACTTAACGACTGGAACAACGCCTATTCGGCCAAGACCACGCCGTTGGCAAAGCGGTTTACCGATGAGTTTATAAAGGCGTTTCACCTGGCTAAGGAGGAAGACCGCGGCCATACCGATATTTCCCTGCTAAAAGACCAGAACAACCGTATGCTGGAGTGGCACCGGCCCGAAGGCCACCCCGACCTTGTATACGTACAGCTGAAAAACCCTGTTTATCCCGGTAAGTCGTTTAGCATATCCATAAATTATAACGTAAAGCTGCCCAACGAACGCTTTACAAAATTTGGCTTCGACGATAAAACGGGCAACTTTAACCTGCGCGACTGGTACCTTGCCCCAGCCCGATATGAAAACGGCTTTGTGCAGTACAGCAACGAAAACCTTGACGACAGCGCCCTTGCCCCGGCAGATTATACTTTTAATTTAACCTTCCCCCCGCAATATAAAGTGTACAGCGACCTTAAAAAGGTCATTGAGATTCCCTTTGATAATTTTAATACCATAGAGTTTACCGGCACTAACCGCCCGGGCTTTAGCCTGGTGCTGGAAGAGCAGGACAATATGGAGGTGTTTAAATTTCCGTCGGCTACCATTTGCAGTAGTATGAAAGATAACCGGGTTAGCGATATTCAGCGCGCTGTACTGGTAGACAAAATAGCACAGTTTGTGGCAAACAACCTGGGCAAATACCCCTCCGAAAGCATACTCGTTACCCAGGCCGATTACGACCGTAACCCCGTATACGGCCTCAGCCAGCTGCCGTCGTTCATCCGCCCGTTCCCTGATTCGTTTACGTATGAACTGCGTTTTTTAAAGACTTTCCTCAACGCCTACCTGCGCGGTACCCTAAAGCTGGACCCCCGCAAAGACAACTGGGTGTATGACGGCCTGCAGATGGAGCTTATTACAAAGTACCTTCAGGAAAACCACCCCACCGAAAAAATGATGGGCAACCTGGGCACCTGGAAACTGCTGAAGGGCCACCATATATTTAACATCGGGCTAAACCAGCAGTACAATTATTTTTACCTGCTCATGGCGCGTAAAAACCTAGACCAGCCCATAGGCAATCCGCAGGATACCTTTATAAAATTTAACGAGCAGATAGCCGGAAAATACAAGGCCGGGCTGGCTTTTAACTACCTTGACGATTACCTGGGAAAGGATATAGTTATCAATTCGATAAAAGAATTTTATTCGCAAAATATGGCATCGGCGGGTGTTAACCGCAACGACTTTGAACTTGCCCTGGCCCGCAACGCGAAAAAGGATATAAGCTGGTTTTTTAACGCCGTTATCGATACGCGCGACCTTATAGATTATAAGATAGGCAACGTAGAGAAAACAAAAGATTCGCTTACCGTAACCCTTAAAAACGTAACGGGAACCCCAGTACCCGTGTCGCTATACGGTGTAAAAAAGGGCAGCAACGTGTTTAAGATGTATGTTGACGGGTTTAAAAAAGACAGCACTTTTACCATAGCACGCCAGGATGCCGACCGGCTTATACTGAACCGCGATGAAATAATGCCCGAGTATAACCCCCGCAATAACCAGAAGCCGCTTAATAACTTTTTCCCTAATAAAAGGCCCTATAAATTTACCTTTTTCCAGGATATTGAAGACCCCGCTTACAACCAGGTGTTTTATGTGCCCAGCTTTAGCTATAACCTGTACGACGGCTTGTCTCCCGGCATACGTTTCCACAACAAATCGCTGCTGGAAAAACCCTTTATATTTGATATTAACACGCTGTATTCTACAAACACCGGCGAAGCTACGGGCTCTGCCTCGCTGTTCTTTAACCAGTACATCCGCGAGGGGGCCTTGTATAATATCCGGTATTTCCTTTCGGGCAATACCTACCATTATGCACCTGATGCCCGCTACTATAAGTTTACACCTTCAATACAGTTCCGCATACGGCCGGATGATTTCCGCAAGAACGAAAAGCAGTACCTCAACATACGCCAGGTAATGGTGCGCCGCGAAAAATCGGACTACGTGGCCCAAAACACCCATGCCGACAGCTATTCTATATTTAACGGGCGCTACAGCAAGGTAAACTCTAATATATCGCGCCACATTAATTTTTATACCGATGTGCAGGTGGCAAATTCGTTTGGCAAGCTATCGGGCGAATGGCAGTTCCGCCGGCTTTTTAACGACAACAGGCAGGTAAACCTGCGGCTTTTTGCCGGCATGTTTATGTATAACGATACCGGAAGCTCTGATTTTTTCAGCTTTGGGCTTGACCGTGCCGCAGATTATTCGTTTGACTATAATTACTACGGGCGCAGTGAAACCAGCGGACTGTTCAGCCAGCAGTTTATAATGGCCGACGGCGGCTTTAAATCGATGCTTAAAAACCGCTTTGCAAATCAGTGGATGACCACCGCAAATGCCAGCTTTAACGTGTGGAACTGGATAGAGCTATATGGCGACGCGGGCCTTATGAAAAGCAAGTATAACAGCACTGAATTTGTGTATGACAGCGGTGTGCGCCTTAACCTGGTTACCGATTACTTTGAGCTGTACTTCCCGCTTTATTCCAGCAATGGGTTTGAGCCGGGCCAGGACAATTACGGGCAAAAGATACGCTTTGTGGTTACGCTGAGCCCCGGCGCGCTTATAGGGCTGTTTACGCGTAAATGGCTGTAGCAGTTGCTTTGTTATTGTAAAATACAGAGTTTCACCGAGCAGGCACAGAGATTCACAGAGCACTCAAAAAAACAGGCTGGCACAAAGAGATACCACCTTCGGTAAAAATACACATAGCCTTTATATCCACTCTCTAAGGCGCTATACGCTACTTTTCCATAACTTTTGTAACTTTGGCTAAAACCAGATACATTTATGAAAACAACAATATTGGGCCTGCGCACTGTGGGCTACAAAGTGAGCGATTTGGCTGAAGCAAAAGCCTGGTATACCAGGGCATTTAGCACGGAGCCTTATTTTGACGAACCTTTTTATGTGGGCTTTCACATTGCCGGCTACGAACTTGGGCTGATGCCTGATGAAAGCACCCCCGGCGACAGCGTGGTAACCTACTGGGGCGTAGATGATATTGAGCAGGAATATAATAAGTTCATACACCTGGGCGCTACCGTGCATGAAACACCGCAAAATGTGGGCGGCGAAATTGTAACGGCATCCGTAAAAGACCCGTGGGGAAACATTATCGGCTTGATATATAACCCCGAGTTTACATTGCCATAATGCAGGGCATTGTTATCCGTGAGGCTAAAGCCATTGATGCCGAAGCCCTTATCGCCTTAAAAAAAAGCTACATAAGGGGTACCACTACCATTCCGCTTTACGAAGACGAGTATACTAATACCATTGCAGATGAAAGCGCGCTTATAGCACGCTTTCAGGCAAGCCCTAATTCGGTACTGTTAGTTGCAGAGCATGACGGCCGGCTTATAGGCAACCTCGATATTACCGGTAGCCCCCGCCGGAAGCTGGCGCACACCGCTATGCTGGGTATGGGCGTAGCTACACATTGGCAAAACAAAAAAGTTGGCAGCCTGCTTATGGAGGCAGCAGTTAAATGGGCACTAAATGGTACTCCCCTAAAACTAATCTGGCTCGAATTATATTCAATAAACTATGCCGGCAGGCGTTTGTATGAAAAATTCGGCTTTAGTGAGTGTGGAACTGTAAAGGATTTCTTTCAGGAAGAGGTAGTTTGCGATAAAATTTCTATGGTTAAATATCTTTAATGTTACTAAATTATGCACGCATTGTATCGGGCTGAAATTTTGTTACATCAAAAAGGGTTTTCATTACAAATTTTGATTTAAAGTATTAAAATTTTATTAAAGCGCTCAGCCCCATTCGTTATTATTGCTAATTTCGAGACATAATATTACTGATTTTCTAAAAAACGCTATGAAAACTATCATTAACCCAAAATCTTTAACAAACATGAAACTGCTTAAATTTTTATTTGCAGCTATTGCCGGATTTGGGCTGGTAAAATTCTTCGGTTTCTTTACCGAAGATGACCTTAACGAAGAACGGGAAGACCTTTATGACGAAGAAGAATACCCTCTATTTGTATAACATCAGTTTCAAAGAAAGCAACATATAGCCACATCTGCACCCTTTACGGGTGCTTTTTTGTTTTTAGTTGCCCGCATTCCGCCAAAAATTTATCTCTGCGGTATATTGTGCCATCAGGTAATTTTCATGTAAAAAACCATGGGTTAAAGTAATCCTAATTAACAGGAAAGCCTTTTCAATACTGCGTAATTTTACGCCATAATCTAATACCACAACAATGAAAAAGCTATTTACAATTTTCAGCATCATATCTATCTGCACCCTGGCTGCCTCATGCGGCAGCACTAAGGGCGGCACCGCTGCCGAACTGCTTACTGCCGGTAACTGGCAGCTTGAGCGTATTAACGGCAAAGCCATATCAGAATCGGATTTTGCTAACGGTGTGCCGGTGGCTAACTTTAGCAGCGACTATAAAATTACGGGCAACAGCGGATGTAACCGTTACGGAGGGTCATACAACCTTAACGATGAGGGCGGCATGAACATCAGCCAGGTAATTTCTACCAAAATGTTTTGCGACGGCGTGCCGGGCGAAGCCCGTTACCTTGAGGCGCTGGATAAGGTTAATACGGCAAAAATAGATGCCGACAGGCTAACGCTGTATCACGATACCGAAGAGGTGCTGGTGTATAAAAAAACCGAATAAGCCTGCCTGTTTACGGGCTTGTAAAATTATGTTTGCCTTCCGGTGGTTAAATACCGGTTAAGGCATTTTTTTTTGTAAGTTTGAAACCATGAAACGTTTTATTGCCATTACCGCCGGCTGTATCTTACTGGGGCTTTTTGCATTGACAATTAGGGCAATGGTTGCAGTTACGGTTACAGTTCCATTTATGAAAAACGCAGGCCGTACTGTGCAAAAATACTGCGGGCTGGGTGTATTGTTTAACCGTGAGTCAACAGTTACGGGCTATGCCACCACATACAGGCTGTATCAAAATGGGCAATGGCAACGCTGGCAGCAGCTGCAACAGCCATCATATGACAAATACGCACAAAACGGCAATTATGCGGCCCTTAAGCACAGCCGTTTAGATATAAACCTGAGTAGATATTTTTACAATACCGCTAAAGATAAAACTGTAGAAGAAGTAAAAGGCACAAAGGCATATAAAGAGTTTGCAGGCCACCTGCTGTACTGCCACAGTAACGGCACCCGGCCGGATTCGCTGGAGGTATCGTATTACCAGCTGCACAACGCGCCAGACAGCTTAGGACTATTACTAACATTTAAAGCCGGATTGTGAAAAATAGGTTTAACGCGCTTTTAACGAATTTTCAGCAATGGCTGGAAAATTATAGCTTTTCAGATAAAAGCCTTTCCCGGTTCAGGCGTTGTGTGTATTTGCTATTGCTTGCAAAAATGGTATTGATATGGCCGCAGCTGGATGTTTTTTACCAGCATACGCTTTCGCATCAACTTCCCGATTTTATATTCTCCAGGCTGCTGTTTTACCCGGTATTCCATAACCTGTATTACCTGCTATGGGGCATTTTGTGTGGTATAGTGGCTTTTGCCATATTCTATAAAACCACCCGCCTGCTTTCGGTTATCGTTTTTGTAATAAGCATTAACTACCTTACCTTACTATCGCGGGCAGACAACCTGGCAGACAGCCTGCTTAATTTTTTTATTTTCTCGTTAATTTTTATTCGCGAAGGCGCCGTTAAGGGCACTGCCCGGCAGATGTTGAATAACGTAATGCTTTTAGCGCTACAGATGCATTTTTGCATACTGTATTTTTTAAATGCATACGGAAAAATAATTGTACCGGGGTGGCGCGACGGAAGTTTTATGCAGTTGGTATGGCGCATACCCTACTATGCCGATGTGCGCCTCGTGCCACAGTGGTTTTTAAACCCGGGGGTAGCCTTCGTAAGCGCGTGGTCGGTAATGCTGTTTGAACTGGTGTTTGCTTTTTTAATATGGTATAAGCCGGCAAGGAAATGGCTTTTACGTTGCGGGCTGCTGTTCCATATAGGTATTGCGGTATACTTATCGTTGCCCGATTTTGGCCTTACCATGCTTGTGGGCTATTTTTTATTTACCGACTATAAACAAACAGGTACAGTCCCTTTGCAGGCACCTGTTAATTAAAAGATACCCCCTGTAAAAAAAGGGAGCCGGCTGATAAGCCGGCTTTATATATTCCGTTTTGCGATGTTAAGCCACATCCGTTAATCCTGAGATTTGGCGGCCTGCCTTCCGGCTCCCGTAAACTGTGGGGTTAAACAAGTAGTAAGTGTTGAATAGTACCGGTATGTTACCAGGTACGTGTAATGTTCCTCCCGTCCCTTGCAGGTGTGGTGCGCCTGTTTACCAGGTGGCTCTCATGCTCGGTATGGTTTTGGTTTCCCCGCATGGCCACTTTAGGAAAAGAGGCTAGTTCTGCGGGGTTAACAATTGCTGGGTCATCATAGGGTAAATCAAAGTTACCGGATGAATGGCTCATTTGTCTGTTACCGCCCATATCGCCGTGATCGGGCCGGAAAGTAGTTGTTGTTGCCATAATTGTTATTATTTTATAGTATAAATGTACAACATTTTTATAAATTAATAAAATTTAACAGCATAAATTATCAATTCACTAAATCGATATAAATGTTATAATTCTAAAGCTACAATGTTTTCGGGGGTAAGCAGGGGTTTATTATGCAGGCGGAGGAAGAAATTTAGCCACTAATTTCTCTAATCCGATCCATGAAATTAGCGCAATTCGTGGTTAAAAAACTACTGCACTATAAGCTGCACCTGGTCTTTTAACCGCTCAATAAGCATGTTCATCATACGCTTATTTAAGTTAGAAGAATTTTTTATATACGCACGGTATTCACTTACCGTAAATGCCCCTATTATCATCCCTTTTAGCGCATTGCGGAATTTTTCATCTTTGTGTATGGCATTTTCTATGTACGATAACTGCTTATCGGTAGCCAGTGAAAAAAACTGCCCCTTTTGCTTTATGGCGTAATTAATAAATGCCTCTATAAACAGGTCGTTCTGAAATTTCAGTACAGGGCGTATGGTGGTATTCTGAAAAATTTCTTCAGCAGAAGACTGCGGGTGTATTTCACCCAATAGTGCAGGCCTCAGGGAAAGCAGGCCTTCGTCGCGATTGCTCATTTCTTCTTGGTATGTTGGGGTTATTACCTCCGGTTTCCGATTTTAATACAGTTTCGGGAACTTTGCAGGCATCGCTTCGTGCATAATGCCGTATACTGTTTCATAAATATCTTCTACAGACGGCTTGCTAAAATAGTCGCCGTCAGTAGCATAAGCGGGCCGGTGTGCCTTAGCGGCAAGGGTAGCGGGTTTGCTGTCAAGGTACCGGTACGCCCCCTGTACCTCTACTACCTGTTGCAGTATATATGCCGAAGCGCCTCCCGGCACGTCTTCGTCTATAATCAGGAGCCTGTTGGTTTTGGCTACGCTCTTAGCAATGTCGTGTGCCAGGTCAAACGGCAGTAGCGACTGCACATCAATTACCTCGGCATCTATGCCCGCCTCAAGCAGTTCTTTAGCAGCCTGTTCTACCAGGCGCAGCGTAGACCCGTAAGAAACCAGCGTAATATCATTACCCGTTTTAACGGTTTCTACCACACCCAACGGGGTTTTAAATTCGCCCAGGTTTACCGGCATTTTTTCTTTTAGGCGGTAGCCGTTAAGGCATTCTATTATCAGTGCAGGCTCGTCGCAGTCCATAAGGGTGTTGTAAAAACCGGCAGCCTTAGTCATATTGCGCGGTACCAGCACATATATGCCGCGTATGGCGTTAATAATCATGCCCATGGGCGAACCCGAGTGCCAGATGCCCTCAAGCCGGTGCCCGCGCGTACGGATGATAAGCGGCGCTTTTTGCCTACCGGCAGTGCGGTAGTGCAGTGTGGCAAGGTCATCGCTCATTATTTGCAGGGCATACAGCAGGTAATCAAGGTACTGTATTTCGGCAATAGGGCGAAGGCCGCGCATGGCCATGCCTATCCCCTGGCCTAAAATGGTAGCTTCGCGAATCCCAACATCGCTAACACGCAGTGTGCCAAATTTTTCCTGCATGCCCTCCAGCCCCTGGTTTACGTCGCCAATAGCCCCTGCGTCTTCGCCAAAAACAAGCGCTTCGGGGTATTTTGCAAACAGGGCTTCAAAGTTATTGCGCATTATCAGCCGCCCGTCTGCATGCTCCGGGTTATCGCCGTATTCCGGCGCAACGGCTGTGGCATCAAGCGCGTTTTTTGCTGACTGCGAGTGCAGGTGCGAGCTGTATTTGTGTTGGTTTTCCTCAGTATACTCTTTTATCCACACCGATAGCCGGTGCTTTAGTTCAGGCTCGTTTATCAGCAGGCGCAGTACTTTGCGTGCCGCTACGAGCAGGTCTTTACGCATTACTTCTTTAAGCGAAGTAATCTCGTACATGAACTTGTCTATAAAAACCTTGTTGTCGCTTTTATTGGCTATGTCCTTAAGCAGGGCGGCAAGGGTGTCGCGCTCTGCTTTAACAGGGTCCTGGTAGGCTGCCCAGGCATTTTTTTTGCTTTCCAGCACCGTGTCCCTTATTTCCGTTTCAAGGGCTTCAAGCTCTTCCTCAGCGGCAATACCGTTTTCCAGTATCCATTTGCGCATTTGCACATTACAGTCGTATTCGCCCTCCCAGGCCAGGCGGCCGGTGCTTTTATAGCGCTCGTGCGAACCCGATGTAGAGTGCCCCTGCGGCTGTGTAAGCTGTATTACATGCACCAGTACCGGCACATGTTCGGTGCGGGCTATCTGGCCGGCACGCTCATAAGCGGCAACCAGTTCGGGGTAATCCCATCCGCTTACGGTAATAATTTCAAAACCGTCAGTGTTTTCTTCCCGTTGGAAGCCTTTCAGTATTTCCGAAATATTTTCTTTAGTGGTCTGGTGGCTGGCGTGTACCGATATACCGTATTCGTCGTCCCAAACGCTTATTACCATGGGTACCTGCAATACGCCGGCAGCATTTATGGTTTCAAAAAAAACGCCTTCGCTGGTGCTGGCATTCCCTATGGTGCCCCAGGCTACCTCGTTGCCGTTTTCAGAAAAGTTAGCGCCATCAATGCCTTTTACATTGCGGTATATCTTACTGGCCTGTGCCAGCCCTAAGAGGCGCGGCATTTGTGCCGCGGTGGGCGATATATCTGAACTTGAGTTTTTTTGTTGTGTAAGGTTGTTCCAGTTTCCGTTTGCATCGAGGCTGTGGGTGCTAAAGTGCCCACCCATCTGCCTGCCGCCGCTCATGGGCTCGTGCTCCAACGACGGGTTGCCATACAGCCCGCTAAAAAACTGCTCTGCGGTATACTGCCCTATGGCAAACATAAACGTTTGGTCGCGGTAGTAGCCCGAACGGAAATCTCCGTTTTTAAATGCTTTTGCCATGGCCAGCTGCGGCAGCTCCTTACCGTCGCCAAAGATGCCAAACTTCGCCTTACCGGTTAGTACTTCGCGGCGTCCCAGCAGGCTGCATTCGCGGCTGGTAACGGCAATTTTATAATCATGGAGTACTTCGTCCCTGAAATCTTTATAAGAAAGTGCCTGCTTAGTTTCTGTTCCGGTCATAAAAATTGGTATTAGAGCAAATACAAATTTAATCAAATATGTGTGATTACCTAATTTTATGCCCAAAATTTAAATTGTACTATTTACAATAAAAATGGGTTTAATTTTTTCAAATAGCATTTATTTCTAAATTTATTGCTTTTATAATAAATAATTAATTGATTTTTGGCAAAATTTATGATAAAGAGTCTGCTTTACACATACCCTGCGGCAATGCCGTTTAGTCTGCTGAAAAAAATAACTCTTAAAAGGGTTAGTAAACAATGTTGGATGCTATTGCGCAGAGGTTCAGGCGGGTTAAAAAACCACTGCGTATAACTCTTTGCGCTTACCCCTAAGGACTTACCTCCTTTTGTAAAGTTAGCTTGCAAATGTTTGTATAAATAACACACAAAGATATGCCCTACTAATGCCACAAATTAGGAGTTAAGATTACCATACCCCGAAAGATTTTTTATATTTGTGGCTTTCTATACATAAAACAAACAGACACTATGAAATTACTGGAAGGAAAAACGGCTATTATTACCGGTGCAAGCCGTGGTATAGGCCGTGGTATAGCCTTAGTATTTGCACAGCAGGGTGCTAATGTGGCCTTTACATACAGCGCATCCGGTGAGGCTGCAAAAGCCCTTGAAGAAGAACTTAACAGTTACGGCATTAAAGCCAAAGGCTACCAGAGCAATGCCGCCGATTTTATTGAATCGCAAAAGCTTGTAGATGAAGTAGTGGCAGAATTTGGCACCGTAGATGTGCTTATAAACAACGCCGGTATTACTAAAGACAACCTGTTGTTGCGCATCTCTGAAGAAGATTTTGATAAAGTTATAGAGGTAAACCTTAAATCGGTTTTTAATATGACCAAGGCCGTGCAGCGCACCATGCTTAAGCAGCGCAGCGGCTCTATAATAAATATGAGTTCTGTAGTGGGCGTGCAGGGCAATGCGGGGCAAAGCAACTACGCGGCCTCTAAGGCGGGTATGCTGGGCTTTACTAAGTCGATAGCCATAGAGCTTGGCTCGCGCAACATACGCTGCAACGCCATAGCGCCGGGCTTTATACAAACCGAAATGACGGCGAAGCTGGGCGAAGATGTGGTAAAAGGCTGGGCCGATGCCATTCCGCTGAAACGCGGTGGTACGCCAGAGGATGTGGCGAATGCCTGCGTGTTCCTTGCCAGCGACATGAGCGCCTACATTACCGGCCAGACGCTTAACGTGGATGGCGGAATGATAACGGCGTAAACAATAATTTTTAAAAGGAAACGATATATCTAAATGACTGCAACTACGGTTTTACTACTTATTGTATCTGCACTGGCAGCGTTAGGGATATCGTTTTACCAATATCTTTTTAAAGCCAAAAAGAAAGGCCCCGTGTTTTTCTTTTTGGCCTTTTTGCGTTTTGTAACGCTCTTTTCGGTGCTGGTACTGCTTATCAATCCGGTGGTAACCCGTAAGGATTTACAAACCAGCAAAACCCCGCTACCCATATTGCTTGATAATTCGCAAAGTATAAAAGAACTGGGGCAGGATAACGTTGCGAAAGAGTTAGCCGACAAGCTTACGTCAAATAAAGCGCTTAAAGATAAGTATGATGTACAGCTCTACACCTTTGCAGAAGGCTTTGAAGCCGCTAAGGCACCCGACTTTAAGGGCAGGCAAACCCACATAAGCCAGGCCGCAGAGAATTTGCAGCAGCTGTACCGCAATACTACCTATCCGGTAGTGGTGCTGAGCGACGGTAACCAGACCATAGGCAACGACTACATTTACAGCTTTAAAGACAATACTACGGTATACCCGCTGGTTTTGGGCGATACTACCACCTTTACCGACCTTAAGGTAGGCCAGGTAAACGTGAACAAGTACGCTTTTTTAAAGAACAAATTCCCCGTAGAGGTGTTTTTGCAGTACAACGGTAACAAGGCTGTAAACGCGAGCTTTAGCATTATGCAGGGCAATGCGGTGCTGCACAAAGAAAATGTATCCTTCTCTCCTGATAAGCGTGCGCAGTCCGTTACGGTGTTGCTAAACGCCGAAAAGGTGGGCGTGCAAACCTACCGTGCCGTAATTACGTCGCCCGAGAACGAAAAAAACAAATACAACAACGTTAAGAACTTCGCCGTTGAGGTTATTGACCAGCGCAGCGAAGTGGCATTGGTGTCGGCCATAAACCACCCCGACCTGGGTGCGCTTAAACGCGCCATAGAAACCAACCGGCAGCGCAAGGTTACGATACTGAAGCCAGGCGAACTGAAGTCGCTTAACGATTATAACGTGCTGATACTTTACCAACCGGATGCTACGTTTCGCCAGTTGCTGGAGCAGAACAAAACCGCCGGGCTAAATACCTTTACCATTACGGGTAACAGTACCGACTTTAACCTGCTGAACCAAAGCCAGGATGTGGTAGGCTTTAAAATGTCGACCCAAAAAGAAGATTACCTGGCCGATTATAACAGCCAGTTTGGCACCTTTGCGCAGGAGGATATCGGCTTTGCCAATTTCCCTCCATTACAGCATCCCTTTGGCACGATCACCCTTAAAAAAGATGCTAACGTGCTGCTTAATGCCCGCATCCGCAATACGGCCACAGGTAGCCCGCTTATGGTGTTTGCTGAAAATGGCAACAAGCGCAATGCCTACCTGTTTGGTGAAAACATCTGGAAATGGCGTATAGAGAACCACCTTACTACCAAATCGTTTGACGGTTTTGATATTTTTGTGGATAAAACGGTGCAGTTTTTGGCAACAAACAGCAAACGTAAATCGCTGGTGGTAAACCACGAGAGTTTTTACAACAGTGGTGAGGCCATAGCCATTACGGCACAGTATTTCAATAAGAACTATGAGTTTGAGGAGAACGCCCGCCTTACGCTTTCGCTGAAAAATAAAACAACGGGCGCTTCAAAATCATACGATTTTTTAAAGGGCAGCAACGAGTATAAGGTTAACCTTGATGGGCTTGGTGCCGGGCAATATTCATTTACCGTAAAAGAGGCGTCAAGCAATACCAGTTATTCCGGTGCATTTGAAGTGCTTGATTTTGAGATTGAAAAGCAGTTTGTAAACCCCGACCTTGCCCGCCTTAACCAGCTTGCCGCCAATACTAACGGCATTGTATATTACCCAAATACCGCTGATGCTTTAATTAAGGCACTTGCCGAAAATAAAAACTACCAGCCTACCCAAAAGGTTATTTCTAAGAAATCGCCGCTTATCGACTGGGTGTGGCTGCTGGTTATCCTGTCGCTCTCCCTCGCCGTAGAGTGGTTTGTAAGGAAGTACAACGGGCTGTTGTAGGCTTAATTTACTGCGGTTAAATATTCCTGTTTTTTAAACGGTCAGATTATCTCATTCCTGCCTTTCATGTACCAGTGCGTGTCAGGAACTCTTAATTTCTTAACACTATCTTATTAAATTTCAGTAGCTTATTTAAATAAAAAGTTAAATAAGCAGTGCTATCTCCAATTTTAAGACATCGTTAATACTGGTGGCCGATGGCATTGCCTAACTTTAGGGTATAATAAAATATAAACGCATTATAACCTAAAAAAACAAAGCCATGGAAACGATAAGCACAGGGGCCGGAAAGCCACAAAACCTACCCCGGAATTTTACACACCATATGGATGCAGCCGGAACAAGCCCTAACCGGTACAGCGACAAAGCAGGCAAAGTATTTAAAAAAGAAATCAATAAAAGTTCAGGAATTATGAGTAACAAAAAAGTAATTTTAGGCATTGCAGCCGGTGTTGCAGCCTTAGCAGTAACCGCGGTAATTTTAAAACGTAAAGGATACCTTGACGGGGTAACTGAAAAAGCGGAAGAATTTGGCGCAAAAATCAAAGACAAATATGCCAGCCTTAAAGAAACAGCCGGCAAAAAATTTGAAGACGTAGTACACAAGGGAGAAGAAATTGCCGAAAGGGTTAAATCAAAAGCCGAGGCAAAAATTGAAGCGGAAGCTGATAAAGTTAACCCTGCCACAGTATAAGTTTTAAAAAAAGGCGGAGTTGCTCCCAACCATTTACAATAAAAGGTAATCCTAATGATGAGGGATTACCTTTTATTATTTACATTTAAAACGAATATTATGAGAGCATTTATCATTACAGCATTTACCATAGCCACAATAACAGGGCTGTCTGCCTGCCGCAGCAACCATCCGGCGGTGCTGGCTGACAGCAAAAGTGATACGCTTACAGGCAATGGCCAAAACCGGGTAGCGGTAGCTTCTGCCCCCACTGATACCGTACGCATAGCAAATGACTCGTTGCAATATGAGGTCATTATTATAGACCCCGGCTTTAACGGCTGGCTTTTAGGGCGCGCGCAGCCAAGGGGCTTTTATGGCGAACAGTACCTTAAAAATAAAAACCGCTTATGGGTAACCGAATGGAACATCCGCGTAAATAACCCCATGCGGTATGGAAACCTCTACCAGATGAGTATTGACTACAACCCCACCATAGACTATGGCTATGAAGTAAACTACCTGCTGTATAATTATCTTGTTTATTTTCAAAATGTAAACAATCAGCGCCTGGCGGGTATTGTACCTCCAAACTAAATATAATATATTTGCGCTATTGCCGCATGTATGGAAAAACTAAAGAAACGCTGGGGGCTGAAGTACAATTACCAACTCGTGGTAATATTTATTGTATTTGCCGTAACAGGTTCTACCTCAGCCTACGTTTCTAAACCCATACTGGCAGCCATGGGCATTACTAAAAACAGCCTCTCGCCCTGGGCCTATTACCCGTTATACATTCTCATCATTTTTCCGGCTTACCAGGTACTGCTTATGTTCTTTGGGTTCATATCCGGGCAATTTAAATTCTTCTGGGCGTTTGAAAAACGCATGCTAAGTATGATAGGGCTGGGATTTTTATTCCACAATGAGAAATAAGCCTCACCTTTAATTTATTACACAGAGAAACGCTGAGAAGCACAGAGATTCACAGAGAAAATGGGATACCATTCCCACTTAAAACCTCTGTGCAGCTCTGTGCCTGCTCAGTGAACCTCTGTGAAAATTGTCACTACTCTTTTAGCTTCGACTTATAATTCTTCTTCAGCTTAGCCAGTTTTGGCGCTATCACCATCTGGCAATACGGCTGGCTTTTGTTTAGCGCGTAATAGTCCTGGTGGTAGTCTTCGGCTTCATAAAAGGTAGTCGCCTTGCTAATTTTGGTTACCACTTTATCGCTGTAAATCTTTTGGTCGGTAAGCAGTTTTATAAAGTTTTCGGCTGCCTTTTTTTGCGCGTCGTTCAGGTAGAATATCTCGCTTCGGTACTGTGTGCCGGTATCATTACCCTGGCGGTTTAGCGTGGTAGGGTCGTGCGTTTCAAAAAATACCTGCAGCAGGTCTTCATACGCTATCTGCGTGGGGTCAAAAGTTATTTTAATCGCCTCGGCATGGCCGGTACTGCCGGTACATACCTCCCTGTAGGTGGGGTTAGCCACGGTACCGCCTATATAGCCCGAGGTTACGCTTTCCACCCCCTTAAGCTCGGTAAAAAAGGCTTCCGTACACCAAAAGCAGCCACCGGCAAATATGGCAGTCTCGGTTTTGGCCTTGTCTGTATCAGGCGTAACTGCCGGCTGATCACTGGCCGCTGGTTTTACTGATGCTACCATTTCATCGGTAATGGGCTTGGGCGTTCCCTGGCACGAAACGCTCACTATGGCAAGTATAAAGGCAAATGCTTTTTTCATAATTTCTGTAAGTTTTTTACACTCCTATATACGAAATATTGTGCCAAAAAGATGCATTATAAATGAATTTGTTTGTTTCTTTGCTAAAAACCATATCCCGATGATTGAAGCCCGCAATATACTTAAGTATTATGACGCCCTGCGTGTGTTAAAAGGTGTAAACCTGGACATTGCCCGCGGCGAAATCGTATCGATAGTAGGCGCTTCCGGTGCCGGGAAAACCACGCTGTTGCAAATACTGGGCACGCTGGATAAGCCCGAAGCCGATAAAACCTCAACCCTGTACATAGACGGCACCGATGTATTGCAGTTAAAAGACAAAGCACTGAGCAAATTCCGCAACCAGAAGCTGGGTTTTATCTTCCAGTTTCACCAACTTTTGCCCGAATTTACCGCGCTTGAAAACGTGTGCATACCAGCATTCATAGCCGGAAAAGGCAAAGCAGAGAGCGAGGCCGAAGCCAAAAAACTGCTCGATTACCTGGGCCTCTCCCACCGTATGGACCACAAGCCGGGCGCACTATCCGGAGGCGAACAGCAGCGTGTGGCCGTGGCGCGGTCGCTGATAAACAAGCCTGCCGTTATCTTTGCCGATGAGCCATCAGGTAACCTTGATACCGCCTCTGCCGAAAACCTGCACAAACTGTTCTTTAAGCTGCGCGACGAAATGGGCCAGACCTTTGTTATCGTAACCCACAATGAAGAACTCGCCGACATGGCGGATAGGAAGCTGGTAATGAGCGATGGGAACATCCTGATTTCAGATTTTTGATTTCAGATTTCAGATTTAAACATCACTCAAATGTAACGTTTAGTGTAAAATAGTGATTGAGCATTAAAGACCAGAGTGAAGCTCAATCTGAAATCTACATTCTGAAATCTGAAATTCTTATATTTGCACCATGACTGCTGCCGAATTAAAAGAATTTCTTGACGAAAAAGTTTACCTGTACAACAAACCCGATTTTATAGACAGCGACCCCATACAGATTCCCCACCTGTTTACCCAAAAAGAAGATGCCGAGATAGCGGGTTTCCTGGCGGCAACCATAGCCTGGGGCAACCGCACTACGATAATTAACAACGCTAAAAAGATGATGGCACTTATGGGCGAGAGTCCGTTTGATTTTGTGATGCACCACAAACCCCACCATCTTGAAACGCTGGAAACCTTTGTGCACCGCACGTTTAATGGCGGCGACTTTGGTACGTTCATCTCTGCCCTGCAACACCTGTACCTGAACCACGGCGGCCTCGAAGGAGTTTTCGCCAGGCACCAGAAAGACAGCAGCCTGCAGCCTGCCATTACCGAATTTAAAAAAGCTTTTTTTGAGGTGCCCCACCAGCCCCGTACGCACAAGCACGTGAGCGACCCTATTGCCGGCAGCGCCGCGAAGCGCATTAACATGTTCCTGCGGTGGATGGTGCGCAACGACAGCACAGGGGTAGACTTAGGCATGTGGAAAAGCATCTCGCCTGCCGCCCTTTCCTGCCCGCTCGATGTGCACAGCGGCAACGTAGCCCGTAAACTGGGCCTGCTTACCCGCAAGCAAAACGATGCCAAAGCCCTTGCCGAACTCGACGCGCAGCTACGCCTGCTGGATGCCACCGACCCGGTAAAATATGATTTTGCGTTGTTTGGGCTAGGGGTGTTTGAGGGGTTTTAGGGGCTTGCAGTATAGCATATTGTCTATCAGCAAAATACCTACTGTTGGGTATTTTTAGCTGCATTAATTGTGTTAAATTTAATAAAAATTTAACACTTACAGCATGAACAAATTTATAAGCGATTTCCAAAGTAAATATGGCCTCTCTGCCGATGGTGTGATAGGGAAAAATACACTCTTAAAAATAATGAACGTGTATATGATTCCTACAGTTGAAGCCACAGCGCATTTTGTGGGCAACACCTACCATGAAACGGGCGCATATACCGTGTTTTCTGAAAACCTTAATTATTCGGCCACAGGGTTAGTAAAAACGTTCCCTAAGTATTTCCCGTCTGCGGCGATTGCCGAGCAATATGCCCGGCAACCCGAAAAAATTGCCAATAAAATATACAGCAACCGCATGGGCAACGGCAATGAGGCGTCGGGCGACGGATGGAAATTTCGCGGCAGGGGCGCGCTGCAAACCACCGGCAAGACAAATTACACCCTGTTAGGCAAGCACCTGAATATTGACCTGGTTGCAAACCCGGAGAGCGTTGCCGATAAGTATGCTTTTGACAGCGCCATATTTTATTTTAACTCAAACAAGTTGTGGACCATGGCTTCTAAAGTTGATGACGTTTCCATTGCAAAAGTGCGCAAAGCAGTGAACGGTGGAAAAATAGGCCTGGAGGATGTTAACGCCAAAGTAAAATATTTTTATGGCCTGATTACTAAAAAGTAAGTTTTTAAAACCTGTTGAACACCTGCCCCGGCGATTTTCGTTGCTGGGGTTGGGTTGTTGAGAATTAAAATCAAATCTTTTACGAAAATTAAATTGTAGAGAAATTACTGTTGCAAATAAAAACGATATATGAGAAATATTTTGGTTATCAGGGGTTCAAGAGATGGTGGAAAGTCAACAACAGCTGCTTATATATATAATGAGTTAGTTACATTATGTGTAGAGGAACATCGGTTTAAAAATTGGCCCAGAAATGAAAAGTTCATTACAACTAACACAAGTAACCTACAATATAATAGCCATAACGAATTAATTGATTTTGTAGCAATTTTCGAAATTAATGGCAAAATTGTGGTAATTATCTCAAGGGGTGACGTGCCTGACGATTTAGAACAGGACATTAAAGATTTACTTACCAAGCATAAGGTTAACTTTGATATATTAATTTGCTGCGCACGGTTGAGAAATGTTCCAAACTCTACAAGGCGCAAAATTCAAGATATATTTAAAGAAAATATTGAAGACTTCACTACAGCTAAAAGTAATACAAATGACAAGAAAACTGTTAAGATAAAAACTATAAGTGAAATAATCAGAAGAGTAAAAGAGATAACAAAATTGTAGATTAATCCATTTTATTATAAGTAAAAAAAACTATATTTGCTATTCAAATCGGCAATGATGTCTGCCCTGAACCGCCCTAAAAAGCTGATGGCGTCTACTTAATGGCTTATGCCACTGTAGATGTATTTTATAAAATCAGACATAATGAACAACCTGAAACCGCAACCTGCCGCAACATCCTTTAAACAGTACCTTATATCGCTTGCCACATGGCTGCTGCTTGCCATACCCATTGGCGTGCTTGTAGGCTCGGCATCCGCGTTTTTCCTTACGGCCTTAAACTGGGTGACAGACTATCGTGAAAACCACCTGTGGATAATAGCGTTGCTGCCCCTGGGCGGGCTCATCATCGGGCTAACCTACCATTATTACGGCGAAAGCGTGGTAAAAGGCAACAACCTCCTGCTGGAAGAACTGCACACGCCCAAACAAATCATCCCGCTGCGTATGGCGCCGCTGGTGCTGTTTGGTACGCTAATTACCCACCTCTTTGGCGGTTCTGCCGGGCGCGAGGGTACCGCCGTGCAAATGGGCGGTGCCATTGCCGACCGCTTTACAAAATGGTTTATGCTACGTGATATCGACCGTAAAGTCATCATCATTATGGGCATCAGCGCGGGGTTTGCGTCGGTATTCGGTACACCATTGGCCGGGGCCATTTTCGCGGTAGAAGTCATGCTACTTGGGAGTGTGCGCTATAAGGCCCTCCTCCCCAGCCTCGCCGTTGCCTACATCGCCGATTACGCCTGCATGTTCTGGAACGTAGGCCACACGCACTACAGCATCCCCTCCGCCCCCGCCCTGCAACCGGACACGCTACTTTACACGATACTCTGCGGAATACTATTTGGGCTGGCCGCGCTGCTGTTCAGTAAAACAGTACATTTTTTTAGCACACAGTTTAAAAAGTACATCACCTACCCCCCCCTGCGCCCGGTGGTTGGCGGGGTGGTAATCACATTACTAATCTGGGCTATGGGCACTACAAAATACATTGGCCTGGGCGTACCCACCATTGTCGACTCGTTCAGCATACAGCAACCCTATTATGCCTTCCTGATAAAACTACTGCTCACCACCCTTACCCTCGGTGCGGGCTTTAAAGGCGGAGAGGTTACCCCCCTGTTCTTTGTAGGCGCTACACTGGGCAGTGCGTTGTTTCTCATTATCCCGTTGCCCATGGCGCTGCTGGCGGGCATGGGTTTTGTAGCGGTGTTTTCTGGAGCGACCAATACCCCCATAGCCTGTACCCTTATGGGAATAGAGCTTTTCGGCACCGAAGCTGCGCTTTATTTGGGCATTGCCTGCTTTGTGGCGTACTTATTTTCGGGAAATAAGGGCATCTATGCTTCGCAAATATCCGCAGGGCCAAAGCATTTTTTGCTTGCTAAACTGAAGTATAAAAAATCGGGAGGATTATAATCGGGGTATTTGTTACACAGAGATTCCCGGAGAAGCACAGAGATACACAGAGAAAAAGAGGTAACACCCTCGGTGTGAGGCCACAGACCGATATGGAAACTGTGTCCGCACCACTCTGTGTTCCCGCGCTGTAAGCGCAATCTCAATTTTAAAATCTCTGTGTATCTCTGCGCCCCTCTGCGAATTTCTGTGTTATAATTTAATAACGCTCTAATTAAGAACCGTATACCCCGGTTAAATACTCCTTAAGTGTAGTCGGTTTTTTGCCGATAAGTTTAGAAAGGTCGGCCTCACCGGTTTCGAGTTCGCCGTCTTTAATGGCCTGCGCGAAACCGCCCAGCATCCAGATGAACATTTCCGGCACACCCGCGCTTTCCAGCGCCTGCTTATACACGGCAGCCTCGGGGCTGGTATAGGTTATCTCTTTCCCTGTAATTTCAGAAATGTACTGCGCCACATCGGCAAACGAGTAGGTCTCGTCGTTCGCTATGGCATATTCTTCATTCTCATGCCCTTCAGATGTAAGCACTACGGCAGCCGCAAGCGCCATATCCTCGCGGGTTGCAAACGGCACCCTACCCTCCCCGGCAGGGAAGAAAATTCCGTTCTCCAATACCTGCTCACCTATAAACATCGGTACGACATCAGCATACAGGCTGTTGTTTAACAACACATACGGCAGGCCCGATTCCTTAAGGTAATCAGCTGTAAGCGCGTGGTCTTTCGCTAGTATACCGGTAGCCGAATTATGCGGGTCTTTTTCCTCGATGCTGGTGTAGGCAAGCAGTGTTGCGCCCGCCGCCTTAGCCGCGTCAATAACATTTTTATGTTGGCCAAAACGGTCGTTAAAATCGTTAGAAGACACCAGCAATACCTTATCAACCCCCTCAAAAGCCGTCTGCAACGAATCAAAATTGTGGTAATCACCTGTACGCACGGTAACGCCTTTGTCGGCAAAGTGCTGTGCTTTTTGTGCATCGCGTGCCAAAACGGCGATTTGCGAAGCGGGTATTTTTTCGAGTAAGTAAGTAAGTAACCGTGGCCGCGCCAAAGTGTCCGGTAGCACCTGTAACTAATATCATATTTTTGTGTTTTAAAAATTTATAATGTCTTGCTTTAAATACATTACAAACTTACGTACATTTGCTATCCAATAGATAGTACTATCCTTTTAGATAGCGGTACCCAAAAGGATAGCGCCGCAAAATATGATGAATATGGAAGCAAATGTAATACAGCTGATGCCCCAGGTAAATTGCCACAAGGCGATGGTAATGCCCATAAAAGATGCTCTCGAGGCGCTGAGCGGCAAGTGGAAACTGCCCATATTAGTTACCCTGAGCAGCGGGCCTAAGCGCTTTAAGGAGATTGCCAAAGAAGTAGGCGGCATTACCGATAAGGTGCTGAGCAAGGAGCTTAAAGACATGGAACTGAACAAGCTGGTAAAACGCACGGTATACGACACCTTTCCTCCCACGGTAGAGTATGCGTGGACCGACCACAGCCGTACCCTGGGCGATGTAATGCACGCCCTTGAAGCCTGGGGCAAGCTGCACCGTAAAACGGTTATAGGAGGATACCAACGGTAACCATCCGGTCATACCATTTTTTTTATAGTAAACCGGCCAACAGTAGCAAACCGCCTTTCGCCGAAAGCAATATACAACTGGGCGCAAATAAAAAACAGGGATTATTATTTACGATACTTTTGCTAAAGATTACAATATAAACCGTCGCGATGAGCAAACATATTATAATAGTAGATGACGATGAAGACGACCGCCTCTTCTTTCGCGAAGCGGTAAAAGGTAGCGGTGTGGATGCGGTTTTTAATGAATATGCTAACGGCGAATCTTTTTTGGAGTATATGCAAAATAGTACCGCCCCGAAGCCCGATTTTATTTTTCTTGATATAAATATACCCCGCATAGACGGCTATGATATCCTGAATGCCATAAGGGCCTACGACAATTATGCCGACACCAGGGTAATAATGTTTACCACCAGCCACGATGAAGACGAGATAGCAAAGGCCATGCTGGGCCGCGCCTCCGGATTTACAACCAAGCCCGCAGATTATAAAGTACTGGAAGAAACAATAAAAAATGTAGTTACGCATTTTACCGTACGGCAAACGCAGCAACTGTTTCTTACCATAGTAAACCCCGAATAAGAGTGCCCCAAAACTCCGCTTATGTATTACGCAGGCCGCTTTTGTTGAAGCGGCCTTTTTTTGCATCACCTAACTATTCTTTGTGAAACAGCTTTTAGGGCGGTAAACCAAAAAGAAAAACTTTGCCACATCAACCCATACCCCTAACTTTGCCGCAGCAACAAAACTACAAACATACATGAGCAACGAAATAAGGAACCTGGAACCTAAAGCATTGTGGAATAAATTTGCCGACCTTAACGCCGTGCCACGCCCTTCTAAAAAGGAGGCGCGTGTAATAGCGTTTATAAAAGGCTTTGGCGAAACACTGGGGCTGGAAACCCTGGTAGACGAAGTGGGTAACGTGATTATTAAAAAAACGGCCACCCCCGGTTTAGAAAACCGCAAAACCGTAGTACTGCAAAGCCACCTAGATATGGTGCACCAAAAAAATGCCGATACGGTTTTTGATTTTGATACGCAGGGCATAGAAATGTATGTGGATGGCGACTGGGTGCGTGCCAAAGGCACTACGCTGGGCGCAGATAACGGCCTGGGCGTTGCCACCATAATGGCCATACTGGAAAGCACCGATATACCCCACCCTGCCATAGAGGCGCTGTTTACCATAGACGAAGAAACCGGCATGACCGGGGCCATGGGCCTTAAAGGTGGGCTGCTTGCGGGGGAAATACTGCTGAACCTGGATACCGAGGAAGACAATGAAATAGACATAGGCTGTGCCGGTGGTGTAGATGTTACCGCCGAGCGGGGCTACCATGTGGAAGAGGTTGCCGAAAACTCTGTAGGGTATACCATTACCGTTAAGGGCCTTAACGGAGGCCACAGCGGCATGGACATAAACAAAGGCCTGGGCAATGCTAATAAGATACTGAACCGCCTGCTGTTTGACGGCTTTGAAAACTTTGGCCTGCAGGTGGCTGAAATAAACGGCGGCAGCCTGCGCAATGCCATCCCCAGGGAGAGCGTGGCGAAAATTATCATCTCTGAAATTTTTGATGAGGCATTTGTATTTGACATGCAGGAGGTTATAGGCGACATAAAAGCCGAATTTAAAACCACCGAGCCTAACCTGCAGATTGTTATAGAAAAAACTACCGATACGCCCCAAACGGTTATGGAACTTGGCGTGCAGGAAGGGCTTATACGCGCGCTGTATGCCGCCCATAACGGCGTATACCGCATGAGCGCCGATATGGATAACCTGGTAGAAACCTCAAACAACATAGCGCGGGTTATTGTAAAAGACGGTAAAATTCACGTGGGCTGCCTTACACGCTCATCGGTAGAGAGTAGTAAGTTTGACCTGGCCAATGCCCTGCGCAGCACCTTTGAGCTGATAGGATGCGAGGTAACCATCAGCGGCTCCTACCCCGGCTGGACACCAAACGTGGCTTCGCCCATACTGGAAGTTTTAAAAGAAGTATATGAAAAACAAAACGGCGAAAAACCGCATGTTGTAGCCTGCCACGCCGGGCTGGAGTGCGGCATACTGGGCACCAATTACCCCGATATGGATATGATTTCCTTTGGTCCTACCATAAAAGGCGCCCACAGCCCCGATGAGCGTGCCAGCATTTCATCGGCACAAAAATACTGGAAGTTTGTACTGGAAATACTGAAGAAAATACCGATTAAAGAATAGGCTGTGTTGAGTGGCAGTAGCTTCACTAATTAATTTATAAAAACCAGCGGTTCTTAAATCGAGGACCGCTGGTTTTTTTATTCAAAATCAAAATTACCCAAAAGCTATAGGATCTGTTCCAAAAAACTTACTTTTCGGTTTCATAAAATGTTCATTTGGGAGATGAAACCATGTCAGTGAATTATCTTCATTTAAGACTTCAATTTTATTTTTAAATCTTTCGGGATTTTCAAATAAATTTTCAATTATGGAAGAATTTGCAGTCGGGTCCTGATAGACTATCTTTTTTAGGCGATTAGCATTTAATGCAGAAAATAATTTTTGATCGACTTCCCTGTTAAATGGAGGAAAGGAATATCCGATTACAATCAGTACTTCGGTTTCGGAGAATATATTAATTATACTCTTGTACATTTCGCTATCTGATTTATGTTCCCAAGCATATTTAATGTATTGGTCGAAATTAGTGCTACCATCTTTTGTAGATTCTAATAGATTATCAAGGTACTTCCAATAATTATTAAAATCGCCTGCGTAATTTAACTCTAACGAACTATCATCTTTGTTCTTAAAAAAACCTCGGTGTCCATTTAGGTGGAATACATCATTTATAGACTTATTATCTTCTTTAAATTGAAAATAATTTTCATTTAACTCTTCTAAATTTTTTACCTCATTATCTAATAAAAAAGATTGAAAAGCTTTTTCAAGTTGCAAATCATAATTCCAGGAAATAAATTTAAAGTTATCATCCATTTTAATTTTCCCACTGATGTTATCTAACAAAATAGAAAATAAAGCGGTGTATCTCTGATCAATTTTTTTATAATCCTTTTTAGATAAGTCTTTGTAACGGGTATAATAAAAATTTTCCCATAAATCAAAAAATACACTCACAGCCATTTTAAGTAATCTCAATTCCTGTTGTTGATTTGTTAAATATAATTTTCTTGCGTATGTGTCAATAGTGTTGTACTCTTGAGCTTTTTTTCCAAAATAGCCAATATACCATATAATTTTTTCCTTTTCGACAGATAATAAATTTAGCTCTGACTCATTGAAGATATATTGCTTGTTAACTTTTTGCTGAGTGGTATATCCTGCCTCAATGAGACTGTCTGATGTTTACCAAAATTTAATTCATATTGAGCCAGTGCCATCATCATTTCAGCTTGTTCGTTTAATATCGGGCATGAATAAAAACTCGCCCCTGCACCTAAATAATATGTAATTTTAGCCATACCTAATCAATATCAATGTTATACTTATACAAAAGCCCAGGCAACCCCTCCCTGCTGAATTTTGCTTTTTTTATGCGGTTGATCTCCGGGTCTATAGTGTAGTTAATGGCGGTGCACAGGTCGGCTTTCTCTAAAATGGTATTTTCAAATATAGCATTACGCAGGTCGCAATCGGTAAATACCGCACCAGTAAGGTCGGCTTCGGTAAAGTCAGCTTCCCCCAGCGGGCAGTTGATAAAGCGTGTGCCTTTAAGTTTCATTTTATAAAACGAAGCCAGCTGCATATAGCAGCCTTCAAACCCCACGGCAAACAAAAACGGGTCGCAGGTGCTGAACTGCACACCCAGCAGCTTGCAGTTTATAAACGCTGCTTCCTTAAAAGCGGTAGCCACGGTTTTTATATTGCTCAGGTTGCAATCGTCAAACCGGCACTGGGTAAACACAATGCCATTAGGGCTGCTTGCGTTAAAATTACAGCCGGTAAAGGTGCAGTTGTCGTATTCTGCTGTGGGCAGCGCGGTTATGGTAAAATCTTCTTTAGTAAAAGCCTTATATTCAACAAATAACATTATCGTTTCCTTTTCATCCTGAAAATTTCTGAAGCGTGCTTACCTTCTTTTGTGCCCGATATTTCAGCCACAAGTGAGTCCGGCGCCACTTTGCTGTACATTATTTTAGAAGGGTAATCGTGCTGCGGGTTTTCAAAAATAACACGTTCATCATTTATATCAGTCATTACAAATGGTATCGCCTCACCCTCATTTTGGTTGGCTACGCTTACGTTATACGACATCTTTCCATAAATATCCACAAGGGCAACGCGTTCTGCAAAAACAGTATCGCCTTTTACAATAAAGTAACTTTCACCTATGTAAAGTGAGTCGTTTTCCTTTTTCCAGTTTTCTACTAAATCGCCTTCAGCCGATTTGTTTTCCCATTGGCCTATAAACCAGCGTGCTTTTGCCATGTTAGGGTGTGCATCGGGTATTTCAGCCGCTGCAGCGGGAGTTTCTTTTCCGGCTTGTTTGCAGCATACAAGCGCAAGGAGCGCAATTGCGGGGAGGAACATTTTTTTCATGATTGTTTGATTTGGCCTGCAAGATACAAAATATTGCAAATGTGTAGCAACACAATATTTTTTTGCGTTTGACGGATATAGCAACAATCAAAAAAATTACGTAATTTTGCACATCCAAAATTCGGAGAGAAATGAGTATGATAGACAGGTTACAGTTTATAAAACAGCGTTTTGACGAGGTGAGCGACCTTGTAATAAACCCGGATATTATAGCGGACCAAAAACGCTATGTAGCATTAAATAAAGAATATAAAGACCTTAAGGCACTGGTAGATAAGCGTGACGAATATATACTGCTTACCGCTAATATTGACGAAGCTAAAGAAATTATTGCCGACGGCAGCGATGCCGAGATGACCGAAATGGCTAAAATGCAGCTGGATGAGGCGCAGCAAAGGCTGCCACAGCTTGAAGAGGAAATCAAGTTTATGCTGATACCTAAAGATGCTGAAGATGCCAAGAATGTAATGGTAGAGATACGTGCCGGTACCGGCGGCGACGAGGCCAGTATATTTGCGGGCGACCTTTTCAGGATGTATACCAAATACTGCGAAAACAAAGGCTGGAGAACCAGTGTGGTAGACGTGAGCGAAGGCACATCGGGCGGTTACAAAGAGGTAATTTTTGAAGTTACCGGCGAAGATGTTTACGGCACCCTTAAGTTTGAAGCCGGCGTACACCGCGTGCAGCGTGTACCGCAAACCGAAACCCAGGGCCGCGTACACACATCGGCAGCTACGGTAATGGTACTGCCCGAAGCAGAAGAATTTGACGTACAGCTGGACATGAACGAGGTGCGTATTGACTATTTTTGTTCATCGGGTCCCGGTGGCCAGTCGGTTAACACCACTAAGTCGGCAGTAAGGCTTACCCACATCCCTACCGGGCTTGTGGCGCAGTGCCAGGACGAAAAATCGCAGCATAAAAATAAAGACAAGGCTACCCAGGTATTGCGCTCACGCCTGTATGAAATGGAGCTTGCCAAAAAACAGGAGGTAGACGCGGCAAAACGCAGCAGCCAGGTAAGCAGTGGCGACCGGTCTGCCAAGATTCGCACCTACAACTACTCCCAGGGGCGTATTACAGACCACCGTATTGGCCTGAGCCTGTTTGACCTTGACGGCTTTATGAACGGCAACATCCACAAGATGATTGACGAGCTACAGTTGGTAAACAACACCGAGAAACTGAAAGAAAGCGACGTGTTTTAAAGAAACGTTGTTTCAGGAATATATTAAATGCCTCGCTTTTTGGTGAGGCATTTTTATTTACATTTATCATTCAAAACCTTCAATCCTTTCAACGTATACATTTACAAGTAAAGTCTTTGTTCAGCAGTAAAACTTCATTCCAAAGCTTTGAAACAGCTGCATGAAATTCGTTCATTTTCATATTTACAAAACGAATGTGTATTACCTTAGGAGATGGTTCCCGAAGGATTATTTTATTTGAAAAGTCAGCATCCTTAGTAATTATAGTCAAATTGTTTTCGGCTGCATAATTCCATATTTGCCCATCTGTCCAGGTATCATCAATATCTTTTTGGTGGATGTAGGCATCTTAGGTTAAAAAAAACTTCCCCTGCTCTACGAGCTGGTGTATACGGCACAGCCCGGCAGCGCCTTTTTAATACGCTCAATTTCCTGCGGCGGAAGGGGGTTTCCGTTTAGTATAAGGGTCTTTAAACTAACCAGGCCACTAAGGTCCTGCGGCAGTGCCGTAAGCCTGTTGCCTGCTAATGATAACAGCTGTATGTTTTTAAGGCCGTTAATGCTTGCCGGTAGCTGCTCCAGCTTGTTGTTGTTTAAAAACAGGGTCTTCAGGTTTACAAGGTTGCCTATCTCTTTTGGCAGTATGCGCAACTGGTTGTATTCAAGCTTTAAATCTTCCAGGTTTTTAAGGTTGCCCAGCGCGGCACCGCACTCATTAAACTGGTTATAGCCCAGGTTAAGCGCCTTTAGTTTTTTAAGGTTAAAAACCTCGTCAGGCAGGTAGCTGAGCTGGTTGTTGTCAAGCTCCAGCACCTCCAGGCTTTTACAGCCTGATATGTGCGCGGGCACATTAGTTATTGCATTATAACTCATGTGCATAAACCTCAGCTTTTTAAGCGCTCCTACGCCCTGTGGCAGCACTGTTATCATATTATCGCTGGCGTCAAGCCTTATAAGGCTTTTAAGCCCTGTTATCTGCTGTGGCAGGTATTTAATGGCATTAAGCTTTACATTTAAAACCTCCAGGTTTTTAAGGGTAAAAACGCTGCCCTCAATTTCTTCGAGGTTATTGCCCATAAGGTTTAAAAAGGTAAGCTGCTGCAATCCTTCTAAACCGTCTGGTATTTCAAAAAGGCCTTTGTCGCGGTAGTTTAGCTGTGTGGCGGTCTCTTTATGCATAAGGGCATCGGCCACGGTGGCATAAACCGGCGCTTTTACCGGGTTTGCATTTTGGGCAAAAGCCCCACCCGATACCAGGATTATTGTTGCTACTATTTTTTTCATGATTTTAGTTTAGGGGTATTGCCCATAATTTTTTTGACATTGCATTCCCTGCATTCCCGGCGTACCAATGGCCGTGCACAGATTTACAAAGCAAATTGGAAACCATACCCTGCAGTGATAAAAAAATTGATAAACAAAAAGGAGCCGGCATTGCTGCCGGCTCCGGTAAATATTCTATTTACACTATTTAACCTTTACAATTTTGTAAGATGCTGTAGCATTACCTGCGTGCACGGTAAGGATAAACACCTGGTCTGAAGGATAAGCAGAAAGGTCTACCTGTAGGCTGGCGCTTCCTGTTGCCGATACCTCAGTTACTTTGCGGCCTACTATATCAAATACTTCTACCGTAGCATCCTGACCTGCAAAATTGCCGGTAAGGTCTACTTTTACAATACCGTTAGTTGGGTTAGGGTACACTTTTACATTTGCTGTAAGGGCAGGGTCATTTGTGCCTGCGGCTGTCTCAACAGTAATATAATCAGTTTTTGTTTCTGTTTCGCTGGTACCTGCTGCATTTGTAGTAACAAGGCTTACGTTATATGTACCTGCCGTGGCATAAGTAACTACCGGCGACTGTGCTGTAGATGTTGCAGGGTTACCACCTTCAAACGTCCAGGCCCATGATGTAGGGGTGTGCGTACTAAGATCAGTAAACGTTACCTGCGTGCCTGTTGTAACAGTAACATCGTTAGCTACAAAGTCAGCGCTTGGTGCCTGTAGCCCCAGGTTAGAACCTAAAGAGAATACCACTACGGCACTTGCATTAAACGTCACCTGGTTGCCTGTAGCATCAGTTTGTGGCGTGTTTCCTGAATCGGGGTGCTGTACAGAGAAAAATCCGTATTTAAAATCAGGTGTAAAGGTTAAACCTGTTGGCTCTGATCCGGCAGGCATAGAAGAGTGCAGTAGCACATGCGGCATGCTCTGGCGGTGATCTGGCCTTACTACCCAAATGTAGTTTTTACCACCATCCTGAAGTAGCCAAAGGTTACCTTTATCATCAAAAGTAATGTTATCGTTACCATCACCCCAAGGCTCAACAACCGTTCCTGACGCGGTTTCGATAGGGTAAGACATACCACCTACAAAAGTTTCAAAGTTACTTATGGTCATGCCGTTATCTTTAAACCTGTAGATGCGGTTTTTACCTTTAGATGTAAAGTATATCATGCCGTCAAGCGGGCTGATTTCGCAGTCTTCAACACCGTTAAAGTTAGTGCCTCCTAACGAAAGCGCTACAGATGTAACGTTATTACAATCAGCCGGTGTAGTATTTGGCACTTGTATCCATGTAGCTGTAGAAGAGGCAGGCTCATCACTTTGCAGGCCAAGGTCAAGCTTAAGTACATAAAGGTTTCCTGCGGTAAGGTCTCCAGGTGTTGTAGGTACAAACTTGTAAACACAGTTTGTGCCACCATCTTCACCTTCATAAGCGGCAGTACCTGCAGCATTAACTACTACATTTTCATGGTTCATACGGCCCAGTTTCCACAGTTTGTCTTTATTACCGTCGTTATCATAATCTTTAACCGCTGCAGTAGCCGGGTCAATCTCCACAAGCCAGCCCACATCCTGGTAGCCGTCTCCGTTTGAGTCGCCACCACTGGTATTTTCTTCAGCAGTTATAACAGTATTCCACGGTGTAGTACCGCCAGAGCAGTTACGTATTGTAGTAACCAGTGATGGGGTATACATGTCTACCGCCTGTGAGTTATCCTGTACCCAAAGCGATGTGTTTTCATTAAAATGCGTATTAACAATACTAACACCCCCAGGGTTGTTTTCATGGTTTACCGCAACACGGCCCAGGGTTGAGCTGCCGTTTACCGGTACATAAGCGGTATAGTCATGGTTGCCCGGCACGGTGCCTGGCTCGTTGCCACCTGTACCCAGAGTATACGTTTCGCCTTCTTTAAGCATCATCTGGAAACGGTGCTCTGCCGGTATAATCATGTTAGGCGTCTGCCCTGTAGGGTTAATTGATGTAAAGCAGCCAATGTGCGGCTCCTCGCAACTTACTACAGTAGGCGCGTCCTGAACATACATATCAAACTTAATGTCTGAACTACTCGCGCTGCGGTTGTGCACCTCTACAGCTATACGGTTAACGCCTTGCGTAAAAATTGTTTTTGGCACTTCATGCACAAAATAACGCTGCTCATCGGCGCCGTCTATGGTTTCAGCAGAAAAAGAAAGGTAGTTAAAATTACCTTCAGGCATGTTGTCGCGAAACGCCTCAACACCGTTTACATATACTACTACGCCATCATCACGCTTAACGCCAAATTCAACCATTTCGGCCACATCGGCAAGGTTGATGTTAATGTCGCGGAAAAAGTAAGTGGTAACATATTTGTTCTCACTGTCTGCACCATACGATATTGTTGTGTTAACAGCATCGCCATAACCAAGTGGGGCCGGACCACTTGCCCATGCACTGTTATCGGTAGCTACTAAATTCCAGGCAGTGCCGTCAAGGCTGGTACCGCTATCAAGGTAGTGCCATTCAGAATCTTTACCTAAAGGGTAAGAGGCCGGTTCTAATGTAAAAGCGGCTTTTGCTGTTTTAACAGCTGTTTTGTTTTGTGTGGCAGGCTTGGTTTCTGCCACTGTTTTTGTACTTTCAGCGGCAGTTTTGCCGTCTGTAAATTCCGGGAACTCTCCCGAGACAACAACCGCAAAACTCCCTAAGGAGAATAGCAGTGCTACAGGTAGTAGTCTTTTTTTCATGTGGGTAATTTTTAGTTGTGTATAATCCTGTTACAAAACTACCCCTTAATGGTATCTTTAACCTTAAGCCCGCCTTAAGGAATATTTAAAGAAAGGTAAGCTGTACCGCCCTGTTTTGAACAAAATGTTACGTGCTTAAAGATGCCTTAAGCTTTTAGTAACGGGCAGTAATAGTTTTTTTGACATACCCGTAACGGTAACATAACAGCCCCGGCTTATTTTATAGGTGTGCCGCACTTACATCGTTAAGCGATGTTATAAACGCTACCAGGGCTTTAACCTCGCTATCAGTAAGGTTTAGCGGGTCGGGAGGCAGCGTTTGGTTTGTTACGTTAAGGCCCAGGCCACCGCCACCGCCCTTGTTATAAAAATCTATAACCTGGTCAAGCGTGGCATAAGCTCCGTTATGAAAGTAGGGTGCCGTAAGGGCCGCGTTGCGCACCGTGGTGGTTTTTACAGAGCGCTCATATATCCAGGCATACTCATTATATATCTGGTTATCCAGCCTACCTTTGTCTTCGTCAAGTTTTGGGGCACTTGCCAGCGGATTAGCCAGTACACCCAGTATCTCACTTTCATTTTCATTATACAGCGGCGGCACAAGCCCTGCAAAGGTGGGCACAAAGTGGCAGGTGGCACAGGCAGCCTTGCCCATAAACAGGTTAAAGCCCTGCCTGGCATCCTGGTTTAGCGTATTATTTTCGCCCCGTATGTATTTATCAAAATCGCTGTTAAACGATTGTAGGGAGAGTACATAGCTGGCAAGGGCCTTGCTGAAATTTTCGCGGGTAACACCTTTTTTACCAAATAGTTTTTTAAACTGTTGCTGGTAGCCCTTATTAGCCTCAAGCTTTTTAAGTATGGCACTATACGCTGTATTAAACTCATTTGGGTTAAAAATAACGTGTTCTGCCTGCTGCTCCAGTGTAAAGGCGCGCAGGTCATAAAAATAACGGTCGGCATACACGGCGTTTAGCAGGGTGGGCGCGTTGCGCAGCACGGTTTTTCCCTGTACATTGCTAAGCGATTTAGGTATACCATCTGTAAAAGCCTTATCGGGAGCATGGCATGAGGCGCAGTTCATTGTATTATCTGCGCTGAGCAGGTTATCATAAAAAAGGGCCTTGCCCAGGGCACGCAGCCCGGCGCTATCCTCATCCGGCTTAAGTTGCGAAAAAAAATAGGGGTTTAAAAAATCGGTTCCAAATATCGACTGGCTTTTAGGGTTCCATGACGAAGTTTGCACTAAATTTTCATCATAGGAATTTTCAAGCAATCCGAGATTTTTATAAAGGGGGTCTATAACATTTTTTATAAAGGCCAGGCGGTCAAAATCATTAAACGAATTTTGTGTGCTTAGCTGGCTAATACCTGAATCTAAAAGAGAAACGTTAGTAGCAAAATTAGCACTTGCAGCATATTCCTGTTTATAAAACTCTTTTATGCCCGTAAGTGACGCTTTAGCCTCATTAAGCGCGTTTAACGATCCGGGGGTATCAAAGCCGGTTATGCCCAGGCTCACCATGCGCACAAGCTGCACGCGCATGGCGGTTACCCCAAGCCTGTTTCTTAAGCCATTTTTCTCTAAGCTTTTATAGAGGTTTGAATAGCTGTTTTTAAGCGTTTTTGCAAGAGCTTCAATTTCATTTTTCTGGCTGGCAGGGTCTTCAGAAAATATCATTTCGTCCAGCACCTGCAGGCCCACCGGCTGCAGCACCTTAGGCATTGTGCCTTCTTTTTCTATATGGAGGAGCGGCGCACCGTTAATATTCTCCTTCACAAATTCAGGATAATGAAACGCCAGGTAAAATTCTGCCTTTTTGTAAGACAGGCGGGTTTTGGTTAGTATGTGTTGCAGAGAATCAACGGATGCCACACCCTGCTTGTAGGCTTCGGCTGTTTTGTCCAGCGCAATAATGTTTTGGTTAAGTTCAAAAGTATACTGCGCTACAACGCCGTTTTCGGTATATACAGGCTGGGTTTTAAAAGAATATAATACAATGATAACCAAGGCCGTAAACACTAACGCACCTGCCCTATAACTAAATTTCTTAACCATAATGCTACAAAAAATTGATTTAGGCGCAAACATAACCATTACAGTTGTGCGCAAGATTAACAGGCAATTATCAAATGATTAAGCATTAAGAAACTTATAAAAAGCATCCCTGATAACAAGGTTAAAATGACAGCATTTAAAAAGAACTTTCCAGGTTTTCGGCAGTGTAATGGCGCAAAGTGTACTTTACTGTAGGCTCGGCATCAAAAACATGGGCGAAAACAAATCGATACACATTTATGAGTATAAAAAAGCCCGTTCATCTTTTAGACAAACGGGCTTTTACCACAACAAAAAAACTATAAACTAACGCAAAAACTATATTTTTATCACTTTCATTGTTTTCTGGCTACCGGTAGCCGATGTAAGTTTTACAAAATATACTCCTGTTGCTAATCCTGCAAAAGAAACTTGCGACATGTTCGATTTTTCTTCTTTCAACAATTGGCCGGACAGGCTGTAAACCGAAATATTATTAATATCGGCTGCATTTGAAATTGTTAGTATGTCGCTTACAGGATTTGGATAAACACTTGTATTTGCAATTGAAAAGTCCTGTGTCGCAAGTGGGGTTAACACCGCGCTTACCGCAAATAAATTAAATACACTTTCAGATGCTGCCATGTTTGCCGTTACACTTTCCAGCTGTTTTGCCTGGTTAGCTTCAGCTACAGGAACAACAATCTGGAACAGGTTTGGCGCATTGCCAAAGTTGTCAAGCTGGCCTGTAACCATGTTACCTCGGCCTATTGCAGTCGCAACCATTTCAAGGCCGGTGTTAGAAAACCATCCCGGTACTGCAAAATCTCCTGCATCCTGGGTAGTGCCGTCAGCAAAGTGAAGCGTAATATCTACGTTAGCACCGTTGCTTGATGTTACTAAAAGGTACACCATTTCTGCGGCTTTAGGGGTTGCAAATGTTAGTGTCCCTTCTGCCTCTCCTGTGCTTAAACGCAAGGCGTTGTTAGCAGTGTATGCGCCAAATTGGTAATCAGGTCCCGGAGCCATATTGCTTATAATTCCGTCTTCAGGCAAGCCAAAGGTTATAGGCGCATCTTCAGCTGTAAGCTGCAGGCCTTGAGAAATAAGTACATAATCAAAATTATCTACATCGTTAGTTGTAGAAGTACTCATGGCGCCAACGCCGTTTGCAACAACATCATAGTTAAAACCTGATGCTATTGTAAGGAAATCTGAATTTTCAGGGGCTTCAGTTACTAATAGCCCCGTTGCACCCATAAGGTTAAACACAGTTTCGTCGTTTTGTTTTGTAATAGTTACACCAGAAACCATTTTAGACTGGTTTTCTTCGCTTATCATAATCTCAATCTGGAACAGGTTTGGCGCGTTGCCAAAGTCATCAAACTGGCTGGTTACAATATTAGCGCGGCCAATGCCAGTCGCTACCATAGGCAAACCTGAAGCTGAAAACCAGCCCGGTACTGCGTAGGTACCTATTGCCTGAGTTGTACCGTCAGAAAAATTCACGGTGCCTGTAACATCAGCTCCATTGCTTGACGTTACCAGCAAAAACAGCTTCTCTAACGATTGCGCGTTTGAAAACTGTAAAGTACCCTCACTGCCGATAGTGGTAAGGCGAAGTGTATTGTTTGCCGAATACGAGGCTAATTGATACGTGTGAGGTGATGTAAGGTTTGATATTAAGCCGTTTTCAGGAAGGCCAAAGGTTATTGGCGTAGCATTTGCATCAAGCTGAAATCCACGGGAAATAAAAACATAATCAAAATTATCGGCATCGTTTGTTACCGTAGCGCTAAGGGGCCCTACTCCATTGGCAATGATGTCCTCATTATAGCCGGAGCTTACTGCCATGTGGGCAAAATTTTCGCCCTCAACCATTTTGGTTTTCTTTACTTTCGGCTCCAGTCCGTTGTCTCCAAAGGCGTGTGCAGGAGCAGAAATAACTATTGCCGCAACAAGGGCAATCATTTTTGCTGTTAAATTGTAATTTTTCATCATAAGTATTTATTAGTTATTAATAGGGTGGCTGATAAGGCAGGGTACAATCGCTGTGCAATAATTATCACATAAAAATGCTTACAGCGATTGTTATATGCCCATTTGCCAAGATTTTTTTAATTTAATTCTAATTCATGGTAATAGCTGTCTGCCGCCGGGTCAAACACAATACGCACTGTAAAGGCGTTGCCGTTAAACGCGTCCGGAAACTTCCATGCTCCCTCCCACTGTGTTACCCCGGGCGCTAAAAAGTAGGTGTTATAGTATGATGCGGGCTGGCTGCCGTTAGGGCGCACATTATAAGCCGTAAATCCGTTTATTACCGAAGCGTTCATATCGGCATTGTGGTAACTGCCAAGTGCTGCCGGCTGGCCGTTTAGCTCATAGCTAAAGCGGTACCTTTCTTCTTCCCATCCTAACCACGACGGTGCTTCGGGAGCGCCCGGCGTAAGAAACTGAAAGTTACCGTTAGTAGCTTCAAACACGTGGTTGCCTACATAGGTAAGCTGTGCTTTATAGAGCTGGTTTGCCATTATTATAAGCTGCACATTTTCTATTTTTTCAAAAGATACAGTAAGATGCGTGAGGTCCATCCTTACCCGGTAAGCCCCTGCTTCGAGCGTAAAGGCTGTAGACTGATTGCCAAATGTAATTTCGTTATCTGCATTAAGATGGTAAATGGATGCGGTTTCGGCATCGTTAGAGTTCGCAATATAATATTCGCCTCCTTGCAGGTACGTGACAGATTCAAACATTCCGGGGTCAAAGTTATCGCCGGGCATTTGATTGGTTAGCTGTTTAAACGCGACAGCATTTGAAATATCTGCACCTTCTGTGGCTGACCCATATATGTACATAAACTCCGGAAACGTGGCCAAACCTTCTGGACGCGTAAGGGTAAGGGTAAACGTTTCTTCAAATCGCTGTACAAAATAGCTGCTCGAAGCCTGAACCGTCCAGATAACCTGGCCCGTACCCAGGGGAGCAATACCGGCAGACTCTGCAATAACATTCAGATAGGCCTGGCTTAACGACAGGCTGGCCGCGGTGCCGGTACTGTTTGATACGGCTTTGTATATGGGATCTGAAAAATCGCCACCTACCACATCAAAAAGCACGGTATACTGCACAAGGCCTCCATCTTTAGCCTGTGCCGGAGTCCATGAAAACGAAAGTGGCGTTCCGTTTTGAGTGTCTATTGTAACAGGCGCGTTATTTAATGGTGTAACCAGGTTGCCCGTTTCCACTATTTCGGGTTGAAGCCCATTACTGTCGTCATCTGAGCAGGAAGAAGTGCCTATAGCTACGAGTAGGGTTAAAAACACATAAATTATTTTTTTCATGGGTTCATATTTTAAATTAAAACACATTTCTATAAATCGATTTAGTAACTCATACGCAATAATCCCAAATTATCAGGTACAAATGTTTGCACATTGTAAACTTAATAGATTATGGGGTATATTTTACGTATTCAACAATTTTTTATGCACTTTTTTTGTTAAATAAAATTATTCCACTTTTTGCGCATATTTGCAAGTGGCTAAAATAAATTTACTTTATAAATGACTTTACAACTAATGCTGGGGAATCACTGTTATTTTTTATTGTATAGTGATTACAAGCTGCGGGAATAATAAACGTTTCGGCATAGGCAAACACTGTACTCTTCCCTTCAACAATTACTTCGATATGCTCCCCCTCAACAAGGCTAAGCACATGTGCTTTCTGACGGGTTGCAATGGTAACTTCGGTAGTTATGCTGTACCTCTGCACATCATACAAATGGTTAGCGTGCGTAGGTAAATGTTCCAATGTCCAGTCATCACCCGTTTCAATCACTTTAGGTGATGATATTAATTCGGCACTTACCTTGTCGCCTTTGCGTTCAAAGTTAAGATTCTCCATACCCCTGTCTATATTTATAGGGCGTGGCTTGCCATCCATATCCAGGCGCACCCAGTCATACATTTTGAATGTATAGATGTAAGGGGTCGCACTAATTTCAAGTACCAGGTTGTTTTCTCCTGAGCCGTGTATAGTACCGGGAGGGATAAGATACAAGTCGTGCTTATTAGCCTTAAATGCCTGTACATAATCGGTAATATTAAGCGCAACGGCATTATCGGCACTGTGCTCTAAAGCCTGCCTAAATTCATCCGGGTTAATATTTTCCTGAAAGCCAAGGTATACCAGTGCATCGTCTTTTTTATCGAGTATATAATAGGTCTCCTCCTGGGTTATCGCTTCGCCAAAATGCTGATGCATGTACTCCAGTTGCGGGTGGCATTGTATGGAAAGGTTGCCCCCGTCAAACGTGTCAAGGAAATCGAAGCGGATAGGGAACTCATATTTATAGGTATCAAAGTCAGTGCCCAGTACATTCCGGCCGGCGCTATACATTAAAAAATCAAACGAATACTCCAGCATCACGCCCGCACTCTCAATGATAATACCGTTTTCAGGTACTATAAGCTCAAAAGACCATGCATAATTGGGTACATTTTTTTCCAGGCCCTCAATCCTGTCTTTTATCCAGCTACCACCCCACACACCCGGCTCAAACCAGGGCCTTACCCTTATTGGGCTTTGGGATAGTTTACTAATACTGTCGCGCCATGTATTGCCGGTGGTCCATGTAATTTCATCCGTGCGCTGCCCGTCTACAAGGTAGTCAATAGCTGCTTTAACGGTGTTTTTATGCTTGTTTAGTACTACCCAGTCTACAAAGTAAAAACGTTTGTACATTTTTTTAGGGTTAAAGGCCGAGCCTGAGCCCAGGTTAGTAACCGAACCTGCCCTTGACCTGAATTGTATTTCGTTTTTACTAATGTCAAAATAAACTGTTTTGGCCTCCACCGGAAGCATATGCGCGCCTATACCGTAGTATATCACCAGGCCACCCCCATGCTGTGCACTGCACAATTCATTAAGTGCCTCAGCGTTATAAAAGTCGCTGAGTTCAAGATTTGCTATTTTACCAAAAACAGGATCGTCGCCGCCTAAAAAAGGAGCAATCATTTCATCAATTTCGTGCTCAGGCTTAAGCGCGCTTTCTATAGTAACCCAGGTAGGCTGCACACCCAATACTATAAAAGCTTCATTAAGCTTTTGTTTTACATCGTTAAAGCGTATACCACCATATCCATCTATTTTAATGCAGTTATATTGGGCAAGCTCTTTTGCCAGGGTATCGTAGCCAATGGCTATATTTCCATCGGGAACAGAAAATACCGGATAAATATCATACCCGTTTACCGATGGCTTGTTAGTAACCGGCAGCTCAAACTGGTCTGTCTCCCTGATTTTTGATTGTGTAGTGTTCATTATTTATTTTATTCTTCATTTAAATACAACGATGCCCTTCCATACGCCTCTACTAAAGCAGCCTGGTGCAGCAGCCAGTAATACCTGCCCGGGTTATTGCCAGACCAGTCTTCATAAAACTGTCCCTGGGTGTTTCTCGCATTATCCCATGCATAATCAAGGTTATTGACAAACACCTGAACATACTGGTCGGCCTGGGGAACATGGGCCGAAAGCCTTATATAGGATGTCATTAACTCGGTATTAAACCATGAATCGTTAGCCGGGTAAAACAACCTGTCATTACGCACGCTTGTCCACTCAGAAAATGCCGACTGGGCCGTAGCCGTAGCCTGTGTAATGTACAACTGGTCTCCTGTTATTTCAAAAAGGTCTACCGCCGCCATAATCATCATTGCCGCATTATATGTCCATTTTGTAGCATCAATTTGCTGGGTGGTTATATGCTTACTGTTATAGTACAGGTTATCGCCGGGATCACGAAGTGTATTATAATTCCATAAATACGTTCTCTTTGCAAAAGAAAGGTAAACAGGGTTATTAGTAAGCTTATACAGTTCTGCGGTAACAAATGATGCGTATGCCGTAGTATTAGCCGCTTTTATGCAGTTAGGGCCTGAGTTACAGCCGGCGCTCTGGCCTTCAAACCAGTACAGGCCACCACCCAGTACATCATCTTCGCCGGACATTATAAACTCTGCGACAGAAATTGCCCGCTCCAGATAAAAAGGCTTGTTAGTATTTTTATAGGCATCAATAAGCTCCATCGCAACAATGGCGCTGTCATCATAATAATGGTCAGTACTTTGTATAGCGGCCACATAAGCCTGGTAAGTAGGCAAATTTGGCCTGTTGTCATAATATGCCTCAAGGCCGCCAAATTCTTTATTTAAGATTGCTTCATCATACCCCAGCTCATACAGTACATTTCCTGCGGTAAGCATACCAACATAAGGCCATAGGTAGCTGTACTGGTTGGTGTCTCCACCTTGCGCAGGAAAATTTTCGCGGTACAAATCACCTATGGCATAGTGCGTTTGTATCATGTCATACGTAAGCTTTGCCCTTTCTTTATAGCTAATTGTAGTGCCGGTAGTATCTGTACCGCCGCCATTATTAATCATCTGTTCTCCGGGAGATGGGTAGTCATTACACCCAAAACACGCTAAAGCTAAAGCTAAAACTATAACATTCATCATTTTTGTTTTCATAGTCATTAATTGTTTCTTATTACCAGTTAGGGTTTTGCGAAAGGTTTGGGTTAATATCTCGTTCGCTCAGTGGTATAGGCCATAAATAGTGCCTGCCTACATTAAATGTCCTGAAATCAACCCTTGTATAGCCGTTATCTTCCGGGCTTAAATCAGTTTTAATACCATGTGCCCAGCCGTTTAGCACATCCTCAGCAATTCTCCACCTGCGTATGTCGAAAAAGCGGTGGCCTGCCTCAAATGCCAGCTCTACCCTTCTTTCATTCCTTACAAGCTGTGTTAAGTCTGCCTGGGTGCCGCCGGGATACTGCAACGCGCTGGCGGCAAGGCCCGCACGCTGGCGGATAGCGCCTATGGTCAAATCCCAGTCTGCCTGGCTAAATGTACCTAATGCTATTTTAGCCTCGGCATAGTTTAGCAATACTTCGGCGTAGCGTATTAAAATCAGGTTAGTGCCTGAATAGATTTGGTTCCTGGCCTGGTTGTCGTAAAATTTATTTACATAATACCCTGTAGGGGTAGAATTTGACGAAAAATTTATACCGTCGGGCGATGATCCGGGTGTGGTAGTAATAGTAACCTGGGCACCACTAAAATTTGTGAGTACAGTGCCATTACGTATTATTGATGCCGATAACCTGGGATCCCTGTTTGCATAAGGGTTTAGCTCGTTATAACCTGAAGCAGGGTTATCTATTGGCAGTCCATTAATCATAGTATAGGTATCTACCAACTCTTGTAGCGGAGAAAAGTTTGCATAGCCACCTAACGATGGTGGTATGAGGGAGTATTGTATATCATGCTCCCTGTTAGTAGGTATATATTGCAGGCTTAGTATAACTTCAGGATTTACCTCGTTAGCCTGCTTAAATAAATTTGCATAGTTGCCAAATAAAGAATACTGCCCTATAAGCTGTTCTGACAGTGCCGCTGCCTGGGCGTAATCTTCATTATATAAATGTACCCTTGCCTTAAACGCTATTGCAGCGCCTTTAGTTATTCGGCCCGATTCGGTAGCAGGATAGCTCTGTGGCAGTTCTTCTATAGCCTGCTCCAGCTCGCTGTATATAAAATCCACCACTTCCTGTTTTGGTGTACGGGTTAGCACAAGTGCCTGCTCAATACTTATTTCATCCCGCACTAATGGCACATCGCCATAAAGTTCTATAAGATAAAAATAGTGCCATGCCCTTATAAACCTTCCCTGCCCTTTGTATGCAGTACGGTTTGTTTCAGTAATATCGGTAACATTATCCACGTTATTAAAGAAAATATTAGTGCGTCGGATGGCCTCATACCTCGAAGACCAGAAACCGGTAACAACACTGTTAGAAGGATCGTAGTTTCCGCTGGCAATATTGCGGTAGTCTTCGCGGCCCTTGCTGTAAGCATCATCAGATAATGCGCTAAGAAACAAATAAGTATCATCATCCATTAAATCGGCATACATTGAGTTTAAGAAAATACGGGCATCTTCATCCGTTTTCCAGAAATTCAATTCGCTTTGAGAATCTACCGGCGACAGGTCAAGGTCAGACGAACAACCAAAAATTACCAGTAAAATAAACGTCAGTACTGTATATTTTTTCATAATCACTTTTTTTTAGAAATTTACGTTTAACCCTATAGACCACACCCGCGCCACAGGATATGCCCTGCCGCTGGCATCTACGGCTTCCGGGTCTACACCAAATTTTGTAAGCGGGCTTACCGTTAGCAGGTTAAAGCCGGTGGCATATATTTTAAGGCTTTCTATACCGGCAAAGGGTATATCTTCTTTTTTAAGCGTGTAGCCCAGCTGTACATTTTTCAATCTTAAATATTGCGCATTGTGTATATAAAAATCAGAACGTGCGGCATTATTTATAGATTCTGAACCTACTGTAAGGCGGGGGTACGAAGCATCAAGGTTATTGGGCGTCCAGCGGTCAAGATGGCTTTCTAATACGGGGCCTTCATTATTGTTGTGAAACGCCTCTACAATTTCCCCCCTAAGCCACTGCTGCCTTTTCCCTACGCCTTGTATAAAGAATGAAAAATCCCAGTGTTTATAGTTAATGTCATAAGTAAACCCGTACGTATACCTTGGGAATGCATTACCAAAAATAAACCTGTCGTTTTCATAATCAATCTTGCCATCATTATTACGGTCTACATAGCGGATGTCGCCCGGTTTTACGCTGGTGGCAAATATAGGTGTGGCACTTTGCGCAACCTCTTCTGCAGAGTTATAAAACCCATCAGACCACAGCGCGTAGTATGAGTTTATAGGATAGCCTTCTTTAAGTATGGTTTGCACGTCAAACCCGTTTATGTATTCCCTGCCCCTAAAGTTCTCAACAATATTTTGGGTATCAGAGATATTGAATTTTACCCCATGGTTAAAACCACCGGTCTGAAACCTGTAGCCGGCCGAAATATCCCAGCCTTTATTACTTACCGACCCTGCATTTTGAAAGGGCTGCCCCAGGCCGTATGTAGCAGGCACAGGAAGTTGCAGTAATATATCTTCAGTAAGGTTTTCAAACACGTCGAAAGAAAGGTCCAGCTTTTTGTTAAAGAAAGAAAGGTCGACACCAATGTTTTTCATCGTGGTGGTTTCCCAGGTGCGGTTACCGTTAGATACCGAGTAATATGCGCCCTGTGCAGCACCTCCGCCAAAGGAATAAACGTTACTTGATGTACTTACTAAACTCTGGTAACCATACAGGTCGTTTATATCCTGGTTGCCTACCTGGCCCCATGACGCCCTTACTTTTGCAAGAGAAACAACATCTTTAAGTGGTGCAAAAAAGGCTTCTTCGCTCACTACCCATCCTGCCGAAACAGACGGGAAAACACCCCAGCGGTTTTCGGTAGAAAAACGCGAAGAACCATCATACCTTAGGTTTGCCTCAAACAAATACCTGTCGGAAAAATTATAGCCCAGCCTGCCAAAGAACGAACTGATAGACCATTCGTTACCAGATCCATATGTACCGCTGCGCTGTATTTCCTGTGTGTTGTTAATTACCCCGAAGTTATTACCCGGAACATTAAGCCCCGTTACACCAAAAAACTCTGTTTTATTGGTTTCCGATGACGTACCTGCCATTATATCAAAATTGTGCTTATCAGCAAATGTTTTTTTATAGGTAGCAGTCAGGTAAGGATTAATATATAGCGTGCGGCTGTAGCTATCTGAAACCGAGTTTTGATTGTTGCCACCACCGGGATAAACATAGGCAATAGAACGACGGAACTGGTGCATTTTATTACTTACCACATTACCTCCTATTACACCATGCAGCACTAAGTTCTTTAACGGCTCATAATCAAGGGTAAAAGTAGCCAGTACCTCATCATTTTGATAGTTTGTAGACCCACCTTCCATTAACTGTGCCAGCGGGTTAGAGTTACTGCCGCTTACAAGGGTATAATTTCCGTCCTCGTCTATTATATTATAAATAGGAGGAGTACGCACCGTAGGCTCTATAATAAAATCAGTATAATAGGCATGGTCCTTTATATCATTTCGGGCAAACGACATACGGCCGCCAACCTTAAGCTTAGCGTTTACAATTTTATCAAAGTTCATCCTTGCGTTATACCTTTGATAGCCGTAGCCCGGCCCCTTAAACATGCTTTCCTGGTCAAGATAACCTAACGAAGCCATATAGCTAAGCCCATTATCTGAACCGCTTAACGAAAGGTTATGGCTGGATTGCATTGCATAATCTTTATATAAAGCCTCGTTCCAGTTTACATTAGGGCCATTTTCTTTAAAGCCTAATATCTGTTCCTGGGTAAAAGCCGGCGCCATACCGGAGTTTACAAGCGCTTCGTTTCGCAATGTGGCATATTGCCAGGAGTTGGCAAACTTGGGGAAATTTGTCGCTTCCTGCATGCCAAACATGGTTGAATATACAAACTTAGGTTTGCCTTCCTTACCGGTTTTAGTAGTAACAAGTATTACCCCACTTGCAGCGCGGGAGCCGTATATAGATGCCGACGCGGCATCTTTAAGGATTGAAATACTTTGTATATCATTAGGGTTTATATTGTTTAACGACCCTGGAACGCCATCTACCACTACCAGCGGTGTATTACCATTTATAGTGTTTACACCCCGGATATTGATAGATGACACTGAGCCCGGCGCAGAGGTATTTTGCTGTATGATAAGACCCGAAGCTTCGCCCTGTAAGGCCTGGTAGGCATTGGCAACGGGCTTTCCGTCGATATCCGAAGCGCTAATTTCACTTACTGCACCGGTTAAATTTACCTTTTTCCTGGTTCCGAAACCAATAACTACAACATCATCAAGCTGATTAACATTGGCAGAAAGCACAATATTAATAGTGGTTTGATTTTCTATAGCTACAGTTTTTGACGCGTATCCTATATATGATACCACAAGAACGGCGGGGTTTGTAGTTAACTGAATTTGAAAACTACCGTCAATGTCGCTCGTTGCAACATTAGAGGTTCCCTGTTCTAAAACAGATGCTCCCGGCAAGGGCCCGTTATCATCGGCTACAGAGCCGCTTACCATACGGTTTTGCGCGCTGGCCGCAAATCCGAAGAACAAAAGGATGGCCAATAATTTTAGTTGTTTTTTTAGCATGGCTATATCGATTAAGTACATATGTTTGAACATATGTAAAATTATAAAAAAAATATACACTCCAAAATTTTATTCAACTATTTTTCAATTTTTATTAAAAAACAGTTGAATAAAATACATTTGCCGTTTTTATACGTGATTTACCTGATTTGTGTAAACAATAATTTATCAGCACTACATAACCTTAAGGGTTGGTAAAAGCTCTTGATAGTAAGCATCGTCTAACAATAATGCACTACCTATTATTGCAGCTTCTTCACCAAAATTTGAAACGTAAATTTCAATATCTGGTAATGCTTTACTAACAGATGGGCCAAAAAATGAGTATGCCTTAGATATGTTCCCTCCTATTACTAAAACTTCTGCATTAAACTTTTTAAGGTAAGGAAGTAAGAACTTACCCAGCTCCTTACCCAGCCAGTCAAATACTGGCTGCACATAAGGGTCATCGTTAATAAGGCTACATAGCACTTGCACATTTTGAACTGATTTACTTGATAAAGCGGTATAATAGTTTAATATCCCACGTGTTGAGAATACATCATCTGCAAACTGGTTGTTATAGAGCTGGTTGTAGAGAAAACCTCCCTTGGGCAAAAGTTCGCCACTCAGCACCGGCTGTCCATCTACCACAAAAGAAGAACCAAAACCTGTACCTAATGTAATTGCAACTGCACGCGAATATAACGATGCTTTGCCTATTTGGGTTTCGGCAACTGAGAACGCAGTGGCATCATTTATAAACCTTATCTTTGAAGAATCAATTGCTAAGCGGGCGGCAAGTTCATTTCTTACATTCACGCCAAACAATGCATCAAGTTTATCAACATTCTGCATTTTACTTATACCATTATAATAATCAAAAGGGCCAGGCATAGCAATGCCGATACCCTGTATTTCTAAAACATTTTTTTTTGAAATCGATTTAGAAATTACGTCAGACCATGCATCTAAAATTTCATCTTTAGGCGCATGCGCATTTACTTTTGAATATGCCAGGGAGTCCGGAATAATTTTTTTGTTTGAATGTTCAAACATACCGCTTGTTATGTGGCTTCCGCCTATGTCAACACCTATACTATACATTTTATTTTCTTATTTCAATTGAATATGTAAACTTGTCGTTACGGTAATAACCTATGTTGTATTCTAATGGCCTGTCGCCGGGGTCGAGTACAAAACGTTCCCTTATTAAAATAGGCTCATCTTTATCGATACCCAGAAGTGACGCAAAATTTCCTGCTCTTCCCGCTTTAATTTTTTCCCGGGATACTGAGGGCATCCAATGATAATCCTGCTCTAAAATTTCATACAATGGCCTCTGGAAATCTTCTTTACCTGTTAAGCCTATACGTGGCTGAAAATAGCTTTCAAAAAACACAAACGGCTCATCAGTCCCCTTTAACCTGCTTAGCTTCAAAATCTTAGTATCAACATCAATATTCAGGAAATTGGCTATCTTTTGGTTTACCGTAGTCCACTCTATTTCTAGCTTAAGGTTTTTAAACGGAATACCCATTGAGCTCATCTCCTGTGTAAAACTGTGCCACTCGCTAAGGTTTGTTGTAATATCCTTAGAAGAAACTTTAGTACCTACACCTTTTTTTCTTGTAATCAAACCTTCATTTTCAAGTTTATTTGCAGCCTGCCTGATGGTATTACGGGATACGCCTAACCGTTGCGACAGTTCTACCTCCCTGGGTAAAAATGCCCCGTTTTTGTATTCCGGCAAATTAATTAAAGAACGTAAAAGCTGCTCCACCTGAATATGAAGCGGTATAGGGCTGTAATGATCTATTTTTAGTTCCAAGAGCAAAATTTTGATTGTTTGTCCTTTTGTATGGACAAAACAAAAATACGAATATAAATTTAAAATCCTAAAATTATACTTTCCGCTCTGTAATTTCTAATCATTATTTGCAGCCCCATGTTTACCTGTTAGACAGGCATAAGTACCCGCCCCTCATTAAGGTAATAAAACAGTTATACCATCTTTTAAAGTGCCTGTTGCATTGTATTCTTTACCGTTAATTAAAACTCTTGCATTTATTTTATTTATTTCCTTACTGCTGTCTCTTTTTCCGGCCTTGTCTTTAAGCCTGATGATTACTTTTTTACCCTTGGTTTGCGCAACAAAATCAAGAAGGCTGTAGTCGCCTTTTTTATACTCTAAACCATCGTAACCGTCTATATACAGCTGGCCGGCTGCTTTACCGTTTTTGTCTAAGCACACTAAAAGCGTTAGCGTATCAAAAGAGTTTTCGTTAGTATTTTGAATCACGTTGCCTAACGGCAGTATACTGCCGCCCTTTACTTTAACAGTGGCCTGGTACTCATCTTCTAAATCGCCGTCAATAAGGCTGAATTTTTCCCATATGCCGGAAGGCAGGTGAGGGTTTTTAGCAAAGGCAGGGATTACCAAAAGGTTTTCGCCTACAAGGAACACCTGCTCTTCTGCCCTGAGGCTTGCATCTTTAGTATCGGCAAAAAATACGGGAGCCATAACCGGCAGGCCTGTGGTGCTCGATTTGTAAAAACTGGTATACAAATACGGCAGCAGGCGATAACGGCGCTCTAATGCAATGCGCGACGATACTTCTATTTCAGGGCCGTAAGCCCACGGCTCTTTATTGTTTGTACCCGCGCAGGCATGGCCACGGGCAAATGGCATAAACACACCAAAGCTAATCCAGTTAGCCCACAACTCACCGGTGGTGTTTCCTAAGAATCCGCCTATATCCGGGCCGTTAAACGGCTGCCCTGAAAGCCCCAGCGTTATAGACATGGGTACTGAGAGTTTTAGATGTTCCCAGCTTGCGTAGTTATCGCCGGTCCAGGTGGCGGCATAGCGCTGCCCGCCCAGTAAGTTAGAACGTGTTAGCAAAAACGGCCTCTTGTTAGGGTTAGCTGCGATGATGCCGTTATAAGATGCCTCTACCATAAGCCTGCCATAGGCGTTGTGGTACAACAAATGCGGCCCCTGGGGCAGGTTGCCCCCACCCCTGTGTACGTTGTCATGTGGCATGGTGCCCAGACGCTCGCTCTCAGGTATATCGCTTTCAAAAACAGCGGGTTCATTTACATCATTCCATACGCCGTCTATACCGGTAGCAAGAAAATCTTTGTAGAGGCCTGCCCACCATTCCCTTGTTCTGGGGATGGAGTAATCCGGAAAGGCGCAGTAGCCGGGCCACACCTGGCCCTGATATTCTTTGCCATTGCTTCTTTGTACCCAAACATCATTTTTTGAACCGGACTGGTACACACTGTAGGTAGTATCAGCCTTTACACCGGGATCTATCATATACACTGCCCTGAACCCCTTGTTATGCAAATCGCTGTTAAGCGTTTTAGGATCGGGAAATCGCTTTTTATCAAAGGTGAATACCTTGTACCCATCCATATAGTCAATGTCCATCCAAATAACGTCGCACGGCAATTTCTTTGCCCTGAATGTGTCGGCTATCTCCCTTACCCGTGTTTCGCTATCGTAAGAAAAGCGGCACTGGTGGTACCCTAACGTCCACCTGGCGGGCATTTTCATAGTACCGGTAAGTTCTGCCAAGCCTTTTAACACCTCCTGCGGAGAGGCCCTGTCTATAATAAAAACACGAAACAGCGCCCCCTCGGTATTAAAAACTATTGCATCAGAATTTGTATGAAGCTCCGCTTTCCATGACGTATCAAACAATACCCCAAACGCAGTACCGTCTTTTCGCACTCCCATTACCCACGGATGGCTCTGGTACAGGCGCTTACCGCCTTCTACGCTGTAGGCACCGGTATCGGTATTCCATAATTTAATTGACTGCCCGTTGCGTAACAGCGGGCCGGTAACCTCTCCCCCGCCGTATAAGCTCACATCTCCGGTAAGGGGTAAACGTGCGCTTGCCTTATTATTTTCAAACGAAATTTCGGGCACCAGCGTCCACGAGGATGGCATGGTGCCTTTAGCGACCGGATCATTTTCTAAAATAAGCGAGGGGGTTTTATTTTTGTCGAATCCTGTGGGTACAAACATTACTATGTTGTCTCCTACCAGAGTTTTACTTTGTATGGTAACCGCTTTTTGCGCAGTCCCGCTTAGTACGGAAACTACCGTTATTGCAAAAGCAATACAGTTTTTTATTTTCATAATCAATACCTTTTACTTGCTGACATACACGAACTAATCGTTTATATTGCGCTGTTACGATTAAATGGGTTCTTTTAAAGTATAAAGGCACCTGGCTTTACCGCCAGGCACTTTATACCCATTTAAAAAACCCAAACTCAATTTCTTATTTTGTTTTAACCTCCAGTGTACCGCCTTCAGAGAAAAGTGTGTGTGGTATAAAATATCCGTTTACTTTTTTCCCGTTAAGCAATATCTCTTTTAAATTTCGGGTTTTGCCACTGTTTGTAATCGTAAACTTTTTGCCCTGCCCGCTAGTCCATTCTACCTTTTCAAACACAGGAACTGTTACTATATACTCGGTGTCCGACGGCGACAGCGGGTAAAGACCCAGGGCAGCCCACACATACCAGGACGACATTTCGCCTGCATCATCCATACCACTCATTGCAAGGCCCTCGGGGCCTATGCCATACATGGTAGCCAAAACTTCATCAATAATTTTTTGAGATTTTTCGGGCTTGCCCACAAAGTGGTATGAAAAAGGCGACTCATGTGCCGGCTGGTTGCCATGGCAGTACTGGCCTATAAAGCCGGAAATGTTCCAAGCAATGTATTCAGGGTTCCACGGTTTGGTAAAAAACGTATCCAGCTTTTGTTCAAACGGCTCTTTACCCCCGTACAACTTTACCAGACCTTCCATATCCTGCGGCGCATAAAACGATACATTCCACGCGTTCGCCTCCCGGTACATGTACTCATAATATGGATATTCCGGGTTAAACGGTGTTATCCAGCTGCCGTCTTCAAGCCTTCCCCTCATAAAGTTAGTCGACTTGTCGAATACATTTGCATAATTTTTTGAGCGTTTAGAGAGGTCTTTATAATGCTCGTCGTCCTTCAGTTCTTTTGCTAAAAGCGAAAGCGCATGGTCGTCGTAAGCATACTCGAGCGTTTTTGTAACGCCGGCCTTTCCTTTGCTCTCTACGTGCGGATTTTTAATATCCGGATCTGATATATATCCTTTTTTAATGTATTCGGCTATAAAAGGGCGCGTGCCCCCCTCTTTGTAGGCGTTATTGATTAAAAGTCCGTAGGCTTTTTTCACATCGTAATTTCGTATCCCGCGGGCATACGACCCTGCAATAAAAGACGCTGCGTGGTCGCCGTGGAAAAACGTAGGCATGAAGCCTTTAATCTCTCCCTCGTTTATCATCGAGTTGATAACATCGTTAGTTACCTCTGGCGAAAAAATGCTCAGCAGTACCAGCTTGTTCCTGTAATCGTCCCAAAGCGACGGTAAAGTGTAATACCTGTAGGTTTCTTTTCTGGTTTTACCGGCATCATCGGTAAACTCACCGTTAACATCGCTCCGTAAGGCAGGCCATAAAAACGACCTGTAGAGCATGCTGTAAAACATTTTATTCTGGGCTTCGGTACCGCCCTGTACTTTGATTTTGCCTAAAACGGTTTCCCACTCTGAGTCGCCCTGCGCTTTAATTTCATCAAAGGATTTACCGGCGGCTTCGGCCTTAAGGTTTTCGGCGGCGTTTTCAACACTCACAAAAGACAAGCCTATTTTTAAGGTTACCGGGCCCGCGCCGTCTTTTACAGACACCAGGGCATAGCCATCGCTTTTACCAGCCTTAACACTTTCAATACCGTTTATTTCAGTGCTTACTGTTGCATAAAAATATACTTTTTCTCCACCGGTCCTTTGGTAACCGCTAATACCATCTTTACCTGCCTGCTGTAACTGCCAGTCGTTAACATGGTTGTTTGCTTTTCCCAGGTCAAAAAGTATCCTGCGCCCTTTGTTGTTTCTAAAGGCATACTCATGAATACCACACCTCAACGTAGAAGTAAGCCTTACCTGAACATCATAGCTTTTAAGGTATACCTGGTAATACGCCGGGCTTGCTTTTTCGTTATCGTGATTAAACTCTGATTTAAACGGATAAGACGCGCTGGCAGGAACCGGCAGTACCGGGAGGTGGCACAAATTCCAATGCCCTTTATTAGTATGCGTAAAGCTTACTATTTCTTTCATTTCATACTCGTAGCCCGCGCCGGAGCCGTACTTTGTCATGGGGCTGAGCTGCACCATGGCATTAGGCACAGACGAACCCGGAAACACCAGCCCTGCCCATACGCGCATATCGGCCGGTGGGGTATACCCTATAATTTTAGTGTCTAATAGGGGCGCTGTACCTATAAAGGGGTTTACCAGCGGGGTAAGCTTTTTAGTAGTCTGGGCCGCTGCCGGTATCATAATTCCCGCAGAAAGGCATACTCCCATAAGGGCAAAACGTATCCTGCTTTTAAAATAATTCATAGTAATAGTATTAAATTTAAGAGGCTAACAATGATGGATTTTTCTTGTAAGTATCCCACAGCAGCTCTCCAAATAGTGTATTTATCCAGGCAAACCATGCCCTTGTAAAGTTTTTAGCATCGTCTTTATGAAACGACTCGTGCATAAAGCCGGTATCGCCGTGGCTGGCTTTCAGCATTTTAATGCATTCCTTAATTTCCTCGTTATTGTTGCTGGTCATGGCCCTCATTATGATAGCCATTGGCCAGATCATATCCATACCTACGTGGGGGCCTCCTATACCCTCGGCAACCTTCCCTTTAAAGAAAAACGGGTTATCGGTAGAAAATATAAACTTCCTTGTGTTTTGGTAAATGGTATCGTTAGCATCTATGGCGTTAAGGTAGGGCAATGCCAAAAGGCTCGGCACGTTTGCATCGTCCATTAACAGGTGGTTGCCAAAACCATCAACTTCAAACGCATAGATATCGCCATATTTTTTGTGGTTAACAATGCCGTATTTTCTTATCGCTGCATCTACTTCAGCACCCAGGGCTTCCAGTTCTTTTGCGGTAGCTTCATCTTTTTTGATGGTACGCATCATTTCCGCCGCCTGCTTCATGCTTACTACGATAAAGAAGTTTGACGGTATCAGAAACGAGAACACCGTAGCATCGTCACTCGGCCTGAATGCAGAGCACACCAGCCCTACCGGGTTAACCGGATAGCCGTAACCTTTAAGCGGCCTGGTATCGGTTGCAAACTGTGTTGTCCTTTGAAACGAATACGGGTTTTTACCTGTTTTTTCCTGCTGGTCTTTAAATACCTGCAGGGTTGTTTTAATGGCTTTTACCCAGTTGGCATCAAATGGGGTGGTGTCGCCGGTGTTTTTCCAGTAATTGTAAGCCAGCCTTATAGGGTAGCAAAGCGAATCTATTTCATATTTGCGCTCGTGTACACCCGGCTTCATATCGGTGTGGTCTGTTGTCCACTCGCCTTTTTTTTGTGGGTCGTTATAAAACGCATTGGCATACGGGTCTTTAAGCACGTATTCGGTTTGCCTGTTTATAACGCCTGCAATAAGATTTTTAAGTTTTTTGTCTTTGCTGGCAAAGGCCATATAAGGCCATACCTGTGCAGAGCTGTCTCGCAGCCACATAGCGTCTATATCGCCGGTTATTACATAAGTATCGGGCTTGCCGTTTTTCTCAGAATAGGTAACTGTAGTATCGAGCGTGTTGGGAAAACAGTTATTAAACAGCCACGCCAGTTCTTTGTCTTTTACATTTTTTTGAAATTCTTCTATGGTTTTCTCAACCAGCATACTTTCAAAATTCCGTTTGTTTTTGGGGGTTCTTAACACCGGAAAATCTTTTATCGCCATGCCGGGCGCAGCCGCAAATAACTCGGAAGGGTTTATTAGTGTAAGGCTACTTAGTAATGCTGTGTTTTGTAAAAACTTTCTTCTTTCCATTATTATTACAAGTTTATGCGTAAGCTATTTTTCGTTTGTAAGTGAGTAGGGCAAATCTTCTGTGTCGAATTCCCTGGTTGTATCGGGTGTATCGGTCATTTTAAAATCTATTACCGCACCGTTAGTAAGGTCGTTATGGCTTAGCCAAAGCTTAGTATAGGCTTTACCATTAAAGGCAGCCGATTTTATATACCGGTTAGCATCGCTGTTATCGGGGGCATTAATAATTACCTGCTTACCGTTGTGCAGCTTCAACGTAACCTTTTTAAACAGTGGCGCTCCCATAACATACTGATTTGTTGCCGGGGTAACCGGGTAAAAACCCATGGCCGAGAATACATACCATGCCGAAGTTTGCCCGTTATCTTCGTCTCCGCAGTAACCGTCGGCACGCGGGTTGTACAGCCTGTTAAGCGATTCCCGTACCCAATATTGCGCCCGCCAGGGCTTGCCTGCATGGTTATACAGGTAAATCATGTGCTGTATGGGCTGGTTGCCGTGGGCATACTGGCCCATGTTTGCAACCTGCATTTCCCGCATTTCGTGGATAAAGCCGCCATTAAAGCTGTTGTTAAATACCGGTGGCAATTTAAACACACTATCCAGCTGCTTTGCAAATACTTCTTTGCCGCCCATAAGGTTGATAAGGCCCTGCACATCATGAAAAACCGACCAGCTGTAGTGCCAGCTGTTACCCTCGGTAAATCCTTCGCCCCAGCGTATAGGGTCAAACGGTTCCATAAATTTACCCGACGACATTTTTCCCCTCATCAGGTTATGCTGCGGGTCGAAAATGTTTTTGTAATTGAGGCTCCGTTTTTTATACAGTTCAATTTCCTTTTTAGGGCGCTTAAGCGCTTTTGCCAGCTGGTAGATGGCAAAGTCATCATAGGCATACTCTAAGGTGCGCGCGGCACTCTCGTTTACCACATCATAAGGCACATAGCCCAGCTTATTATATTTATTTACGCCTACCCTGCCTACTGCCTTAAGCGGCCCGGCATTGTTTGCGCCATGCAGCACCGCCTCGTATAACGTGTTGATATCATAGCCTGCCTTGCTGCCCAGCTTAAGGTAAGCGTCAGACACTATAGAGGCAGAGTTATTCCCTATCATGATGTCCCGTAAACCGGGGCTTGCCCATTCAGGAAGCCAGCCGCTCTCTTTGTAAGCGTTAACCAGCCCTTCCTGCATTTTTGCATTAACTTCAGGATACATAAGGTTTAGTAATGGGAACAATGACCTGAAGGTATCCCAAAAACCTGTATCAGTATACATATAGCCGGGTAATACCTTACCATTATAAGGGCTATAGTGCACTGCACTGCCGTTTGCGTCATACTCGTAAAACATACGGGGGAACAACAGCGAGCGGCACAGGCACGAATAAAACGTAGTGTTTTGCGCAGCGGTGCCACCTTCGGGAACAATGCGGATAAGGTTGTTATTCCAGGCATCTTTTCCCTGCTGTTTTACTTTATCAAAACTTAGTGCTTTAACTTCGTTAAGGTTACGTTCAGCCTGCTCATGGCTAATGAATGACGACGCTACTATGGCGTTTACCTTTTCGCCCGGTTTGGTTTTAAAGCCTATTACAGCACCGGCATGGTTACCGGTAAGTTCAGGCTGGTTGCCTAAATTGTCTCCGTTAAACGTTGCCGTAGACGTAAAGGGCGTATCAAAAACAATTACAAAGTAATTTTTAAAGTTAGCCGGTACCCCGCCACTATTCTTTGTACTATAGCCTATTATTTTATTCTCACCGGGAATTACTTTTATATATGAACCGTTATCAAATGCGTCTATAACCACATACGCCTGGTCGGTTTCAGGAAATGTAAACCTGAAACGGGCGGCCCTTTCGGTAGGTGTAATTTCGGTAGTAACATTATGCTCTGCCAGGTATACCTTATAGTAGTATGGTGTTGCTTCTTCCGCTTTATGAGAAAACCAGCTTTGCCTTTCGTCTTCCTTAAACTTAAGGCTGCCTGTTACGGGCATGATAGAAAACTGTCCGTAATCGTTCATCCATGGCGATGGCTGGTGTGTTTGCTTAAAGCCTTTTATCTGGTTAGACGTATAGGTATAGGCCCAGCCGTCGCCCATCTTCCCGGTTTGCGGTGTCCAGAAATTCATACCCCACGGGCGGGCTATTGCCGGGTACACATTGCCATTGCTTAGTTCGTGGCGGGAGTCGGTACCCATTAAAGGGTTTACCCAGTCTACCGGCGTTTTGGCATCGGCTGACTTTACAACAACTGCCTGTTGCGCAAATACCGTTGTAACAGGCGCCAGGGCGAAAAAAAATAACGCAGCTATTTTTCTCAAAATTATTCGCTTATACTGTTAATAACCTCTTGATTTACTTTGTTTACCCGCTGGAAATCCATTTTATCTACTTTACGGTCGTAGGTCATAAAGCCGTTTACTTCGCCTTCCACATCGGTGGTCTGGGTATAAACCGCAGCAGAAAAGCCCGATTTGGCAAGCTTTTTAAGTTCCTCGGCATATTTTATATAAAGGTCGGTAGTCTCGGTAGTATTTTTAAATTGGGTGTACCCCCAGTTCCTGTCGGTTTGCCAAAGGTGGCCTTCTATAGGAAGGCCTATTCCGCCATATTCACCCAGCACTGTTACGCGCCTTGCATCATACAGTGGCATTTTTGGGCCGGGATAGTGGTGTATATCCAGTATATCAGCGGTCTGGAAATGGTTGCCCCCGCTTGATGAGTTTACAAGCCTGGTAGGGTCATAATTTTTTGTCCACTCTGCTATTTCAACTGTTTTAAACTGACCCCAGGCCTCGTTAAAGGGTACCCATACCGCAATACACGGATACGGATACAGATTGTCTAAAATTTCTCTCCATTCCCTTTTATAAATCGCTTCAGATTCTGCCGTTCTTTTAAGCTCGTTACCGTCAAAATACTGGTGCATTTGCCATATCGGGTTGTCATCGCCGCTGGGCATGTCCTGCCATACCAGTATGCCCATCCTGTCGCAATGGGTGTACCAGCGTTGCGGCTCTACCTTAACGTGCTTGCGTATCATGTTAAAGCCTAATTCTTTTGTTTTAACAATATCATACTTCAATGCTTCGTCAGACGGAGCCGTATACAGGCCATCGGGCCACCAGCCCTGGTCTAACGGGCCAAAATGAAAATAGTCTTTATTGTTAAGCTGCATCCTTACAATACCCTGCTCATCTCTTTTGGTAGAAATTTTGCGCATTGCAAAATAACTTTTCACCTCATCTACCGCTTTACCCGATGTAATCAGCTTAACTTTTACATCATACAGGTACGGGCTTTCCGGCGACCATAGTTTTGGATTTTTAAGCACAATATCTACTGCCTGGCCGGCAACAGCCTTACCCGACGCAATAGGCCTGTTATCCTGCAGTACGGTCACTTCTACAATATCTCCGGCAGCTGTACCTTCCGTTTGGGTTGCGATGCTTATCGTGTTATGGTCGATATCAGCCGTTGGCCTTACTGCTTTAATGTGTTTTTTATTAACCGGTTCCAGCCAAACGGTTTGCCAGATGCCGGTAACAGGTGTGTACCATATGCCTTCAGGTTTTTTTACCTGCTTGCCCCTTGGCTGCGGGCCGTCGTTAGTAGGGTCCCATACTTTAACTACCAGCTTTTGGTTTTTGCCCGTAATAAAAGGGGTGATGTTGAATGAAAATGGCGAGTACCCACCGGAATGCGAACCTACCTTTACATCGTTTATGTATACATCTGCTTTCCAGTCTACCGCACCAAAGTGAAGCAGGATGTCTTTTCCTTTCCAGGCATTATCTACAGTAAAATTAGTTTCATACCATAGTTCGTTTTTACCACCCACCTCTTTCATAACACCTGATAGGCTGGACTCCGCAGCAAAAGGCACGAGTATCTTACCATCAAATTTTAGGGGTTCGGCCAAGCCGGCTTCCTGTATGGCATAATTCCACAGTCCGTTAAGGTTTTTCCACTGGCTGCGTTCCATTACGGGGCGGGGATACTCCGGCAGAACATTATTAACATTAACAGACTCGGCCCACTTAGTTTTTATTTTATCGCCTGCGGGCTTATATTGTGCGTAACTTATTGTACTGATTAACAATAGCAATACTGCAACTTTATTCTTCATTGTAAATAGTTTAAAATAAAAATACCCGGTAATCTTATGAGCAGATCACCGGGTTATATCATTATAAGTGTCCTGCTTCGTCCAGCATTGCGGCGGCTTCTATAAGCATAACGCCACTTATCTGGGTAGAGAAATCTACATTGCCCGAAGGCAGGTTTCTCCAGTTTGGCCCAAACAGCATCGCCGGCCTTAAAATGCCCCTGTTATATGCGGTAGTGGCATTAAACCTGAAAAAGTTTACAAACGACTGTTTATCGGTAGAGTTAATATTGGGCTCCATGATAAGCTGTGCAAGGTATCTTACAAGAATGCCTTTAAACAAACCGCCATCGCCCTGGCCTTCATCTCTAAGTATTCCTTCGGTTGTAAGCTGGGGGCTGGTAGTAAGCGTCCGTGCGGCTTTAACGGCTTCGGTTAAGTAACCCGCCTGCCCTGTAGCTTCGTACATCATATGGTTTAAGCCTATCCAGGTACCCATATTATAGGTAAATACCCAGCTTGAATTAACCACTTCCACACCGTTTTGCATTGAGATGTTATCCCATACAATACCGGTTAGAGGGTCTACCAGGGTATTTTTTTGCCAGTCATAAATTTTCTGTGCCCACTCCAGGTCCTCAGGATTTCCGTCTATTTCATACAGCTGCAGCGCTATAATTGCCGCGGGCGCGTTAGATACGGCATTTTTTTGGTACGGCGTATCCTGTTTCCAGGTAATACCGCCTCCAAAAACGTCATCTGTCCAGCTTTGTTTAATGATTGTCCAAAGCTCTTCCGCCACATCTTTATATTGTTCATCGTTTGTAGCATTGTAAGCACGCAGGCTGGCATTGGCAAGCCATATCATATCATCGTTAAAAACATTGTTGTAGGTATTGTTGTTCTTTATTTTAATACCTTCTAACAAAGCCTTCATTTTAGGCAGGTAGTTTTCGTCGCCGGTACGGGTGTAACCGTCATACAGCACATCAAGCATGTGTGCATTTCTCCAGTAATGGAATGTAGGATTACCCGAATTATTCTCGGTAAACGTACCGTTAGAGCCTAAAAATGTATTGTATGTGGCCTGCTGTAAAGAATCGGCAGTTTCTGACCATGTGTACACTTTTTCATTCCCTCCCGAAAAATCAGGATTGGTTAAAGGTATCGGGTCATCAGAACACGATACCGCTAAAAACAGGCCCGCGCCTGCCAGTAAAGTACTTTTTATTGCTGAAATTGTTTTCATAGCTATCTTGTTAAAAAGAAACATGCCTGAGGGAATCAACCCAAACCCAAAGGCATATTATAATTAATTATAAAATTGTAAAACTGTGCGTGTATGCCTGAGAATCTCCGCTAAAGTCTATAAGCGCGTTTACGTTGCTGTAATCAACCTCTGAAGCAAACTTAAAGGTGTTGTTCCACCTGTCGCTGGTAACGGGTACCATATACCAGTATGATTCAGGAGAATCTGCGTTTGGCCTGTTGTTATCTACATTTACACTGCCAAACCACTCATCACTGCTGGTACTGCCATCTGACATTGTAAATTTGAACTTGTAACGCTCATCCCTGCCCCATGATTCCTGCCTGAACTCTATATATTTGTTCAGCGCTTCCCAGGTGCCGTGGCCCGCATAGGTGTAATCGAACATGAATACATCATTTGGTGCAAACCATAACTGAACATTTTGCACTTCGGTAATGTTTGTAGAGCCATCGCTAAAGTCTACCCTTATCCTGTATACTTTATCGCCACCGCTGTAGGCAGTACTACCGTCTTGCTTCAGTTTGTTATTGCTGTCTATATAATACTCTTCAGGAGTACCGGTTATGCGCGTAATAAATTTATAATCGCCGGCAGAAAGTTTGGTGTAAATTTCAAAAGTGCTCGCACCTGTCTTTTTAAAAGGTAAAGCCATTGACGCATTGTCTCCCTCTTCAGATGCAGTGCCTGTAATATACACCTGGTCTGGCGCGGGGAACCCGCCCGGGCGTTGCAGTTCTATAGTATGTGAAACCGCCGCCATCATAAAGTTAAGCCCTTTAGACGAACGCACCGTCCAAATAAGTTTGCCCACAGTTTCAGGCTCTATACCGGCCATACCGGCTATAGCATTTAACCTTGTAAAACTAAGGTTAAGGCTTTTTTGAAATCCGTTGCCATCGGCAGGTATCACATATACCGGGTTAGAGAAATCTCCGCCTTCCTTGTCAAATACCACATCATAAAGCACTACGCCGTTATCTTCTGCCTTAGCGCCCTCCCACTCAAACAAAGCCGATCCCGGCGCAGCAAGATCATAAAACCTGTTGTCTTCGGGCAGGTATAATGCCTGCACAGCAGATACATTAGTGTGGCTTACACGGTCATCATCAGAGCAGCCTACGGCAACAACGGCCATAAATAGAAACAATAATTTTGAATATATAGTTTTCATAAGATTTATTTTAATGTTTAAATAGTTTACCAGCCGGGATTTTGTGTTAAGTTACCATTTACCAAGCGCTCATCGCGCGGTATAGGCCACAGGTAATGCTTACCCGGGTCAAACGTGCGCAGGTTAGCCCTTATGTACCCATTATCCTGAGACGGTATGCCAAACTGTGCTCCATGCGCCCATCCGTTAAGTACGTCTTCGGCAATTTCCCATCTTCTGATATCAAATATCCTAAGGCCTTCCATAGCAAATTCAGTACGGCGCTCATTACGGATTGTTTCGCGTAATTCAACCTGGGATAAAGAGGCATCAAAAGAAAGGGCCGCATTATCAGTAAAGCCTGCACGCATCCTTATCGGCCTGATGGTATTATTCCACACGGCGGCATCAAACTGGCCTAGTTCATGCTTAGCCTCAGCGTGCATTAAAAGCACATCGGCATAGCGTATCAGCATAAGGTTAAGGCCCGACTGAAGCGATGTAAGGTGTTGCGGATCAAAATACTTACGGGTGTAATATGCCGTAGGCGATGCTGACGAACCCTGAACATACTCATCCGGAGTGCCAGATCCCGGCGCTATAAGTATGGTAGACACACTGCCGTTAGGGTTTGTCCATTGATAGTTATGATACACTACCGTGGCTTTAAGCCTTGGGTCCCTGTTTGTATACGGGGTATTTTCGTTATAGCCTGAACCGGCTTCATCAATAGCCTGACCGTTAAGCATGATATAGCTGTCTACAAGTTCTTGTGTTGGTGCCAGGGAGTTAAGCCTTGCGCCCACCGATATGGGTGCGATATCAAAAAACTCGCCCCACATCCTGAACTGGGGGACATACTGTATGCTCAGTATATCCTCACTGCTGTACTCATTTTGGGGAAGGAAAATACCCTCGTAAGACGGAAACAGGCTGTAGTTACCAAAAGCGCCATCCATAAGTTGCTCCGTAATATCTGCCACTTCCTGCCACCTGCCTTCGTATAAAAGTACGCGCGCTTTTAGTGCCATGGCAGCCCCTGAGGTTATCCTGCCTTTATCGGCAGTTGCATATTCCGCATTCGTTGGCAATACGGCAGCAGCGGCATCAAGTTCGTTCAGTATAAAGTCTACCACTTCGGCATGCGGCGTCCTGGTGATGCTTAACGCTTCTTCCAGTGATGGGTCGCTTGAGATAAGCGGTATATCACCAAACCAGGTAGTGAGCTGAAAATGCTGGAACGCCCTTAAAAATCGGGCTTCGCCTTTCATCCTGTCTATAAGTGTAGCGTCTGCCCCCTGGATGCGGTCTATATTTTCAAGTAAAATATTACATGTTTTTATGCCGGCATACCTGCTGCCCCATTCATCTTTAAAACGGGGTAATGAAGCATCATACGTACCGGCTGCAATAGAGGCTGCACCGGCTATATCGCCACGGCCGTTAAAAGCATTATCTGACAGCGCTTCGTTATAAAAAAAGTTTGTGCTGTTTTGCATTTGAGAGTAAGCAGTATTTAATACTGTTTGTGCACGGCTTACGCTTGTCCAGTAGTTAACATCGGTAAATACGTTTTCGGGCGCAAGGTCAAGGTCTTCGCAACCCGCAGCAAAAAGCAGCAGGCCCAGCGAGACAATTTTTACATAATTTTTTATTATTCTTTTCATTTTCATTTTTTTTAGAAAGTAACGTCCAGGCCAAGGCCATAATACTTTAATGTAGGGTAAGCCCTGCCACTATTGCCTCCGGATGGCGTCATACTGTTGTTAAACTCAGACAGTTCAGGGTCTACAAATTTAACTTTAGATAGTGTTAGCAGGTTTTGCCCCGATACATACATCCTGAAGCCGGCAATGTCTAAGCTCTCCAATAATTTTTTAGGCAATGAGTATCCTAACTGGATATTTTTTAAACGGGCATAAGCACCATCGTATAAATACATATCAGACCCCCTCCTGAAATTGTTAGTATTAGATTGTGTACCGTTATTAGCTAGGCGTGGATATGCCGCATCCGGATTTTGTGGTGTCCAGAAATCAAGCTGGTGGGTATACATGGTCATGCCGTAGTTGTAGTGGAACGGCTCTACCAGTTCTCCCCTAATCATCATGGTACGCTTACCTACACCCTGGATAAATATACTCAGGTCGAAGTTTTTAAACCCTACATTGTAGGTAGCACCAAAGGTGTACCTTGGGAACGGGTTGCCAAATATAAATTTGTCAGAATCGTTAATAACACCATCCTTATTAAGGTCTACATACCTGTTATCTCCCGGAGATACGCTTATACCTTCCGGCACGGCAGCCCCCTGAATTTCTTCCCAGCTGTTAAAATAACCATCTCTTCTTAATCCTACATACGAATTAAATGGCAGCCCTTCGCGCAATATTACCTGAAGCTCTTCAACGCCGGTTAAACGCTCCTGGCCGTTGTTATAATCAAGCACTTCGTTCCTGGCATCTCCCAGGGTTAATGTAAGGCCATGGTTAAACAACTTACCATTGTGCCTGTAAGTAGCGGTTACTTCCCATCCCTTGCTTCCTACTTTACCTGCGTTAAAGCTGGGCAAGCTGGTACCAAAAACTCCCGGAACCTGCGGAGGTATAAGTATGTCTGATGTTGTTTTATTAAAATAATCAGCAGTAAGGGATAGCGCGCCGTTAAAAAAATCGGCGTCAAAGCCCACGTTAAACGTTGCGGCCCTTTCCCACTGTAAATCCTGGTTTGCAAAATTGTAGCCGGTACCGCTTACACCCTCATTGTTAAAGCCGTAAGCATTTTGAAATGTAAAGAATGTGGTTTGGTACTGAAAGTTACCCACGCTCTGGTTACCCAAAACACCGTAAGATGCCCTTAATTTTATATTACCCACTTTATCCCTGTACGACTGCATAAAGTTTTCACGGGCTATGTTGTACCCAAGCGTAGCTGACGGGAAGAAGCCCCACCGAATTTCTTTACGGAATTTTGAGGAACCATCGTACCTAAAGCTAAACTCCCCAAAATATTTATCATCAAAATCGTAAGAAGCACGCCCAAACAGTGAGTTAAGGCTATTTTTTGATGAGCTGTCGTTAGAGTTGTAAGAATTTTCGGCAATTACGGTTTCGCTTACAGGTGTACCTAAATCGGGATCGGTAAATTGCTTAAATACACCTATACCCCTGTCAGAGTGATTTTCGTTAGAGTAGCCTATTAAAGCCCCTACAGTGTGTTTTTGGGCAAAAACTTTGTCGAACTGTGCCAAAAACTGGGTGTTTAGGTCAAGGCTCTTGCGGGTTTCGTCGTTAGTATTCCTGTCGGCGCCATAAATACCCTGTGGTGAAAACCTAACTTCTTTAACCCGGGCAAACATAGAATTATTCCATACGCGCCCGCCGAATACTGTTTTAAGTTTTAAATAATCTGTAACTTTTAATTCAGCATTGATAGACCCAAAAACATCGTCATTGTCATACTTCCTGAAGCCTCCTTTTTCAAGAATACCAAGTGAGTTAAACTGCTGAAGCACATCGTTGGTAAGGTAGTTTCCGTCTGCATCAACCTGGTCGTAATACAACGGGACCCTGAAGGCATCTACCATAAGGGTACCGGTGCTCGATGAATGGTCAGTAATTTTTTGCTTAGCGTAGGTAAGTATAGAGGTGAGCTTAAATTTCCCGTACTCGTTTGTAAGGTTAACCCTATAGTTATAGCGCTCCATACCTTTTGATGGGCCTACAAAATTACTCCTTTGGTTAAGGTAACCTAAAGATACCAGATACGTAGAGTTTGCACTACCTCCAGACACCGTAACATTATGGTTTTGCTGTAATGCGGGCCGTACAATTTCTTCGGCAAACCATTCTGAATCGCCCTTAGCCTTAAACGCTGCGATTTGGTCAGCGGTAAAAACAGCGGTACTTTCACCCGAATTAAAGGCAGCTTCATTGCGCAGCATGGCGTTTTCATATCCATGTACCGGCTTTGTAAAATAATGCGGCATGTTATAACCGCTTAATGTGTTTAACTGTACGGTTAAAGGGGTTTCTTTACTACCTTTCCTTGTAGTTATAAGCACTACACCATTGCTGGCCCTCGACCCGTATATAGCAGCACTACCGGCATCTTTTAAAACAGATACACTCTCTATATCGGCAGGGTTTAGCGCATTTATATCGCCGCCTACAATACCGTCTATAACAATCAGCGGGCTGTTATTACCCAGGGTACTAATACCCCTGATATTGATATTTAAACCCGCGCCCGGTTCAGAATTTGTTTGCTGGATGGTAAGGCTGGGAGATTTACCCTGAAGCGCCTGGGTGGTATTAACAACCGCCCTGCCTTTAAAATCATCGTCTCCCACCTGGTCTATCGCACCAATAACTTTTGTACGCTTTTGCGTACCGTAACCTACTACCACCACTTCGTCAAGACTGGTAGTGTTATTTTCCATAACCAGGTTAATAGGAGCGCCATCTCCTGCTTTTCTTTCTACCGTGGTCATACCAACATAGGAAAAGACCAATACAGACTGAGACGACCCAACCCTGATGGTGAAATTACCATCTAAATCAGACGCGGCAGAATTAGTAGTGCCTTTCTCTGTAACCGACACCCCGGGCAGCGTTTCGCCCGAGGCATCTTTAATAACTCCGGTAATAACTACCGGCTCCTGAAAATAAGCAAATGCTGTACCTGAATTAAGCAGTAGCAGCAACAAAATAATGAAGCCCGGCCTTAATAGCAAGTCCTGAAACCTGCTAATAGTACTCCCGGGCGGCAAGGCTCGTAGAACAAATTTTAAATTCATTTAAGTTAGTCTAAGTTTGGTTAAATAATTTGGGTTAAACTATTGCAAAACAAATATACTAAATCGATTTAGTAAAAAAAATGTTTTTTTATATAATTATAAAATTAATGTTAATTAATACGATAAATCTAAAAATTTAATATTAAAATTACTTAATGCTCAATGTAATCTTAAATATCAAAAAATAAAAGCCGATTTTTATATAATAAAGGAGAAAAAATTTGGGCGAAAATTCAATCGTTATAGTGGTAATTAACGTGTGGTTACTGATATTGACGAGTTTCTAACCACAAGTTCTGCGTCCAGAACAATTTTTTTGGGCAAAGGTACCACGTCTTTCGTTTTAAGCAGGTTTAGCATAAGCTCCATTAATTGATTGCCCATTTCCCAAAGGGGCTGAGATACCGCAGTAATTGTAGGGGTAAGTACACTAAAAAAATCATTATCATCAAAAGTTACCATACCAAGCGTTTCCGTTAGCTCCGGGGCATTTTTTTTAAGGGCTTCAAGCGCCTTAAGGGTAAGATAATTTGTGGCAAAAAATACAGCATCTTTATGCTGCGCATTTTTTAAAAAATTTAGTATAAGCACTTTACTTTCCGGAGTATGTGTATCCTTAAAAGGAATAAAAAGCACTTGTGGCACTAATGCATTTTCCTGTACCGCCTGCTTATACCCTTCCAGCCTTGCAAGCATTTGCGTTTGCTGGGTATCTGTAGTAATAAATACAATATTTTTATAGCCGTTTTTAATTAAGTGCATGGTTGCCTCATATGATGCTTCCTTATTATTAATAACCACAATATTGCACTCTAAGTCCTCAAAATACCTGTCTAAAAGTATAACCGGTATATTTTCATCAACAAGTTTTTTAATTACGGGGGCCAGGCCCGGAGACGGAACAATTATAAATCCGTCAACCTGCCTGAATGTAAAAAGGTTTATAAGCTCAATAGATTTGTTATCATCATTTTCGTTACTGCAAAAAATAACTTTATATCCTTTTTTATATGCTATATCTTCAATTACCCTGGCCAGCCTGGAAAAGAAACTGTTTGAAATGTCTTCTACCATAAAAACCAAAATATTCGACCTGCCGGTTCTTAAACTTTTGGCAAGCTGGTTAGGCTGATAATTAATTTCCGCCACATAATCCAATACTTTTTTTGTTAGTTTGGCAGAAATATGTTTTTCCTCAGCCTTGCCATTAAGAATAAAGGATACCGTGGTTGAAGAAGTGTTGAGCGCTTCTGCAATGGATTTTAACGAAACTTGTTTCTTTTTCATTACATATTGGTTACTATTATAGAAATTTTAGTCGGTATAAAATCGGCAGCAATATGTGGGCCTGTAAATACAATCATGTCAAAACATGGTAACAGGGCATATAAAATGTGCTCAATAATTATAATCAGGTTGGCTGCAAATATACCAACTCATTTTACATATTAAGTTAAAATAAACACACGTGGGCTAAAATACATGTGGATTTGACACATGAACAGTGTATATAAGATAATAAAAAGGGTATAAAAACGTATATATAAAGTAAAAGCAGGACAAAATAATTGCCCTGCTTTTTAATTATTGTGTATTATAATAAAACTATTTTAAAGACTTATCTCGCTAACATTATTTTTTAGCCTAAATGATGTATACAATAAATACAGTCCGCAAAATAATATAACGGCCACCGCGCCTTGTAGTGACCCGGCAACATCGGTAGCAAAACCCATAAGCGGTGGTAAAAAGGCACCACCCGCAACACCGGTTATCATAAGCCCCGATATTTCGTTAACCAATAACGGCCTTGATTTTATAGCCAGTGTATATATTACAGCAAAAATACTGGAAGAGCCCAACGCGGTAACACACACAAAAAATAAAATTAATTCCTGCTGTTTTACAAATAGCAATATGGCTAACGATAGTACAACCACGAGCATATTTACTTTAAAAAACACAATTTCAGAAAATTTGCGCAGTAACAAAACGCCCAGTACCGTTCCTATAGTGCGGGCCGCAAAATAGTAGCTGGAACCATAAGTGGCCGCTTCTACCGCAAGCCCCGCCCTTTCTATAAGCAGTTTTGGCGTAACAGTATTCATGCCTACGTCAAGGCCTACTATACATAAAATGCCACCAAAGGCTAATAGTGTATTACCATCCTTAAGCAAACTGAAGGTTTTGCCAATGCTGGCTGTCTTATCGCTTTTAGCACCCTCATCTATTTTAGTTGCCAGCAACCACAACATAGACAGCAGCGTAACCGCCGTATACACATAAAAACTTTTTTCCCACGAGCCGTACTTAAGCGAAAAATAACCTACAATAAGCGGGCCCGTAAACGACGATATGGCTTTTACAAACTGCCCAAAGGTTATAAAGCTTGTTAACTGCCTGCCGGAAACCACATTGGTAAGCAGTGGATTTAAGGCTACCTGCAATATGGTATTGCCTATACCTAACAGTACAAACGTTATATAACAGGTAACTTCTGTAAACTGTATAATAGGTATAAGCGTGGCGATTAGCGTTATGAATAAACCGGCCAATACCATTTTTTTCCGGCCTACCGAATCCATTGCCATTGCTACGGGAATAGAAAGTATAAAGAACCATAAAAAAACCATGGAAGGTAAAAAACCGGCCTGGGTTTCGCTCCAGTTAAATTGCAGCTGGGCATAGGTAACCGATATGCCTACCAAATCGCAAAAGCCCATGATAAAGAAGCCAAATAATATGGGGAACAGCGCTGACGAATATTGTTGTTTTTGCATAATTAAATTGAACTGTTATTCAGTCCTTTTTTTATTGGGTTCTGCCCCTACCGACATTTTTAACGTACCTCCCTTTGCTATATCGTTCAGGCCTATAGAAAGCTTATCCATGTTTTTACCGTTAAGCGATACATCCTGAAGATATACATTAGCCTTTTCATTATTGCTTACTTCTATTGTAAACGGCTTGCGGCCGGTTGATGCAGGAAGTTTTACCGAAACTTTATCAAATAACGGGCTGCTTACCTGGAACGACGGATTGATGTCGGTCAAGCCTTTTACATCAAACAGCCCTATTGAAGACATTACATACCAGGCACCTAGTTGTCCCTGGTCTTCATCCTGTCCGTAACCGTAGCCGTGTATACCTTCGGTACCATAAAACTCGTCGCAAATGGCATGTACCCATTTTTGGGTTAAATAAGGCTTGCCCGAATAGTTAAACAACCACGAAATGTGCAGGTTAGGCTGGTTACCGTGATTATAATAACCCGAAAGCCCCGCAAACGCATCTATTTTAGTACCGCCGCCAAAAACATTTTTTTGCGATATTTCAAAAATTTTCTCGAGTCTTTCGTTAAACGTGTCTTTGCCTAATGTTGCCACTAACTCATCTACAGCGTGGGGAACATAAAAAGTATATTGCCATGCGTTTCCTTCCTGGAAACCTCTCCACGGTTGCGACGGGTCAAAGTTTGATACAAAATTTCCGTTAGCATATTTTGGCCTTATAAATTTAGTCTCGTTGTCATACAGCAGCTTCCAGCCGTTTGATAATTTTATAAGCTGGTTATAATCATCCTTCTTGCCCAGTGCTTTTGCAAATTGTGCTACCGCATAGGCGCTGTATGAATACTCCAGGGTGTGCGATGCCGAGAACCCTGAGCCCTGTATAGTGGTATTAAAACCGATGTCGTCTATTTGTGGCGAGTAGCCGCGCTCCACAAACTGCTGCACATCCATTTTTCCGGCGCCTTCTATACGGCTCCTCCACTCAAGTTCGTTTTTAAGCGCCGCCGCATATGCTACATCAACATCATAATTTTTTATGCCGCTGTTGTAGGCAGATGCTATAGCCAGACCGGTAAAGTTTGTACCCACCCCCGAAACATATTTGCTTGATGCTATACCGTCTCCTAACCAGCCTGCATCTTTATATACAAGCAATTGCGCCTGTACCCAGTCGGCATAATATTCCGGGTATGCCAGTGCCCATAGCTGGGTAAGGTTCCAGAAACCGCCCCATATGGCATCGCTGTTATAGTAATTATATTCAGGAACCCCTTTATCGTTTACAGGTATCTGCCCCACTTTACCATTGTTCATCGGGTAAGCGCCATTTACATCGCTGCCCAGGCCACGCCCCAATAACGCATGGTATAAACCGGTATAAAATTTAATTTTATCCGTTTCGTTTTTCCCTTCTACGCTTATCCTTCCCAGATACTCGTTCCATACCGCCAGGCTTTGTTTTTTGGCTTTGTCAAAAGTAAGTTTCTTAGCCTCGGCATCAAGGTTTAGCTTCGCATTGGCCACAGAGGTAAAAGATAGTCCTATTTTAACGGTAATGGCTTCATTTTCTTTAGTAGTAAACGTAAAGTAAGCGCCCGACCCTTCACCTGCAATTTCTTTTTCGCCGGCTTTCCTGTCTTTTTTATTAAACACGCCATATGCCGCGGGCTTCTTATCCAGCACTGCATAAAAATACATGGCAACCTCAGCACCTTCCTGATATTTTTTTACATACTCGGGCGTAGTTATTACATAGCCTTCTACACTGCCGTTTTTGTTGATGGTAACCTTAGCATCTTTAACCGCGCCGCTTTCGCCCTGCCTGTTGCCGATGTCGAATATAATATGCGATTGTGATGACTTAGGAAACGTGTAGCGCTGAAAACCTACCCTTTTTGTTGCGGTAAGTTCTGCCTTAATATTATAATCTTTTAATAAAACAGAATAATAGCCCGATGTTGCATGCTCATCTTTACGGTCAAAAGATGACCTGTAACCTTCATCATTATTTTCAAGGCTTCCCGGTATGATTTGCAGCGTTCCCACACTTGGTGCCACTACAATACCCCCTACCTGAAATTCGTGCAAACAGGCAAAACCTTCTATAGAGTTTTCCCTATGGTCGTAGCCTGTGGCTTCCCATCCCTGGGCATTACCTAAGTGCGCGTTTGTAGACGGGCCTAATTTTGCCAGGCCAAAAGGCACAGCACCGGGTGTATAAAAAAACCAGCGGCTGTGTGCCGTACCTATATTAGGGTCTACATAATCGGATAACTGGTTGTATTTTTTTTGGGCGCTAATTAACTGCAAAGCAAAGCACGCCATAAGCAGTAGTATAATGCTTATATTTTTTTTCATATTGTATTGTTTAACGATTATCAAAATTGCGGATATAAAATATGCTGTATACTTTTTTTCAAATAAAATAATTCATTTCACATTGTACATATGTATGTACAATATCGTTGTAGCAAAGTAAAGTAATTGTATTGATATAACAAAATCTTATTTTTAATCGTGCAGAATTAATTAACTTTGTACCAATGCGAGTGCGTAAACTTCAGTAAATAATGGTGGCCTACGGAGGAATTAAGCAATATGAAGATTAAATTAGACCATAACAGCCCGGTACCCCTTCATATTCAGATAGAAGAGCAAATACGGATAGCCATAAAGGCAGATGAATATCAAGGCGGAAAAAAATTGCCCAATGAAATGGATTTGTCTAAACAATTAGGCATATCCCGCAGTACCCTTAGACAGTCATTAAACAAGCTTATGATTGAAGGCTTGCTGGTGCGTAAAAAAGGCGTAGGCACTTTTGTAAAGAAATCCGGAATAAACTCTAAAGCCCAAAACTGGCAAAGTTTTTCCCAGGAAATGAAGACTTTGGGGGTTACCATCAAAAACTACGAACTTCATATAAGCTGGGTATATCCGGATGAGCAGCTGTGCCTGTTTTTTGACATTAATAAAAATGTAAAAATACTTAAGTTAGAACGCCTGCGCGGTAAAGAAGAATATCCGTTTGTTTATTTTATATCCTATTTTCACCCCAGGATAGGATTAACCGGTAACGAAGATTTTACACGCCCCCTGTATGACATTTTAGAAAGTGACTATAATTCTGTAGCAAATTTTTCTAAGGAAGAAATAAGCGCCATAGCGGCCACGCCCTTTTTAGCGGAGAAGCTTGAAATTAAATCCGGCGAGCCGGTACTTAAACGCATGCGCTTTGTATACGACCCCGGTACGCGCCCACTCGAATGGAACGTGGGCTATTATAAAGCCGACAGCTTTACCTATACGCTTGAATTTGAACGTTAAGTTTCACTTTATTTAACCAACTAATATTGCCTTTACATACTAATCTGCAACAAAAAAGTTCAACCAGCTGAAGGTTTTAAAAAATACCATGCGTTAAAGTAAAACTATTTGCCGCATCGTTGCGGCAACAAATTCTAAAGTATCAGATAATAAACCTTTTTAATTAAATGCGGCCCTAAATGCCAGGGGTGACTGGTTGGTCTTACTTTTAAACATCTTACTGAATGACTGTGAATGCTCAAAGCCTAACATAAAAGCTATTTCGCTAACGGTAAGGTTTGTAGTTGAGAGTTTTTCTTTGGCAATGCTAATAAGCTTGTTTTGTATATGTTGTTGTGTACTTTGTTGTGTATGGATGCGCAGGAGGCTGCCCAGATAGTTAGGCGAAATATTTAGCTGAACCGCCAGGTCAATTACGGTAGGAATGCCTTTTTCAGATACTACACCTTCCTCAAAAAAGTTGTTGAGTATTTTCTCAAAGCGTTCCAACAGCTCATGGCTTGATTTATTACGGGTTAAAAACTGGCGCTCGTAGAAGCGTTCCGAATAAATAAACAACCGTTCCAGCTGTGTAATAATTAGCTCCCTGCTGAACTTATCAATATTAGACTGATACTCCTTTTCAATATTTTGAAAAATATCTACAATTATAGCCTCCTCCTTTTCAGAGAGGAACAATGCTTCGGTAACTTCATAGTGGAAATAATCATATAATCGCATCTTTTTTATCAGGGCCGTGTTCCATAAAAAGTCAGGGTGTATCAATAGCAGCCACCCGCTGGGCTCAACCTTGGCATCGGGGTTTATTTCAACTTTTAAAAACTGGAGTGGTGATACAAAGGTTAATACCCCTGAATCAAAGTCAAATTGCTGCTGCCCGTAATTAAATTTGGCAGTTACATCCCGCTTTAAGCCAATAGAATAGAAATTCTGTATCCATCGTAATTCTTTTTCATCTGTTGGATATTTTACCTTGCTGTAGTCAACAAGGCTAACCAGCGGATGTTCCGGCTTAGGAAGGTTACAAAACTCATGAAACTGTGCTATCGAGTCAAAGCGGAATGTATAATCCATAACTGCTAAATTAATCAATTAGTTTTCTTTATAAAAAACCATACCACCATGATACAGAATGCCGTCTTTAAATTCGCCGTCGGCAGTAAATCCCGTATCGTCTTTATAGTCAATATGGTTTCCTGTTACAGTATAGCTCCCCTGGTAAGCACTCTCGCGGCTACCCCTTGCTTCGTCATATCGGTTTCCGGGTAATAGCTCATGGCGGATTCGCCCATCCTGGGTAACCCACATCCCCAGGTAACCTTTGGTTTCTTCCATTGTCTGTTCCATTATACTACAACGCTTTTTGGGCCGTAGGCCTTACCACAATCTCATTAACGTCAACATCGGCCGGTTGAGATATTGCATAGGCTACAGCCCTTGCAATAGCCGCTGCCGGAAGCAGGTTAACCCTGAACTTTTCTATAGCCAGTTGTTTTAATGCTGGGTCTGATATACTTTCGGCAAGTTCCGACTCTGTTGCTCCCGGCGCCACTAACGTAACCCTTATATTGTTACTTACTTCCTGGCGCAGGCCATCTGACAACGCCCTTACAGCAAACTTCGTTGCACTGTATACTGTTGATGTCGGCCCCACCCAGCGGTCAGCCACTGAGGTAATATTTATAAACTGGCCACTGTCTTTGCTTTCAAATACAGGCAACGCGGCCGCAATGCCGTGTAAAACACCTTTGACATTTACATCGACCATGCTATGCCATTCTGATACTTTGTAGCTGTTTAGCATAGAAAGGGGCATTACCCCGGCATTGTTTATCCATACATCTAAAGTACCGTATTTTTCAACCCCGTAACCTGCAAAAGCAATTACATCATCGGGATTTGTAACATCAAGCTTTTTGTACACAGCCTCACCGCCGTTGTCGAGAATAGAAGCTGTAATGGCTTTTAAATTGTCTTCACGCCTTGCGCCCAATAACACTTTTGCACCTAATGCAGCCAAATGATAGGCTATTGCTTCGCCAATACCGCTGCTGGCTCCTGTAACAGCAACTACTTTCCCTTTAATGTTTTCCATCTTTCCTATATTTATATGTTTGAAAATGATGGTACAAAGGTGGTTCGCCTTTAAATTTGTTATGTAGCCCAATCCATCAATTATGTAGTATAATCGTGAATTAAATCTATGTACGGCAAGATGGAAAAAGTTAATCCTTCGAAATATTTACTGAGTAATTTCCTTCGTTCAGATAATAAGACTATTTAATCAACCTCTCAGTCTTATTTAAAAATTTATCTATAGCAGACTTGATATCAACAACTAACTATTCAGCAAGCACAACTAGCCACCAACTAAATTCCTACAGTGCAATGTAGCAACTCCGGGCACCAAGTTAAATAAATTGTGGTTCCTGTATCGGGACAATTGCACAACTTATAAAAAGATAAAGCTTCACAATCTTAAAATAAATTAGATTATTTTGTTTTAAATAAAAATGCACTTACATTTGTTTTCACTTTAGGGGTGTCTACAAATGTAGGCTGAGATTTTACCCTCTGAACCTGATGCAGTTCATACTGCCGTAGGGAAAAGTAAGATGACTTCGTGGTATACCATTGCGTACACCTGTAGCCATTCCTAAAGTATATATCTATATATACTAATTAACAGGAATGGAACTTACAATAAACAACCAGACTAAAAATTTTGCACAAAGCGAACTTACCATACAGGCCCTGCTTGATATAGAAACTCCTGCTAAGCAAAAGGGCATTGCTGTGGCCGTTAACAACAGCGTAATCCCAAAAACCAATTGGGATAGTCATACCCTCTCCCCTACTGATCAAATTCTAATCATCTCTGCTACACAGGGCGGGTAATGTGCTATTGCTACAAACTAAAAAACAATAAATACACTATTATGGAAAATTCTGAACATCAAATATCGCGCTCGCCCTTTCCCAATTCAAAAAAAATTTATGTAGAAGGCAAACTGTATCCTGAAATAAAAGTAGCGATGCGTGAAATAGCGCTGCACGACACCAAACTGTCTAACGGTAGCGTAGAGAAGAATTCGCCGGTTACAGTGTATGACACTTCCGGACCTTATACTGATGTTACTACCGAAATAGACATCCGTAAAGGCCTGCCACGCATTCGTGAGCAATGGATTTTAGACCGCAATGACGTAGAAGAATTGGATGGGATTTCATCCGAGTATGGAAAACAACGGTTGTACAATCAAAAGCTGGACCACCTGCGTTTTGAATACCTGCACAAACCCATGCGCGCTAAAGAAGGAGCCAATGTAACACAGTTATATTATGCCAAACAAGGCATTATAACACCTGAGATGGAATACATTGCCATACGTGAGAACCAGCGCCTCGAAGAGTTTGAACAGCAAAACCCAAAACTATGCAACCAGCATGCAGGTAATAGTTTTGGCGCTAATACCCCTAAAACTAAAATTACGCCGGAGTTTGTGCGCAGTGAAGTAGCCAGCGGGCGCGCCATTATACCTAATAACATTAACCACCCTGAGAGTGAACCCATGATTGTGGGGCGTAACTTTTTAGTTAAGATTAATGCCAATATTGGCAACAGTGCGGTAACCTCAAGTATTGAAGAAGAGGTTGAAAAAGCGGTATGGGCCTGCCGCTGGGGTGCAGATACCATTATGGACCTATCTACCGGTAAAAACATTCATGAAACCCGCGAGTGGATCATCCGAAATTCACCGGTACCCATAGGTACGGTGCCCATTTACCAGGCTTTGGAAAAGGTAAAGGGTGTTGCCGAAGACCTTACCTGGGAGGTTTTTAGGGATACCCTTATAGAACAGGCAGAACAGGGCGTATCATATTTTACCATACATGCCGGGGTATTGCTACGCTACATTCACTTAACTGCAAACCGCGTTACGGGCATTGTATCGCGCGGTGGCTCTATTATGGCAAAGTGGTGCCTGTTCCATCACAAAGAGAATTTTTTATACACACATTTTGAAGAAATATGCGAAATAATGAAGGTATATGATGTGGCATTTTCTTTAGGCGACGGCCTGCGCCCAGGCTCTATTGCCGATGCCAATGATGCGGCACAGTTTGCCGAACTGGAAACCCTGGGTGAGCTTACAAAAATTGCCTGGAAGCATGATGTACAGGTATTTATAGAAGGCCCCGGCCATGTACCTATGCACATGATAAAAGAGAACATGGACAAACAACTGGCGCATTGCGGCGAAGCTCCTTTTTACACCCTGGGCCCGCTTACTACAGATATTGCACCGGGTTATGACCATATTACATCGGCCATTGGGGCGGCCATGATAGGCTGGTACGGTACCGCTATGCTGTGTTATGTAACGCCCAAAGAACATTTGGGGCTTCCTAACAAAAAAGACGTTAAAGACGGGGTTATTACATATAAAATAGCTGCCCATGCAGCCGACCTTGCAAAAGGCCATCCCGGAGCACAGTACCGCGACAATGCCCTTAGCAAAGCGCGTTTTGAATTCAGGTGGGAAGACCAGTTTAACCTGGCGTTAGACCCTGATACCGCACGCGAGTTTCATGATGAAACCCTTCCTGCAGATGGTGCCAAGGTAGCCCACTTTTGCTCTATGTGCGGCCCCAAATTCTGCTCTATGAAAATATCGCAGGAAATAAGGGACGTTGCCGAACAAGGCATGAAAGAAAAATCGGAAGAATTTGTTGAGAGTGGCAAGGAAATTTACCTCTAAAGATGATTGTAGTTTCCAGCCAAAGCCCTTTAAATAAAGAAGCAGCTACTATTAACGCAATGTTTGATAATGGGCTTAAGCTACTGCACATCAGGAAGCCTGATGCAACTGTAAAAGAATTGAGGCACCTGATAGCGGGTATAGATTTGCAAAACTATCATCAATTGGCATTAAATCAGCACCATGAGATAGCATCTGATTATGGTATAAAACGGCTTCATTTTAAAGAAGTTGAACGGTTAAAACAATCTGAAAGACAACTAAACTCTTTGAAGCAAAATGGATATATGCTGTCCACTTCAGTCCATAGCTGGGAATCTTATGAGGCACTTACTCCAATGTTTAGTTACGCCTTTATCGGCCCGGTATTCAACAGCATTTCTAAAGAAGGATACAATGCAATGAAGCACATAGAATCAGGCGGCAATAGCACTGTAAAGCGAATAGCAATTGGTGGGATATCAAAAGAAAATCTCGACAGTAAAATACTAAAAGCCTTTGATGGCGTAGCGGTGTTAGGTTCAATATGGCTAAGCGGGGAACCACTAAAAGAATTTAAATTACTACAACAGAAATGGACTACGGCAGGCAGGCAATTTTAAGCATAGCGGGATTTGACCCTTCGGGCGGTGCGGGTGTACTGGCAGATGTAAAAACATTTGAGCAGCACCGTTGCCTGGGTTTTGGGGCTGTTACGGCGCTTACGGTACAAACTGAAGATGCATATTATAAAACGGTTTGGCAGCCTTACCAAATGGTTATTGACCAATGTGAACCCTTGTTTAACCAATATAAAATCGAAGTTGTAAAAATTGGTATTATAGAAAACCTCGATACATTACTCGATCTCGTAAACTGGATAAAAAGGAAGAACAATAACATAAAAATTATCTGGGATACGGTACTGTCGGCATCTGCAGGAAGCAGTTTCATTTCTTCAATAGACAATACTGTACTATCCGATATTTTAAATAAGGTTTATTTAATTACACCAAACAGTATAGAAGCTTGCAGGTTAACCGGTGATGAAGACTCTAAACAGTCTGCTCTTACACTTGCTGCGCACTGCAGCGTTTACCTGAAAGGGGGGCATTCAGTGCAGGAAAAAGGCGTAGACTTTTTGTATGCCAATGACAAGACAACACCGTATTTACCTTCTGAAATTAACCTTCCACAAAAGCATGGGTCTGGTTGTATCCTATCGTCAGCCATAGCGGCTAATCTCGCTTTGGGAATACATATTGAAGAGGCATGCAGGCTGGCTAAAAACTATATTGAAAGAGCATTAAAAAGTAACGAAAACCTTTTGGGCTACCATGTACAGTAAAATACAATACATATCGCAGGGCGCAACAGCATTACAGCAGTTAGATGCCGTCAAAAATGCGCTTGATGCAGGCTGTACCTGGGTGCAGCTGCGCTTTAAAGATGCCACAGAAATTGAGGTACTCAAATTATCTTCACGAGTTAAAAAGGTGATAGAAGGATATGCTTGCACCTACATAATAAACGATTACCCCCACATTGCCAAAGAAATAGGTGCTGATGGTATTCACTTAGGGTTAGATGATATGCCGGTAGAAAAAGCACGCGAAATTATAGGGCCAAACAAAATTATAGGCGGCACAGCAAATACACTTACGCATGTTATGCAAAGATGTAAAGAGCAGTGCGATTACATTGGCCTGGGGCCCTACCGCTTTACAGCAACAAAAGAAAAACTGAGCCCGGTTTTAGGCTTACAAGGTTATATTGATATAATGCAGCACCTAAAACGACATAATGTTCAAATGCCTATTTACGCCATTGGCGGCATACTACAGGATGATATACCTGCCATTCTACACGCCGGTATTTACGGGGTAGCGCTTTCAGCGCTTATCACTAACCATCCACACAAAAAAGAACTACTAACAAATTTAAACACACTATGCAGCCATTAACTATAGCCGATAAAACCTTTACATCCCGTCTGTTTTTAGGTACCGGCAAATTTGGGTCGAACAAGCTTATGGAAGGGGCAGTTATAGCATCAGGCAGCGAACTGGTTACTGTGGCGCTCAAACGTGTAGACCTGCAAACCGATACCGATGCCCTGCTTAACAGCCTGCAACACCCACACATTAACCTGCTGCCCAATACATCGGGTGCCCGAACGGCTAAAGAGGCAGTTTTTGCGGCGCAGCTGGCACGCGAGGCCCTAGAAACCAACTGGCTAAAGCTTGAAATTCACCCTGACCCCAGGTATCTATTACCCGACCCTATAGAAACGCTTAAAGCAACCGAAGAACTAGCTAAACTGGGATTTGTGGTACTGCCATACATACATGCCGACCCGGTTTTATGCAAACTGCTTGAAGATGCCGGTACTGCGGCTGTAATGCCTTTAGGAGCACCTATAGGCAGTAATAAGGGCCTGCGGACGGTTGATTTTTTAGAAATCATTATCCAGCAGAGCCGTGTGCCTGTAATTGTAGATGCCGGAATAGGCGCTCCGTCTCATGCAGCACTGGCTATGGAACTTGGCGCCGACGCTGTACTGGTTAATACCGCTATTGCCGTTGCGGGAAACCCGGTACTCATGGCCGAAGCTTTTAAAGAAGCGGTAATTGCAGGCAGAAAAGCCTTTGAAGCTAAACTGGCAGGAATAGTTAGTACCGCAATCGCATCCAGCCCGCTCACCTCTTTTTTGTTTGATAATTAAGTAAACGCACATGGCAACTTTTAAAGATATTTTTGACACCTACAATTGGAATGAGGTAAGCCAAAGAATATACGCCACCACAACACAGGATGTAGCACTGGCTTTGGCGAACAGAAAGCGCACACTTGACGATTTCATGGCACTTATATCGCCGGCGGCACAGCCCTATTTAGAACAGATGGCCCATGCCAGCAGGGCCCTTACACAAAAGCGGTTCGGCAAGACCATACAAATGTATGCGCCAATGTACCTAAGTAATGAATGCCAGAATATTTGTACCTACTGCGGTTTTAGCCTTGACAACAAGTTAAAGCGAAAAACACTTAGCGATAGTGAAATACTGCAGGAATGTGATGTCTTAAAAAGCATGGGCTTTGACCATGTGTTACTGGTAACGGGCGAGTCTAATTATACCGTAAACATCAACTATTTTTTAAATGCTGTTGGGCTTATCAAAGATAAATTTGCCAATATATCGGTAGAAGTACAGCCCTTAAGTACCGATGAATATAGGGCGCTGCATAAGGCGGGTGTTTATTCGGTACTCGTATATCAGGAAACCTATCACAGGGAGGCCTACAAGGTCTATCACCCGAAAGGAAAAAAATCCAATTTTGATTTCAGGCTCGAAACACCTGACAGGGTGGGCAAAGCAGGCATCCATAAAGTAGGCCTCGGCGTATTGCTGGGGCTGGAAGACTGGCGTACTGATAGTTTCTTTAACGCACTGCACCTCGATTATCTGCAAAAGCAGTACTGGCAATGTAAATATTCGGTTTCCTTTCCGCGATTACGGCCTGCAGAGAGTATAATAGAACCTAATTTTATTATGACCGATACCGATATGGTGCAGCTTATTTGTGCCTACCGTTTATGGAACGAAGACCTTGAAATTTCCATTTCAACCCGTGAAAATGAGAAATTCAGGGATAATATCATTTCATTGGGAACTACCAGCATGAGTGCGGGTTCTAAAACCAATCCCGGTGGTTATGTGGTAGACCCGGAGTCATTAGAACAATTTGAAACCAGTGATGAACGTTCGCCGGCAGAGATAGCAGCAATAATCTCAAATGAAGGTTACGAACCGGTTTGGAAAGACTGGGATAAAATATATTCAGTATGAATGCCATAAATACCTTTTTACGCTACAGCCGCCAGATGATGGTGCCCGAAATAGGTAACGAAGGCCAGCAAAAGCTAATCGATGCAAAGGTTTTGGTTATTGGCGCGGGTGGCCTTGGCTGCCCAGTTTTGCAATACCTTGCCGCTGCCGGTGTGGGAACTATAGGTATTGTAGATTTTGATGTTATAGAACTGCACAACCTGCACAGGCAAATTTTGTATCACGATAAAACAACCGGACAAAGCAAAGCAATTATTGCTCAAAAAGTGTTAATGGAACTAAACCCACATGCAACGTTTCACGTTTTTGATGAAAAGCTAACACCTGACAATGCTGAACGTATTATATCTGATTTTGATATAATTGTAGATGGCAGCGATAATTTTGCTACCCGATATTTGGTTAACAATACCTGTGTTCAATTAAGTAAACCGCTGATTTATGGCAGCATCCTCAAATTTGAAGGGCAAATAGCGGTATTCAATCATAATACCAGTAAAAATTTACGGGACTTGTTTCCGGAACCTCCCGAGCCTGAAGATGTTCCAAATTGCAGCCTTAACGGTGTTATAGGTACACTGCCGGGCATAATAGGCACTATGATGGCACAGGAAACTCTAAAGCTTATCATCGGCATACCTGTATTACACAATGAACTATTGCTTTTTAATACATTACAATGGAGTTTTATGAAGTTACGCTACTAGATTAATAATTTCTATGCGTAACATAAGATAAAAAAGGGGATAAGATAAATATGAATAACTGGTTTTTTAGGAAAACTGGTTTATAATAAACCTGTTTTTAGGAACATTTGGCACTCATTTATCAAAATCATGCCTTGAGCGATTTAAGTTGTTATTGTTATATTTATCACAAATAGAGAACATTACACTTTTTTAAACCTGTTTAATTCATTAAATACGTAAAATTGACAAATAGTTATTATGATTATAGCTATTTATGTTTCAATATCATATTAATCACCTTTTATAGGACTAATTTTAAATTCTATTAAAATCTGGTTCAGATGGCTGCATTCAATGTGTGAGGTTTTTATCAAGCACAAGTTGATTAAGCATGATGTAAATTTTAAATTTAGCCTAAAACAAAATAGGACAACTAAATTACTTATGTCAAATTTAGCAACTCTACTAACAATTTGAATTAATTAGCAAGATATCGCATCATAATGGTTTGGCGTAAGATAACAATATATATGGCAAAATCAAACAGTCAGCTCAAGTCTTTCGGTATTGTGTTTTGCCTATTTCTGTATTCATCTTCCGGATGCTTTTAAACATAACGCCCTGCACAGATTTCTTTTTCTTTACATACTCCTTAGTACATTGCTCCAATTCAGAAAGCAGAGATTTATATTTCTGGTAATTCTCTGCAAGTTTCGCTATGCCTTCACGTGTTATGGAATCTTCTTCAATTGAAGTTTTATTTTTAACTATAGAGGACAGCTCCTCGAATCTGCAAAAGGCTCTCATGATATTTTCATGGTCTTTCGCATTTATTCCCTGCATAATTTTTACTTTGTAATTTATCGTTGGGCTTGATGATGTTCTGATTTACTCTTTGACAACAGGCCAGATTTTTTTAATGATTACCGGCTTAGCCGCATCTTTAGGCAGGGTTTTATCCAGGATATTTGCCATAGTATTTTTACCCTGGGCCAGGCGCCCCTTTCCTGAAATTATAGCAAGTGCCTGATGGAACAATACTTCATTTACATCCCCCAATGGAAAAACTTCCAGCGACTGTAATTCATCCAGGATAACTGATGGCGGTATCCCATTCCTATAGTTGCCCTCACCGTTGGCGTTGGAAAGTTTATAAATAGCAGGGTATAACACCCAGCGGCCGTCTGTACCCGCAACCCTGTCGTCTTCAATCGGGAAACTGGCCATATCTTTACCAAACGTTTTTTTACCTATGGTAATTACTTCCATATACGGTTTAAGGTTATTGATAATAATTTCTGACGCAGAAGCTGTGCGGTTTCCAGAGAGGATGTAGACTTTTTGGATTGATGGGTGGGCGGCACGCAGGGATTCAAAACTAACCTGCGACTCATTCATTTCCAGGGCTTCTTTAAAAGTCTGGTTGATTTCTCCACCATTGCTGTTACCTTTAAAAGTGATAAAAGGATCGCCGGGCTGTATAACGGGGGATAACAGAATACTTAATGCTGTGGCTGAAGACACATCTCCGCCACCGTTATACCTTAAATCTACCACAATCTCATTTACGGCCTGGTTTTTAAAGTCCTGAAATGCTAGTAAGAGCGACTGTGAAAGCCCGATATCAAAATGCGGAATTTCAATATAGCCCACTTTATTATTTTGTTCAGTAATGACCTGGTGGTGGACAGGTTGTAAAAAGGTAAACCCCTTATGGATAGTAACCTGTTGCGGATCTGTAAATCCCGATTCTTCAAAATATGCAACTACTTGTAAAGTGGCATTTTCAGTATTCATTAAATTTTGATAGAGATTGTCGTAATTTTCCTGGTTTAAGACAATATTGCCAATAGCCGTTATCAATTGTCCGCGATGCAGGCCACTATTTTCAGCAGGGGAACCCGACAGCACATATAGTACCACACCAAATACCTGTCCGTCATGTTCAACAAAAGAAACATCAAAACCAAACGAGCCACTCAGGCTTTTGGGAAACGTTTCTGCTGAAGCGGTATGGATTGCATAAGAAAAAGGATCATCAGTATGCAGCAGCGTTGTAAAATAGGCTTTAGGATCTAAAGACAAATCACCTTTGCCCGGCATGCTTTCGTTCCAGTAATAATAGCGTTTCATTTGTGTATAAATCCACTCGTTTACATACTCATTTGTACCTTCTTTGTATGTTATAGAAATATCGTCGTTAGTTTGGCAGGCAACCAAAAAGCTTACTAACAATAGTATTAAAATTGATTTCTTCATCCTAAAGTTTTGGTTTTAAATAACTTTTCCGAGTAAAAAACAGCCATTATTACGCTTACAGCATATTCATTTTCAAATGAGTATAAGTTTTTACTTTTTTTTATTACTATCGCTGGTTCATTCCAGATAATCTGCCACATCAATATCTCCTTTTATAACTACTGTTCCGTTTTCCATTTTTTCCTGCAGTACAATCATATTGGCACCAATAGTCTGACTTATCTGGACTTGTATGGGTGTTGTACCCGTATAAGGTTCAGTGGTTCCTGGTTTGTAAAGCTCCAGGAATACCGGGGCTGTATTGCTAAAAAAATTGTAAACCTTTAATTCAGAGAAATCATCTGTCCCAATGTTTTCAAATGTGGCAAGTACAGTTCCATTTCCTTTTTTTAATACACCTTTTACACTTTCAAGATTATAACCTGAGTATTCTCCCAGATTAGGAAAAAGGAATACAAAGCCCACCTGGCCCAAATTTACACTAGGCTTTACAGCATAGACCTCAAGAAAAATATCCGGCAAATTAAAAAAATAGAAGTCCTTATAGTCTGCAATATTATCGTAAGTGATTTCATATTTTGCCCGCTCATTCCCTGTGTCATTGTCGTAAATACCTAATACATCCGATTCTCCCTTATCTACTACGAAGTGCAGTGTAGTTTCAATATTTTCATTATAAAAGCTGCTGCCATTAATCAGCACCGGTTCATTATTAAACCTTAGCTGTACCGCACCTGGGGCAGAAAAACCTTTTATATTTATCGTGCCGGCTTTTTGTGCCACGTCAAATTCTTCGGTAAGTTCGTTTTCGCAGGATGATGTTGCTAACACTAATAATGCGAGTACTAAAATTCTTGCTTTTTTCATAAGTCTTTTGTTTTATTCTTATCCCTTTCGGGATGTTTTAGCTTCCCAAAGCTTTTTTAATATAGCTTTGGGAGGCTTTTAGATTTCTCCACCCGAAATGTTACAGTCGAAATGAACATTTATACATTACATTTTAATGAACTTCAACTTTTCTACTACCGCACCATTTGTTACATGCATAATATAAGCTCCGGCAGCTAAAGCCGACACTTCTATCTGGTTACTGTAAGGGGCTGTAAATACTTCCTGACCCATAATATTATATACCTTAACGGCTGTAGTTGTTGGCTCAAGGGCTGGATTTAGTTGTAATTGTAAAGTGGAAGCCACCGGGTTTTGTACTATTTTGGTATGGGTTTTAGGAGCGTTTAAATCCTCAACACCTAATGTTGAAGCGAAAATGCCCATTCGGTCAATATTGATAGGCGCTATTTGAAAAGTGTAATCAGTATCATTGGTTGATAACAATCCAATATAGATGGTGCTGCCTGCAAAGGTGGAAACATCTAAAATACTTTCTGCAAATTCATTAGGATTTGCAGGAAAAACTACATCATCGGTAACAAAATAGTATCCCTGATTTCCCTGTGTTTGCAATTGCTGAAAACCAGCCAAATCTGGAGATGTAGAAATAAATACTAACCTTCCGGATGCATTATTTTGATTAGAATATACCTTATTCCAATATATGGCTAATTGTATAGTGCCCGATGCCGATGAAAGATTTATTGCAGGAGAAATAATCCAGTCATTTTCTGTATCAGCATTTGGGTAATAGTCCCCTGATAAAGGAAACGTGGTGTATCTAAGAACCTGCTCTGTGCCTGCTTCTCCATTTCGCCAATTGGCTCCCTGTACCCAGTTGTTGCCATTGTTGTTTAAATCGTGGAAAGTCCATCCCTCAAGATCTGCTGCCGAATCAAAACTATTTACCCAAACAGGATACTGTGCGTTGCTTACGCCGGAAACTAATATAATTAAAAGTAAAATAATTTTTTTCATGATAGTAAAATATAAAAGAAACCAGGTGGTAGCTTGCTGCCACCTGGTTTCAGGTTAAAATTAATTGTACGTTAGAAAGAGTAATTGGTCCAGGTCCCTTTGAAATCACCACAGTTTCTTGGAGTAACATTCCACGGTGTAGACGTTACATTAAAGAACGGCTGTGTCATACCCCACGCAGTTGCAGGAGAAGTAGTAGAAGTAGCGGTTACACCCGAAATAGTAAGGGCCGCTGTAGTACTGCCAATTTTTGAAGCAGTGGCAAACGTAAATCCATGCGCGCTTACATTTGTAAAGCTAAGGTCGGCAGGATTAACGGCGGCACCACTTACGGTTTCATTCAATATACCAACAGTATATCCTGTAGTTATCGCATCGTTTAGCGTTAGTTTTCCATTTCTCCTTACATGGATTGCATTTTCATACAAAGCACCTTGAGCACTGTTTCTGGCTCCTACAATAGTCAGGTTATTAATTACAGGGTTTGTTATAGGTGTAACCGTAGATCCTGTTGAATTGTTGTCCAGTTCAATTCCGTTAGAATCAGGGTTTCCACCGCTTTGGCTGTGTGTAGAGTTAAAATCTGCCAAGGCCAGGGCACAGGTAATGGTACCAACATAACCATTATCGAAGTCAAAATTATCGTCATCTGCTGCAAACGACACTAAATTGCTTGCATTTACTGTACCACCGAAGAATTCGAAAGAATCGTCTTTGCCGTAAGACACCTGGATGTGGTTTAACACAGTACCAGAGCCTACGCCACCGAGTGTTAGTCCATTAATTTCATTACCTGAATTAGGAGCCAAAAGGTCATACCCTGCAAACTCGATACGCACATAGGTAAGCGACCCTCCATTGTGTGCAGCATTCGCACCTCCATAGGTGTAGAGAGCACCCGAAAGGCCTTCTATGGTAGTGGTAGTAGGCTGATTGGTAGGAGCGTCTCCTAAAATAACAATACCTCCAAAATCTCCGGGAGCAGCTGTAGTAGCAGCATTACAGTCTAAAAGCTTATAGCTGGTAAATACTACCGGAGCCGTAGCTGTTCCGTTGGCATTCAGCGTGCCCCCTTTTTGTACTACCAATACCCCGGTAGCTGTGTTGTCAGTTCTTGGTTTGGCTTTAATATAGGTTCCTGCATCAATAGTAAGCGTGATGCCGCTTTGTACGTTTACAATACCATCAATTTCCCAAATTGTACCTGCTGTCCAATGGTTATTAGTTGCATTAATGTTCCCGGAAACCGTTTGCACGGGTTTAGAACACTGACTTGCATAGTCAGCAGAAGCTGATTGCATACTAAACGAAGACACATTAGAGTCAGTCTCATTCTCACTACAGGCCGTAAGCGATAGTGCTGCCAAAGCCACAAAAATTAAATTTTTCATAATGAACTTATTTAGAATTATAATCCGGCAATGATATGTTTATACCGGATCGTTTTAGTATTTAAAGGATATCCGCCTCAATATCCCGTGATTTTGTTATGTTTTTTACACTTAGCATTGCCGGAGGCACGGCCCTGCAAAGCGACTCAACCTCTCCCGTTACCAGCCTGAGTCTCTCTGGTAAGGTTTCCGTTTTTTATACTGTGTCCGTGGTATTATCAATGGTGCACTTCATCAATAAACTCTGGATTCACAGCCTTTCAGGATGCGGCAAAACCTGTATAATGTTACAATTACACCCTTAATAAAAACCTGCGCTTTAGTATAGAACTTCGCTGCCTTTTGTTTACTCGTTATTCCTTACGAACACGCTATATTTTACACGCATCTAAAAACTATAAATCATATTCAAACTAAATGTTCTGCCGCTATAGGCACGAAATAATATCTTATCTATACTTTTATCATATTTATCTGTGGCTCCGGGCATAAGGCTTAAATTTTCTCTTATTGTCTCAAATTCATTGCCTGCTCCTCTGAAAACCGAATACGAGTTATAGTTGTTATAATATTCCTTTACCCTGTCAAACAGATTTCTTGCATTGAGCTTTATTTCGAAATTTTTGTTTTTCAAAAATTTACAAGACAGCTGCATATCTGCCACCGCATATGGGCGCTGAATCTCTTCACCATTATAGTCATAGCCCACTGTAATGTATTGATCGCCTTTGGCATTGTATAAAAAATTAGCCCCAAAACGATTTCCGTCATACATTAATCCTAAGTTATATGCCCAGGGCGTTTGCCCATACAGCGGCCGCTCTACATTGTAGGTTTCGGCATTTGCTCCGGTGTTGTAGAGATTTTTAAAAGAAATTACTTTGGTGTCGTTAAACGTAAAATTTCCGCTTATAAACAAGTGCTCTAAAAAAGAGTCTTTTATAATGAACCCGAAATTTTTCCTTATCTCTACTTCAAAACCTGTAAGTTTTGCATTTTTAGAATTTCCATTGTAGAGAAACAAATTTCCTTCGTTAGAAAGATGTCCCTCCCTCTCTATCGGTCGGTCAATATCTTTATAATACAATCCCGCAGAAATAATTTCGCCAGGGCCCGAAAACCATTCAAATTTGAAATCGTAATTATTAATTACCGAAGAAGTCATTTCTGTATTATAAATAAGCCCATTGGCTATTGGGTCAAAATAGGGCAAGCCGGTCCTTTCATTAAACTGGGGGCGAATTACTGTCCTGCCATATGCCAGCCTTATGTTAGTGTTGCTGGTGGGGCTATAAGTAAAGTTGGCAGATGGCATAAATTGCCAAGGCTTATCATCTATAGCCTCCCTGTTAACATTTCTCGGATCGGCAAGGTCTATCTGCTGGGAAATAAGGTCGTATTTAAAATATTCTGCCCGAATGCCCCAAACCAGCCTTAGTTTATCATTCCAGCGGTTATCAAACATTAGGTACGGGGCGTGCTGGGTAACCCTGCCTTCGTATTTTTCATTTTTATAAAGGGCATTAGTTTGCCAGCCAATACCCCCGGGCACATAATGAGAACCATCGAACCAACTGGAAAGGGCACCCTCCATTATCAGGAAATTCCTTTCATTACTGGGTACATCCCTGTTTTCATCTACGCGGAGGAAAAATTTTTGCTGCTGGTTGGTATTGTTTTTTATTGCACCGGCATAGCCCAGCTTGATGCTGTTTTTAAAATTTCCTGCATCCATGCCCCATTTAAACGAAGTACCGTAGTTGTAATCAGTTTCCCTGTTTTCGATATAGCCTCTTGAAAAGTTATTCCCTGAATTATATACCTGGTGGTATGCCAAAATTTCGTTACCAATAAAATTATAAAAGGTTTGATGCTGTGTATAATCTTTGGTGTCTGCCGCTATGCCCGTTCTTGCTGCAAACCAGTTGAATTCTGTAGTTCCTATTTTATGATTCCCTTCCACTTTGTTTTGTAATAAAATTTGGTAAATAGGATAATCAGTATTGTCCGTATAGGGTTTATCTAAAGATTGCAATTGGGCAGGGTCGTTATTAGGAATAATCCCGTAGTAAAAATAGTTATAAGAGCTCTCTGCTCCGCTGGGCTGCCCGGTTATGTACTCGTTCCAACCGGTAACCCTTGTAAGGGTATTGTCATAAATGTGGGTATAAGAGTTACGCAGGGAAATCCTGTTTCTACCTAATTGTAAACCAAAATTTAGCATCCCTGCCATGGTAGCATTATAGGTGTAGGACGCCCCCTTGTTCTTGAAATTAAAAAAATCAACCGGAGCGAGCCCTTGTTGCTGTTCTTCTGAGATTTGTCCTGTAGTATCGAGCCAGTTGCCTCTGCCTGTATGATCTATATCCAGTTTGGTTTGTTCGTTTCTCGAAGTTATTGCCCCTACAAAGCCCCATTTATTATTGTTTTTAAGTTCGAATTTTTTTCCAAAAGCCAACTGAAAACTCGAACCCGGGTTTGCCTTAGTGCTGTAAGTGGTAAAATTATCGTTAGTAAACTGTTTAGATTGTTCAAAAAACAAAGGGTTATTCCAATCCATCGATTCCAGTCCTTTCGGAAAATCTCTTGTACCGTCATCAAACCCAAAATAGTCGTTCTTACCTCTTTGCCGCGTCAGGAATTGTTTAGAAGTAGACAGGTCGTTATAAGATGACCCCCAATTGAAAGAAAAAAATTCTTTTTCAGGAATATCCTTTGTCCTTATTTCTACATAACCTCCGGCAAAACTCGCATTCATATCTGGTGTAACTGTTTTGCTTACAATTACACTTTCTACCATTGCCGTAGGAATAATGTCAAAAGAAAAATTATTATTATAGGCTTCTGTACTTGGCAGGTTGATTCCATCCATCACTGCCTGGTTCCATCGTTCACCCATTGAACGTACCACTACATATTTATTGTCTACTGTTGTAATACCTGTTATTCTTTTTAGAGTTGCCCCTACATCGCTATCCGGTGTTTTGGCAATTTGCTCGGCAGAGATACCATCGCTCATTTGTGCTGCTTTTTTTTGCTGTTGCAATAATCCATCTGCCGTAGATGTTGCCTTTTTGTAGGACTGGGTAATTACCACTTCTTCCAAGGCGTTAACATCTTCTTTAAGGACAATGTTTAATATAGTTTCCTCCACGGCGTTTACGACCACCCCCGTTATTTTTTTTGTCTGGAAGGATATTAAGATGGCTTCAGTAGTATAGCTTCCGGGATCTATGCTGAGAGAATAGTTACCATAATTGTCAGCAACGGTTGTTGTACCTGTTTCAACAACCCTGATTGTGGCACCGGGTAAGGAAAGGCCGCTCTCATCAATTACCTTTCCTGTTATCTTTCCCGGCTTTTTAGTATTTTGTTTTTTGTTTACCGCAATATTATTTTCTGTCCTCCGGAAATCTAAGTTGGTTTGCGACCTTAGCACTTTTAAGACTTCATCTATAGAAACATTTTCTTTTTTTATGGTAATAGCAGGGCCACTGAGGTCTAAGCCTTCAGGATACACAAAACGATAAGGCGTGCGCGACTCAAGGTTTTTAATAATCTCAGCGGGCGAAGCATTTTTAAAGTCTACCGATACAGTACCGGATTGTGCAAATAGACCGCCAATAGTAAAGAAGAAAAGCAAAGCCCATAGTGTCTTGGGAAATCGCCTTAAATGGACATGGTTCATAATTGAATATTTGTATCTGTTATTTTTATTTGCTCTTGTAATTATTTGTAAATTTGATAATTATGATTTTTTTTTATTTATTCAAAAGGTAATAAACCCCCATCTCACGTCTTTAGGACGAAAGTCATACATTATATTAATTTGATTATTTACCTGCTTATTGTAAAGGAGTTTCCATCGGTGCTGGTTATATTCAACCCAAGGGCAAAAGCAACAGTCTGCATCATCTCTGTAACACCCTGGCGCGTATCCAGTGTTCCTTTTATCTTTAGGTGCCTCAGTTCTTCTTTAGTATACACCACTTTCATGTTATGTTCTGTTTGTATCTTGTTAATTACTGCCTCCAGCGTTAACCCATCAATATCAATCAGTGCTTTTTTCCATTCGGGCTCTGTTGCAATGCCAACCGTTTTTTGTAGTTTCCGGTTATCCATCGGTACTATTGCTGCATCACCTTTTTTTAGCATAACTGTATTGCCCGAAGCCTGTACTTTTACCAGGCCACTACGCACGCTTACCTCAATGGCTTTACCGGCATAGGCATCAATGTTAAATGATGTCCCCAATACAGTTGTCCTGACTGCACCCGATGTTATAATGAACGGTTTATCAGGATCTTTAGCTACCTCAAAGAAAGCTTCACCTGATAAAGTTACTTCACGCGTGTCGCCGGCAAATTCACTGGGATAGGAAATCTCTGTATTTTGGTTTACCCATATACGGCTACCGTCAGGCAGTCGCAAAAGACGGATGTCATGCGGATAGGTATTGGTTACAATCGCCTTTGCCGCCGCAACGGGCTGCATTAAAAATAAGTAGCCCCCAAAGAGTAACAGTATGGCAACTGATGCTGCAACAATCCAGCGGTAGCTACGTCTACGGCGCTTTTGGAGCGTTGCCATCTGGATGTTTTCCCACATCCTGTCTTTTGCACCCTGAGGCAGTATCCCTTTTTCAGGTATTGCGTTCCACTCGTCCTGAACATCGTTTAAATTCATAGCGTATCGTTTTATAGATGGGAGCCATTACTTCACAGTTGTTTGTGTCCTCCGTATACATATAGCTTCGCAGAAAGAAAAAAATCCCTGCCGAAAACGAGTATTAATGATTTCTTAACGGGAATAAAGGATGGAATAAAGGGTGCTTTAGAAATATACCCAGTATTTACAGGTAGTATTGCCAGACGAATGATTTTAAAAAGAACTACATATTTTTGTCCTTTTTAAAAAATGTTAATTTAATGTAAAACAGGTAGCTGATTTGCTCTATTTTATAGACTTAATATATTGTAAATCATTTGTCTACAAATTTAACAATGATTGCAAACCACATAAGGCAGTGTTGCTCCGCAACATTTTCCTTTAAAAACTGTAATGTTTTTGATATTTGTTTGGCAACTGCACTTTGGGTCATGTTCATCTCATCAGCTATTTCTTTATAGCTGTGTTGTTCGAACTTGTGGAGGGTAAAAATCTTGCGCCGCCTTTCGGGAATCTGTTCAAGAAGTGTATTAATACGTTCCAGCTTCAGTGCGATTTCCTCGTCCCATTGCTCTGCAATAACATCTTGATCTTCCCTGAGCTCCCCGTCAGGTAGCAACGGAAAGCCATCCTGAGCTTTATACCAATTGAAAATTTCCTGCCTCGAGCTTTTAAACAGTACCGCATCAAGCGGTGTTTCGGGATGGATTGTGTGCCGGAACTTCCAAAGGTGTATAAAAACATTTTGTACTATATCTTCTGTGTCTGCGGGCTGCTTTGCATAGCTGTTTACAAAAACGTAAACTTTAAAGTGATACTTCTCATAGATTTCTCTGAAACACGAATCCTCTCCATCGCGTAATCTACTTATTAAATTAGTGTCCATACTGCAATTTTAAATTGGTGAAAGGCTTGGTAAAAGTAGTCAAAATGGACTCCGCCCATTTTTGATGTGTGTGATTTAATGATTTTTTAATATTATTATTTTAAAATACTTATTAGTTTATTGTATTTTATATTATAATATAAATATCATACACGCTAAAAGTTAATAAAAATGAGAAATATTTTATTTTTAGCTTTTCTTTTAAGCTAATGCCTAAAAGTCATTGATTAAAGAAATTCAAACACTTTAATTGTAAGTGTGCAATTCTTACTAAATTATATCCCGTCTCTTTCAGTGCAGCATTCAAGAAGAAGGTTATTCCGAAACTGCTCTCTAACATAAATTCAACGTTTTAAAAATTGATAAATATCGAATTATAGCGCTTTAAAAATCAAGTCGTTAAGCATATTTACCACTTGATAATCAAAAACTTAAATCTATTTTTGCGGATTTTTTTTTGAATTTAAAATTGCCACAGATTTGCCACAAAAAACTTTGTGGATTTTTGAAAATTTTGATGGTGCGGGGGTGAAAATAAAAAAACCTGCAACTTCTTAAAGTACAGGTTTTCTGTGATTTAAGTAACTTTATCCGTAAATAAAGCCTTGTAGTGGTGGGCTGCCAGGGGTCACAGTCGAACACATTGTGCATATTTGACTTTTTTTAATAGTAATTAAAATTTATAAATAAATGATTTATAATGATTTAATACAACTTCAATTGTGATTTTATTTTTATCAGGGAGATGTTTCAATTAGATTAATATTACTATTTTTTGTAATTACCCTTAAAAACTTATCGAAAACTATCGTTAAATGAAGGTGTCAGGGATGTGTCGAACACTTTTAAAATTGTTATCTCTTAAATTATTCAAATGTCATAGCCCTTAGTTTATTTCTGTATTCTTCAGGGTATCAGATTTTGAAATAAACCATGGTATTTACCATCCTTTAGAACGGGTAGATACGCCTTTGCGCTTTATTCAAATTTAAACATGACCTTTACATACTATCATATTGTTGACCGATTTCTGATAGCAGGCTCATCAGGTCTCTACCTGAGAATTATGATTACTAAATATAAGTTCCCTTGCATCGTTAAAATAAATGGTAGAATTTTTTATAAACTTTAAAACTGTAATTATGAAGACCATTAAATTCACACCTACACAGATTGCCAGGATTCTGAAAGAATTTGACTAAGCCATCGCCGCATAAAATACTACGCAAAATATAAGCTATTTCGGCGCAATTAATAGCAATTGCTGCATTGTTACAAACAAACTACCGGTAATGCAAAGCTATCTGTCCTATTTGCCCTAAAATTTTAAATGAATCTTTAAATGAAAGTTTAGATCCGTCTACATGTACCCAGCGGTTTAACGGTTTTTCACAAAGCATGGCCTGCGCTTCTTTATTACCGTATGTTTTTTTCATCCTCATAAATATCTCTACGTCAAACAACCACCTTGTAATAAATTTTTTATGGAATGTTTGTATAACCACATCTTTGGTCATAATTTTTGCGCCACATTGTGTATCCCTAAATTCCATACCCAATGTTTTTCTAATATATAGATTAATACCTTTGCTGATAATTTTTCGTGCACCATCTTTAGCAATATCAGCCCCCATGCGTACAATGCGCGAACCACTCACTACTTTATAATTTGAATGTGATATGGTTGTAACAAGGTCTGTAAAATCATCAAAATTTGTGGAGAGATCAGCATCTAAAAATCCTATATAATCAAATTGTGCCTGTTTAGCCAAATGTAACATACCAAGCCTAACGGCCTCAGCTTTACCTCCATTTTTTTCACAATTGTATATACTTATGTGCTCTTCATTTCCTTTACTAAGTTCCTGTAACACGCCAAGTGTATTATCTTTACTTCCATCGTTAACAAAACAAAGATGATAGCCAAGATTAGTATGTACAAAACTTTTAAATTCATCACTCAGCAGGCGCGACTCTTCATTATAACAAGGTATAACAATTCCTACACAGGTTTTTTCAAATACCCAAAGAAACGTCAATACTACTAACCTTCAGTCATTTTTCCCTACAACGGGTATGTACGGTACCGAAACGGCTTATGAGTCGAGCCCGGCCGACCTCATAGGTATTACAAATGCAGAGCAGGTATTTTCGGTAGATTATTATGAAGGTACAACCCGTATTGCTGCGGGACTGGCAACCGTTACCACCGGAAGCGTGTATGACCACAGCAAAATGATTTGCGACAGGCTTAATGGTTCATCTCTTGAAGATGTGCGCACAGTGACCCTGCAAGGCCACGAAATTATAATGGTAAAACTTAAAAGGGCTAATGGCATTACAGAGTATGCACTTACTTTTAGTGTAGAACAAACCGAAACGTCAAATTTACTACATAGTTACTGGAATATAGCACAATATCCTGTAGGAAACTATGTTAACTTTCAGGTGTGGGGTGCTACAATGGGCCAGGTGAGCAGCGTTGTAAACTATACACTAGACCGGTTGAACCAGCAAGCAAGTGTAACCAGCGATGTTATAGAAAACAGGATACCATCGGTATTTGTGAGGAAAGGATCGTACAAAAACGGAGAACTATTGTTGCAAATGATTAATAAATCTTCATCTACAACATTAAACTTTGACGGAAATAAAAGACAAACAGAACTTAGCGAAACAGAAAACCTCGTACAAACGGTAAGCCTTGATGGTAACTACAACCAGGACTTAACTGTAGATACAAACGGTATATTTGATATTGGGTTCTCTGTTGTGGCAAATAATTCTCCAAGAGTAGATGGCCTTTACCTTGCAGATGGCCCGTGGGGTGTAGATTATAATGCTGATGAGACAACCATAAATAATTTTAATATAGAAGCATATACTCCTCAGGCGGCAGTAACCGGCGTATACCCTATAGAGAGAAATGCGGCACTTACAGGAGAAGTAAAAGGCACAGTAAACCTTTTCAGGAACTTGTTGCCTGGTGAACTTACCCTTGACGTTTCTGGATATGAAGCACTTAACTTTGACCTTGTGAGCAGCCATCCTGTAGAAGTAGTAATGATAACGGAAGGCCTTACCGAATGGGCCAACCGCCTTAAATTTGAACTGCCCGCACAGCAAAGCCCCGATGCAAAAAGTATATCGCTTAATGATTTTGTAAACGCTAACGGTGAGAGCTTTAATGGCCAGCTTATAAAAGGTTTTGTATTCTCAATTATTGGTAACTACAGCACTTTTGAGCCATTTAGCATTAATGTTTCTAACATGAAACTAGGCAACTATAGTTTAGGTGTTAAAGATGTAACAACTACCACTTCAGGTAAATTTTATAACTATCCAAATCCGTTTTACAACAGTACTACACTTTTATTACCAGCACCTTCAGATAAAATTAGTGTACAGGTACTGGACCTTACGGGAAGAAAGATTATTAGCAGAGAAGTAAACACCGAAAATGGAATTGAAGTAAAACTTGATAACCTAAACCTTCCCTCTGGTACCTACATAATAAGAGCCGTTACTAATGATAATAAAATATATCAATCTAAATGTATTGTTAAGTAACAACAGACGTTTTACAATCTTTGATAGCTACTAAGCCGTTATCTTCCAGAATCAAACACACAATCTAAATTCAAATAGTTTTATGGTTGTAAGTAGTGATTAAAGCAAGTTATTATGTAATATAAATAGGATTCGATAGTCTTATATTCATTTATAATTCAGAAGATCTTAAATAGGCACAATGCGTTTAACTGCGATACCTGAGTGGATAAATTAATTGCATTGACCCCGCTCCACCAATTTTAATGACACTGCTAATTATTTGTAGACCAATAGAAATGGTGATCAATTCTAAATCGGCGAAAAGGGTTAATCAAGTTGGATAGACCGGGCATAATGAGCAACCTGCAACGGGTAAAAAGTAAGCCGTGTAAATCAAGTGTTTACAATCGGGTCATTCTTGGTGTAAAAGTTACTGTTTATTTCCTTTTTTTCTCATCGATTCACCTTGTATATTAATCCGATGTGCAGTGTGTACTAATCGGTTCGGTGCAGGAGGATAAAAATAAAAAAACCTGTAACTTCTTAAAGTGCAGGTTTTCATTGTTTTAATGTACTTTATAATGATATAAAGCTGAATTGTGGTGGGCGATGAGGGGTTCGAACTATGTGCTCAAAACCCGTGTAAACGCTGTTTTCTTTCTTTTTAAAATCAAAACTGCCACTATTCTGCACCAGTTTTGATTTTTTTGGTACCGCTCTGCCTTTTGAGACAAATTTGGTATCCAGTGGAGCCGGAGGGATTTTCACTTTTTGCGATTCTGGCGTTTTAAGCGTGTTTTTTGCAAGTTTTTCAAAATACTGCCACTATTCTGCCACAAATATCCCTGTATATTTAAAAGCTTCCTGCTGGAAGCATCTTAACTTAAGAACGGTGTAATCCGGTTGATTACTATTGCAAAAGTAATAAAAATGTAAATCCATAAATGCAAAACGTTTTATTATATCATGAAGAATTAGCATTAGTGTCTTACATGGATATCTTATTTAATAATCTCGGTTTCCATAAATGAAAGATTTTCTCCTAATTTAGAATCAAGTAAGATATCGAGGTGCGATTTTTTAAGCACTAATATACAAATTTTTACCAAAAAAATTTTATAATGAAATAAAGATTATATTTGGTATACAAACCAGGTATTGCAAGTTGGACCACCATTGGAATTCCAATATGCTTTATCAATTTATCACATTTTAAACTTATCGTCATGTCAAAAATTAAAATTGTTGACATTAGCCAACAAACTATCCCAACATTTAAAGTTGAAAAAGACGAGTACATCGTTTTTCGAAATTTAGACAATCTGATCCATCAGATCAATTCTGTTGAAGGCGAATTCTTTTTCGACATCGGGCTCTTACATCCAGGTGAAGTTTCCAGCCCTATATTATTTTATAAAGAAAGCGGCCCAGATGGCTTTTCTTATGGATGTGGTTTACATCCGGATATGGAAGGCAAAATTTATGTTGGAGCTCCGATTCCCGCACCTCCAATCCCACACCCACATGACCCCGGACATGCTGGTCATCATCCTGGCCATCCCGAACCAGGTCATGAGCAACTAAAACATTTTCATGGATTTGTGACCGGGGGAAGTACAGGAGAACAGATATTTATGACCCATACACCGATTTTTGCTGATGAACGTCATCATTTTCAAATTATTCTGCAAGGGAGATTTGCAGAGAAAACACATATAGACGCATACAATCAGGTTAGGCTGGAATACGGACAAGGCTTATTTCAAACCTTTTTTGATCATCTTGCATTGATAGATATTAGAGATGGCAAGTTAACGGAATTGACCACGGACGTTAACCGAGGAGCAAGAAAGTATCCTGGCGGTAAACCAGTTAATATCCAGGAACTGAATAATGCTAAGATAATAATAACCAAAGTTTTGCATTTCCGCACATTTGACCCCGATATGGATTATCCGGAGCACCTTCGTTATCTCATGTATGGCAATGAAAAAGATGTATTTATCGACCATTTCATTTCCCGTGCACCTAATTTTCATTCGGTAGCAAGATTAGCTACCACACCATCTATATGGAAAAAAGAATATTACGAATCCGTGCTGCCTTTTGAGATAACTTCAAAACGGATGATCGATGTTTCTCCAAAGCAGATCAAAAGGGCAGCATTTGTCGACAATAGATTTCACTTGCTTTGGGGAGCACCCAGCAACTCTGCCACCCCTTCAGATCCGCTTGGGCCGTTAAATGAGGGTGCCACGAAAACGTTCCCTATAAAATTAGATTCCGGAGAGGCCGCTGAGATCGAAATAAGTCACCTGCTGCACTTTGATGCTATCCGGCTACTGAACGAAGGTTTAGGCTATTAATTTCTACTACGATGATTGAGAGACAAAAAACTATGCGTTCGCTCGAAGACCAAGTGAACGAAATATTTCAACGACTGGCAAAAAAAGGATGGGAAGAACTTATGGCATGTCACGGAATCGTAATGTTAGGTGATGACATGAGGTCGGAACTGTTGCGAGAGGCTAATATAGATTGGTCACAACCTGGTTTTGAAGATTTTTCGCGCGATGGAAAGCGAGCTATAGAACCTTGCAGACCAGCTCAAAGTGCACTCTTTCACGCCGTAGCTTCACCTCAGGTGACTTCTTATCGAAATAAGAATGGCATAGAGGTTAAGTTATCTGCCTTTCCGACGTTTGAAGAAATTTGTGTCATTGAAAATTATGTTTATGGTATTGATCCTCCTTCGTTGCAAGAATTACGGGTCAAGGCAAAAAATTTTCCATTGGCAGTAACTGTTTTTGCTTCGGAATATCGTCCGGCGCTTACAACAGTTCATCAAAAACATGCTGATAAATGTTTTTCGAGGGTCGGGATCAGCAGGGTCGGCAATTCTCAAGCTCATTATTTAGATGAAGCCAGAGGATATCTGCCATTCGATGACGATGATATTTATAAAACCCGTGTTTTGCCGACCTATTATTCCGCCTATATAGCGGTAAAAGTTCTTGGCGATGCTAGTAATTTTGGTCCGATGCGGATTAAGGAAAAGACAGATAAGGAAAAGGGCGACAACAATAGAGAATTTTGGGTTCCCTTGCATAAATTGTTTTCGGGTAAAGAGTGTATCAGGCACGTCGATCTCCAAGTGAAACTTTCCGCGACGCATATAAATGAAAAGATCCGCAAGGCGCATCTTGCCTTGGCAGGACTTGGCTATGATACAGGTTGGCACGAACCACACATTAGTGATGAACCTTTTGTAATAAAAAAGGGGATCGCAGAACTTGAATTATTCGAGAATGGAGGTGAAGGTTTGTTAATGCCTGTCGTTCATCAAAGTTTAGTTGAGGAAGCGATTTATGACAACAAGATCCTTACTTATATAACGCCAGCGGGCAAAAAACCTTTTCGCTCGTCCGTTAACATTGAGCCGAAATCGACTGGTGCGCGGTACGCACCAGAATATGTTCATGCAAGGCATCAATTGATTGATAGTAAAATTATTGATCTGAACGATGCTCCCAAGGTTGCAGAACGAGTTCAACAGGGTAATTACAAGGCTGTACATTATGTGGATTATACGGGTGACGGCTGTATTGAAGTAGAATGCCCGGCGTTGGCATTTTATTTGCCTGAAGTCAAACCTGGTTATTCGATGGTCTCCGCAGTCGATTTTTTTCCGTTGGTTAAGCAATATGATCTCGTTAATTGGTGGACGCAAGCTGTGCCCCAAAAGCTCATCGATAATATATGGCCTGAGAATCCCGGATTGCCCTTATCTCTTGCTGATTCCAGGTATCCTGCCAATCTTTCGCTTACAACCACTAAACTGGATATTACCGATGAAAATTCGCCAAAGAAGATCTTTGACTTGAGTGACGACACGATAAGCACAGTTATAGGCTCTTTTAACTCCTGCGCAGGTGAATTGACCAAGATCGAGCCTTTAAAAACTATACGAATGTCGACTTTGCCTGATGGTGCTTCAGGAATTTATGCTCCAGGTTGGGATGTTAGTATCGACAGAACAGAAGAAATCGATAAGAATGATGATGGTGTGAACTTTAGCTCCGGGACCACCTATTTTAATAATTACGGTCTTGGTAGTCCGTTTCCGGAGGATGCTATGCTATGTGCTGCGTTAAGTTCTTTCTGGCCTGCAGCCGCACCTGACATAACACGCAGTTTCGCTCCCGGAAATTATGCTTCAGCCACCCCACTACCGGATGATATTTTAGGAATGGAAGGAGGTAATTCGTGGAATGGTATTCCTGCCCCGAAAATTATTGGAGAAGGTACCGCAGAATTTTTGAATATTGAATATGGCGACTTCATCGGCCCGGCAAAAGAGAATAAATTCGACTATTCAAAGATTACTAGAATCACTCTCGAAGAATACACCGCATCGACTTTAGTGATGGCTAGAGTTTACGGCGCATTAGATGCACTTACCACAGCACAGAAAAAGATCTGGACCGTGTTTTCGTTTAAACGCAGCAAATTGTCCGACACGGAAAGGCAGAGTGCTGAATTGTCGGCAGGTATTTCTTTAAGTTCGGATTATACTTACCGATTTGAGATGTTCAAACATACAGGTGTTATTCAAAATCCCAATAATTTTAGGACAAAGCTAGTCCACTTTGATAAAATTGAGGTTCTTTACGCCGATCCGCAAACTGTTTTAAGAAAGTCAGAAAGTGGCTGGAAACCATATCGATACTGATGTTGTAATTGTTGGAGCGGGGCCTTCCGGATCTGCCGCTGCGATATGGTGCCTTCGTCAGGGGCTATCGGTAGTAGTATTGGAAAAAACCCCTTTCCCACGCGATAGACCAGGTGAAACTTTACATCCTGGGATCGAGGTCGTTTTTCGAACTTTGGGCGTATTTGACGATATTGTGAAATTAACAGAAACTCGACATGAAGGTATAAACATCAGAGCGGGTAATAAATTTCTTTTTGTTCCATACGGAAGCGACCAAAGAGGTACTTGGCTTGGCTTCCAGGTGAAGCGAAGTGACCTTGATAACTGCCTTTTGTCAAAGGCGGTTGAATTAGGAGCAGTACTTCGTCAACCAGCAAAAAGCCAAAATGTAATATGCATTGACGGCAAGGTATCTGGCGTCGTCACTGATAATGGTATAATAAAATCAAAATTTATTATCGACGCGACCGGGAATTCTCAATGGTTGCGAAAACAATTGGGTCTTACAGTAAATCAATGCTCTCAGAAACTATTAGCCAGATACGGTTATACTAGCGAACCTGTGTATGGAGAAGACGTACCTGTTTTATCTTTTAATGAAAACGGTTGGCGATGGGATGCCAAAATTTCCGAAAAACTGTTCCAATGGACTCAATTGGAAGTTGATCATAAGCCTTTCGCTAAATACGAGGATAAATTCAAGGGAGCTGATGTTACTTGGCGTATTGTAAGAGAATGTGCAGGAGCAGGATATTTTCTGACAGGCGAAGCTGCTGCAATTCTTGACCCCGGTGGTTCAAAAGGTGTTTTACGCGCCATCTATTCGGGAGTAATGGCTGCTGACAGCATTGCTAAGATTGTATTATCAGGTCAAAACGAAAAAGGCCTTTGTCTCGGTTATCAAAACTGGATGAGAGATTGGTTTTTCAGGGATTGTGATGAGTTAAATAAACTTTATTTAGAAAATGGACACAACGTATCCTATGAAAAGCTATAATCAAAACTCAGTGTTGTAATTAACAACTAAAATAATTTCTAAGAAATATGATTCAGCTTAAAAACAAATCATGAGAACGCTTACAACTGTTTGTTTTAATGCGCGTCTCATAGTAGGAGATTCTGATCAAAGAAAATCACATGATTCGCCGAGATTTAATCCTTTTGAAATTTTCTCATTACTTTCTCTAATAATTCATCATTAGTATCGTTTGAAGTAATGAATATGTCATACAACTTTCTAAGTGACTCTATTTCTTGTTCAACTATGTGATTATCTATTTGCAAAAATTCATTGAAAGAAACTTTATCGTCTATTTCTTTTGTGCGATCTATATATCGCTTATACCTCAAATTTACGTTCTCATCGACATACATGAAAATTGCCTTAGAACTTATATCTTTTAGTATATTGTAAATTACTTGATGTCGAATACCTTCAATTATAATCACGTCGTTTATATTGCCAGCGTGAACGAGAACGTTATCTACAAAGTTCTCAGGATCATTTTTGACCAGCTGCTCTCCCAAATCTTGAAGAGAATTTCGATCTGTTGGTAATTCATTAGCAGTGCTATAACTAAATAAATAGCTACCAAACGATACAATTTGTATATCGTAATCTTTGGCTAGTTTCTTTGCCAGAAATGATTTACCGGAACAAATCCGGCCAGAGAGTCCAATAAGATTATTTATTTTTTTCATCAAATAGCGTATTTTGTAATCCTCTTCTAATAACCACCCAACCTGTACGGTCAGATTTATTTATCTTAAACTCTTCAAATATTTTAAGGTTGTCAATGGTGATTAGTGAAAGAAATTTTGATTGCGATTTAAGATTCAAGAATTCGGGATCAGAGTTCCAACAGAGTTTTTTACCAAATTCTGAGTTAACCATTTCATAAGTTTTTTGCTTAAGATTCGTAAAGTAATGTACAGCTCCTACCTCAAAAATAGCACATAACCCAGCAGAAGACTTTTTTACAAACACTATATCCCCTGGTAACACTCTTCTGAAAGGAGCCACATTGTTAATTGACAATCGAGATTCAATTGTTTTAATCCCTGTCAAAACAAAGTTTAAAAATGGTTCATTGAAAATCGCCAGATGTAAGTTAACTTCTTGGCATTGAATTTTATGCAAATACACTTTGAACTCGTTCTTTTGTGAACCATCAACTATTTCTTCAAAATCTTTAATTAACTTGTCTTTCCATCTCATAATATATCCAGTCCAAATATTCTTGAAACTCATTTTGCTCTAAATCCACAATCATTTCTATAAATTTGAAAACGAGTTCTTGATTGTCTGTAAGAGGCTCCCCGCTCTTTAATCGATCAATAGTTGTAATTATTTCGTTATTTCCTGTACATTTAAAAATTCTATTTCCTGAGGTCCATAAATTTGCTTCTTTTCTAATAGGATCTCTAGAACTTACAGTAGGCAAAATATCACCTTTTACTAATGTAGTGAAGGAAAAATTTTCACTCTTCGCTTCTTCTTTTAGAATACGGAATCTTGTTCCTTTATACTCTCGTTCAATCCACAATGATTCTTCTCTCTTGTCCTGTGGCCTCATAGATTTTACATGCTCTGTTTTTCTGAAAATTGCTAAGTCACCCTTTCTCCAAAATGGTAAAATGTCGGTAATCCCAGCAGTCCTTAGCGCATTATATTCAAAAAAAGGCATTGTATATTGCAAATGTTGAGGGTCGAGTGATTCTATACAAAGTCCTAGATCTTTACAATAAGAAAACCACTGTAATCGCTCTTCTGTGATGTTTGGTCTAGTATTGATCGGCGGTAAACTTATAGCGACTATTCCACCAAGTTCAACGGCATTCGCCGCAACCCACATAAAACTAAAAAAATGCGGAGTATACCATGGAGGATCCATTACAACGCAAAAGTGTCCAGATACTAAAGTTGGGGGAATCGTAAATATATCGTGCTCAATTATTTGAAATCTCTTTAAATCAGTATTTATACTATTTAAGCCCAAAATAATTGGCTTGTTTCTTTCCACAAGTCTTACCCGGTAAGGTATATCTTTTTTTACGGCTGTCGCGAAAAGAGTTGGCATACCCAAAAACAATATTTTCTCAGATGGCCTAACTAATTCAGTAATTCTCCTTATTAATCTATTAAGGCTAAATGATGAGTTTCGCCATTCAAAATCTAAGGGGTGAGGATTTTGTAAAAATTCAAAATACCCCATATATTTTTGGAGTAAAAGATTTGTCTCTCTCGGAAATAATGCAAGTGTCTGATCAACTTCAACCTCCTTTATGCACCACATGCCATTTTGGTATACTAAATCACCATCACTCTCCATCTTATGCAAATATCTCATTGTTTCTACAGGGTCGAGTCCATCTATTCCTTTACTGATAAATTCAAAAGATCTGGGTTGATTGCAGATTCTTAGTAGCACATTCCTTATATACAGAGTCATTTTATCGATTTTTTATATCATAAATAGGCATGTTGAGCTTTTCTGTAGAGAAACGTTTTGACATTTCTATTTTCCAAGTTTCTATAGCGATCTGCTGACCTTTTATCAAGTCCGCTTTATCGACATTATTACGAGATTGTGATGGTGTGAATTCAAATACCTTTAACGGAACAATTTTTAAAGGTATATCTTCGTGAATAGCCTGTAGCTTGTCTAAGAAATTAGAAACTGCATATTTAAAATCAGTGTTTGATGGCGCGGTTAATGTAATATATCCATAAAGGTCAATATTGGTATTCCAAAGTCTTTTAAATAGGTCAAACTGCTCAGAGAATAACTTTGGATCTGCTAGAGTATTTAACATAAATGAGTGTTCATCTATACCTTTAAAGCAGCAAACCCTCGCATACATTTTGTAGGAATTAATTAAATCAATTTGTTTCTGAGATAAGTATCTCCAAAAATAATCGTTACTTAAATTGTCATCTGACCAAAGGAAAATATCATTTTCAAGTCCCCGCGCTATAATCGCTTCCATCATCCAAGGAACCCATTCAGGAGTTAGGTCAGGCTGACCGCCAGACAGATCAATCATAAGAGGTCGATTATTTTCTGCGAGATAAAGATCTAATAGTTCGTCGCAAGAGAGAAACTTGGAAAACCTACTATCGCCATTAAGTAGTTTAAAGTCAACGAAACAGTACCAACATCTCCAGTTGCACACAGAATTCTGAAAAACCTGAGCTCTTATTTCTGTTAGACTTCGCAAATTTAGATATTTACGCGCAGGCTCGATCGGTAGCGGGTTTTCCGGCCAGTCTCCTCCTGGTTTCAATTTAAAATGCCTTACACGACCAAAACCAGCGCAGTTGGCTGGTTCGGTCAAGTCTTTTTCTTGTAGAGATCCTTTATAATTGGTTATTAAGATCTTCTTTTCATTAAGGTCGATTGCCTTAGTACGCAACTTCGCAGAAAATTCATCAGTGTCGATAGTGTTCATCTAAAATGCTATAAATTGTATTTTCCTCTACCGGGTGTTCTGTTAAATGAGGAACTCGTAAATCAATATATTTTAAAACAAGATCGGTACAAAAATTCAACTGTTCATCGCTGAGTGGGACTTCTAAATCAATGTTATGCCAAGCCTTCAGACATTTACGACAGCAAGTCGCAGTAGCATGCTGTGCATAATTCACTATCTCATCTTTACCCATTGGTGTTTGACGCCCATCCATAAAACTATTGAATTTCCCGATTCGTTGACGAAGAAGTTTATGTGCACGTTCCTTTGTCCCTGTTCTTCCACGCCTAAATGCTTCGACAATTGCATCGTCTTCTATAGGCGTGTGCCAAAACAAATGCCTAATAATTTCGGACTTCATTTCTTGAAAGACAAATTCGCTATCATTTACATCGTTTAGATGAACACGATCCCAATCGATAAGCTCCACTCCGCACTCCTTGCAAGCTCGTTCAGTGCCAAATTTCCGAAGACTAGTTTTTTCTTTACTATAGCAATGAAAACCTTCGCCGCATTTGGTTGCTCCGCAAGTTATATCATCTATGGTTAAATCTTCGACGCGCACATCATCGGGGATCATTCGAGTAAATTTCTTCCTTTTATTCATGTTAATACATTTAAATATTTCTTAAAGCTGATTCCAGCATATTCTTATCAATTGGATTTAAATTATCGATTGCAATCCTTTCTCGTAAAATCTCACTTGCAATTGCAAATGGAGAGGGTGAGGTTATTTGAAAGTTATTAGCAGTTCCCCACCAATTCTTTCCACCCATCTGTAATCTAAAAGCAAGATAATTTGCAATAAACTCAGCTTTAATACCTTCCTCCTTTGCAGTTGCAATAACTGCATTTTTTAAAAGATCTATTTTATAATCTGCTTTTGAAAGTGCAATCTTGGCAATTTCTTCCGACCGGCTCCCAAAAATGAAATGATTAGCAAATGTATTAGCTTCTCGTTCCTCTAGAGACGCATTATTGGAAAATGGATTAACCTCTTCAATCTCTATAACAGAGGTGTTAGGCACATCTAAATGGGCAAAAACATGGTATAACTCATGAAGAAGATCAAATATCCATCTTGCATGAGACTCGTTCTTTTGCTTTAGAACAACAACGTGTTTGTCCTTAATGTTCCAAGACGCGCCGTGGAATACTCCCTGATCATTTAACGGAATCACACAAATGCCTAAATCCCATGCAAAAGATAATAAATTTTTCAAAGTCAATTCCGAATAGGATCTATAAAAATCTGACTTAAACTCTTTTAAATCTCCTGGATATTCAACTTGCGGCGTTGAATTTTCCGCCTTTCTAACTATATTGGCTATATAATAAGCATAATGAGAATAGGCGCGAATTTGACTTATATTGCCCTTTGACGGAGTTTTAAATAGAGCTAGCTTAAAAGGTAGATTGCTTAAAGGAAGATCATCTTCTTTCCATATTTCATCACTTCTCCATCCAAAAACTTGTGAAAGATACGCCGATATTTCACTCTGAATTAAGTCTGGTAAATTTTCCTTTTTATTTCGTATGGAATCAATAATTTCTACCGGAATAATCTTACGTACAAGGTTTGAATCTATACCGATTTTTGCTAGCTTTTTAAGGATAAATTCAAAGGAAACAATATTTTGTAGTTTCGCTTCAAAAAGTTCCTCATTAGCCAAATCTTTCAATGTATACCCCATTGCAGCAAGTATTTTTCTTAAGGTCCCAAATCCAACATCAGTGTGTCCTTTTTCAATTCTGGTAATCGTCTGTGGCGTAACACCCGCCATCTCAGCCAACTGATTGCTTTTTATGTGTTTCCTTTCCCTCAGTGTTTTTAAACGTTCACCTGTTAGCTTAGCATTGTCTTCTGCCTGTTTAGCCATTTCCCTGGCAAAAGATTTATCAGTTAGAGTGCGTACTTTGTCCCAAGGAATGAGATATTCAAAACCACCGTTGAAATTGATTGAAATGTCAAAGTCCGAGTTATGAATTTCCTGAATTTTATCTACATTAATATCGACAGGCAGCAATGTGCTTACGGGCAGCTCAATTTTATCGCTATTAGCAAAAGTAACTTGAATCTGTCCATTAGCTATTGTAGCAGTTTCAATCTGCTGATAACTTATATCATCCCAATTATTTTTCATTTTCTTCATCTTTGTGTTTAGGTGGATTAAATTGATCGAATTTGTCACATAATTCATCAAGCTGATCGAGTATCGCTTCCTTTTCTTTTTTTGAAAGTGCGGGCCCAGTCATCACTTTTAGGCTCGGAATTGCAACTCTGCTTTCTGACCCATCTGATCTCCGCAAATGGCAATGTGGAGGCGGATGATCATTATCGTATATCAATATCCGTAAACTCATGTTTTAAAATTTGCTAGTAAAAATATGCATAAATATTAAGATAGCAAAAAAAATGAACATGTATGTTAATTTTATTGATTTTTTTTAAGTACGGTTTCAATTAACGCATCATTTTTCGCAAAGATAGGCGGAGATCTATCTATACTTTGTGATTTTGAAACGGGCATCAAAAATTCTGTACCTTTATTTCATTGCCTAACTTTATATTAATTTCTACATTATAAAAATATTGATTGATGACAATACTAATCTAACCTTACATCATTAATATTATGTAACACCGATTTTGCCAATTCGTGCTTGCAGTTTCTATTGTTATATGAAGGTATTAGGTGGAATCAAGTACGGGTGCGGTGTCAATAAGTGGCATCCCTATGTTAGAATTGGCGACTATCAATGCTAAAATTATAAGTGCATAGAAAATCTTGCGAAAGCCATTTACACATATAAAGAAGTTATAAGTGGCATTTTTTCGTCCTTAGAAACTGCCACTATTCTGCCACAAAAAAATTGAGCGCTTTTGAAAGATTTGTGAATGTCTGTAACCTTAAACTATTAAAAAACACTAATTATCAATGGTTTAGCCCTTTTGCAGATTAAGATAAGAGCAATTTTTAGAAAAGATGGATTCGAACCATCGTGCCCTGTACGGCATTATTAAAATGCTGAAAATCAATGAATTAATATGTTTCAAATTGCATAAAAAAACCGAACTTTAGGTTCGGTTTTCTCTTAGTGGAGCCGGAGGGATTTGAACTTTCTTTGATTCTGGCATTCTGAGCATGTTTTTTGCATGCTTTTTAAAACACTGCCACTAAAACTGCCACTAATCAATCCCTGTATTTTTAAAAGCTTCCTGCAGGAAGCTGACTTGTCTAAGAACGAAATATGTCCGGTTTATTACTAATGTAAATATAAGCATAAAATATGTCCATGCCTACTCATATATCTAAAGATGTAGCGTTCAAGACTGACTACAGCTATTTGGTTTCAGAGTTACGATTGAAAAACCTTTCGGTTTCCTCCCTATATTTTTTAACATCTTCGGGATTTGCATATGTTATGCTAACGGCACTGCCTTTTTCCCAATCTGATGTACCAAAGCCGTACATGCTCGATAAGGAGTAAGGTCGATATGTACCCTTAAGCAGTGCAATTATGTCAAATGCAAACTCCGAAAAGTGAGTTTCCGAATGTAATAGCCTTGCTCTTAAATAGAGATCATTCACCTTTTTGCATTTCGAACTAGACCAGAAAAGCAATGAACTATTATTGGGATCTACCTCCTCACGCAGATACTCAAACGATATTTTACCGCTGGAATATTGTTCATGCAATTCGGGACGCAGGATATAACCGCCATAAAAGCCCCTTAAATCCGAACCATCAAGCAGGGCATCCAGTGCTCCAAAATCCCTTTCATTTTCCTTATGTAGTTCGAAAAAAACTGTGGCACAAAAGAAATTCTCGGGCAGGTAAAATCTGTAGTCGTGGACTGAAGGTTTTCTGAAGCCCATCAAAGGCCGTAATTTTCCCAATTGGTTGACCGCCTGTTTAACACTTTTTTTATTGAATACCGCCTTAACTTCGATCACGCCACAAACATATTCCACAGGGATTGCCATCGATCTTCCCTGTGAAGAAGAATCAGGATTTCCTTCGACCCAAAGAACAGGGGATTCCAACTGGTCATAAATGATCACATCATAATGGACAAAATCCTCTGAATTTGGAACCCCCTGAGAAATTATAAATCCCGGGGTAACGCCGTATCTTTTTGGCAAAAAATCACTAAGCCACTTTCGGAACTCCGCCTCAGCAACATTTCCGTGCCCGGTCTGTACAGGTCTTTTACTGCTGTGCACGCGGGCTCTGTCATACGCCGCAAGCATTTCATCCCTTCCGGTTAGAAACTGTTTCCATCCCTGATTGGGAATCTGTATGTGTAGTGTAGGTTGACCGTTTGCCATAGCATTAAAATTGTAATAACTAATGTACAAAATCTAAAGTAACCTGATATGATAATCAAATAGTAATGAGCAAAAAAAACGAACTCTTAGTTTCGCTTCCAATTTCGTGACCCGGAGAGAGTTGACTTTTTTCAAATGTGGCGTTCTGCTCGTATTTTTAGGGTATCCCGGTACTTTTTTAAAAGTTCCAGCTGCAACTAAACTTGTTTATAAGAACAACTGTAATCCACTGGATTACAGTTGTACAAATTTTAATATAATTATATTTTCAAATAAAAGTGAGGTGTCAATCTTTCAAATACAGATTTTTGAAATAGGTTTATTTTCTGTATCTGCTTCTTCCTCTAGTCAATTTCGAAACAAACCACAAACCTAAAATGATTAAAGCCCCCACAAGCCACCCTGTTATATCACCATCTGATTTTTGTTTTTTCAGTTCTTCTTTTCTTGGATGCAAGAATAATTTCCTTGTAGCTTTTATCAACACCAGTTCTTTAAGGTGCTCGTAATTGTACAATCTTCTTTTTTCAGTGGAAATGTCGATTTCAAGTACCTTTTCCCCATTTTCAAGGTATGTATCAAGCGTTGTATCGTCAATTCTATGAGAAAAAAACACCTCAACTATCAACGAGGATTCTAAATTACTAAGATATGCGTCAGGTCGTTTTCCATGTCTGGGTGTTTCTATATCACAATATGTGTAGGACATGCTATTACCCGATTCGATGCAGATACTACCTGATTCTTTTAAAATCTGTTTGGCCATGATATGAAAAAGACTTTCGAGTGCCCCTGTGCAATTACTGTTGGCAGAGTGCCTGAAATGTTGTTGCCTGTTCAGTAACTTGGGATGAACAGCTTGTAAATCCGCGCCACAAGCATTGCAAACACAATTGCAATTTTTACCATTGGGTACCATACCTGCATCATAAAATTTACCAGTCACTTTATGTTTGCCAAAGGGGATTTTTAGCATTTGGAATTGATATTATGTAATTAAAAATTCTTTATTTTTAGATAATTCAAAATTTAAGAATATAGAGATTTGTTACTGTAATGACTCAGTTCAATAGGGTTAACGACCACCTAAGAAGTCTCGTTTGCGCTCCCAAAGTGCATGTTTTCTGCAATAATCAATTTCCTTGTTAATAAATATTTTATGTTCTAAAAATCTTATATGAGGTTTCATTTCCTCAACAATGCTTTTAATCCTGGTCCAGATACCTTCTTCTATTTCGCCGAGGATTGAATTGCCACTTCGAATAATAATTCCCTGATCTGTCCATCTGATTTTTTTAAATAAATCTATATCTTGGTTATGCCCGAGGAACTTTATAAATAACTGCTTAAAATTATCATGGAACTTATTCTGAATAATCTTGAAGCAAGCTCTCATTTTTTCCTCATCACAATTATAAAGACTAATATAGTGTTCAAAAAATAACAGCTTTTTGTTTGTAGCAACTTCGGGATTCCCAGCACTTTCAATTAAATGATCCAATACACGCTGGCCTTTGAAAAAAAAAGAATGGTGCGTGATAAACTTATCAAAGATAACGGTAACATATTTTATGTATTCTGGCATGTGCCAAAGACTCAATAATTCGTTATGATCGTTCTGGTCATCGGGGAAATAATTGACGATTGAATCTAAATACCTACTTAAAAAGGCTGGTCTTATTTTAAGAATAAATGTTAGCTCATCGCCTTCATAATCATAGTTGCTATTAGAAAGGTAGACATAAAGACCTTCAGCTATTATGATTGAATTAAACAGCTTAAACTCTTTTGAAATAAAATCATCCTTTACGCGGAAGCTAAAAGATTTCGTCTTTGCCCTTTCCAGCATGAGGGGTAAAGCGTCGTTCAAAAAATCGGTATCAATTGTGCAATATTCAGCGATGTTTTCAAAAGCTAAATAGAAATTACCTGATAAAGTAGCTAACAATTCTTTATAATCCAGACAACGCTTTTTAGTAATATTTTCTTGGTGTAATGCATTGAAAAAGTCTAATCTAACATATTGGTAGTTTATAAAGTCTTTAGCAAAAAGTACAGTCTCAACTTTATTGAGAAGATTACTTCCAATTTGCTGGATGCTGTTAAAAAAAGTATCAAATCTTACTATTCGAAAAAAATAGGGCTTCACAACAATTTCCTCAAAAAGCTCAAGAAACATTTGTTCATTATGAAGCATATTGCTAAATAGTATTTGGGCAGCATCGTTATTATTGTACGGTTGCCAAATATTGTGCATTACACAATCCCCAATCAAGTCAAGAACAGGCAGATAAGATGCAGCATTTTTGTAATTAAATGTGGACAGAATTTCTTTTGCCTTTAAAGTTTTGAATCTCTCACGGAAATCACTATGGCTTTCTGTTTCAAGCTTTACTATATTATGGTTTCCCCAGATATCAAAATCCAATATTTTGAACCATCTATATTTTTCGGTATTGACCTTATTGAGGTATTGGCCATAAACACCATTACTCTTTTTCCTTTTAGTCAGGTCTGTAATTATTTTATTTATCGTGTAGGCATCTATAAAAATTTCCGAATCAAAATGTTGATTGAAAATTGCTTCCATATGCTTCCAGTCTGAGGCTCTAAGCGATTGATGGTCATTTTGTAAAAGGCCATTCTTTATACTGTCCAAGGTATATAAAGACAGTAATCGGTAATTATTAAATACTGTATTAAAGGTTTGCCAATAAAGAGACCTGATGAACCTTACTTTCTTAATAAGCTTGTAGGAAACGGAGCCCACACTTGCTCCACGATAATTTATATGATGAAAAAAAGTGGTTTTCAAAAAGTGCGGCGCAAGCCGCAGAAAAATATATGTATAAATTGGAATGCCTGTTTGAACCCTTATAGTGAGTTCATGAGAAAAGACGCGTTCTTTTTCAAATGCTGATACTTCATCATCAACTGAAAAGGCAATGTAGCCGGATACAAATTCGACAAATTTTTCAGCTACTTCCTGTTTGCGCTCTATGTAGTCAAACATGAGCTGAACTGAAAGCTCAAAATAAACATCAAACTCTTTAAGGAATTCTGTTAAGAGGTCAAAAAAGGAATCATGGTGGTACCTCTCAATCGTTTTATCGCCCTCGAAAACAAATGTTTTTTGATGAGCGTTGCTGTTTGCGACCTTATTTAGTAATTGCAGCGGAAGCTCTTTGGTCATAGAGGCTATCTTTCTGTATATATAGCTTAAGGTTTCATCAGGAAGGTAGGAATAGAAGACTTGAAAGAAATCAAATAACGATGTGTCTTGCTCAACTATACTATTATATTTCTTTTTGATATGAGGAAGTAACATGGTTTCAAAATCACCTCTCCCGAAAGTGGTTTTTCCTTCAATGGCGGTAAATTTAATTCTGCTGCTATGTGATGGATAGAACTGATCCAGTATAACATCATAAGAAAGCAATCCGTCGGCAAGGTAAACCTTATAAAAAAGATATCCTTCCAAAATCTGGTCGGTAAATTTGACCGTGGTCTTGTCAGAGAAGACATCTACAATCTCATAGCTTTCCAGTTCATATATTTTTGTCCAAAAATCCTTTTCATCAATATTAAAAGCTGTAAAAATATTCTCAGTATCCGTTTGGTTGTCCCGGTCTATAGCCCTGAAAAATGAAAGTATGCCCAAGATCTTCAGGTACTCTGCGTTTTGCAGCAAGGGGTTGTCGCCCGAAACCGTTTTAAAGTACTCGTTATAAATACCCGTTACATTGTCTAGTATTTCAATTGGTTTATCTTTGGACGCTACAGATGCCATAACAGCCAACCGCGCATTTCCCTTGGCAAGCTGTATTATTTTTTTTTGATAAGCTATGTCCTTAATATCAAAGGGTTCACTGGAAATAATCGTAAGAATTTCATGTTCGTTAAAATCGGACAGATTGAACGTACTGTTGCTGTAATTTTTTATAAAAGGATCTACTTGTTTGTAAACATACTCCCTGACGGTCAATATGATCTTCAGATGAACCTCTCGCTCGGCATACCATGTAAATACTTCTCGTAGCAAATGGATGCTTTTATTCACATCGTCAATAAATATCAGGGCATTTTTTTCTGTTGATAGCTGTTTTCTAAGGTCATTAATGACTGGTAAGTCTTTATTGCTGATGCAGAAACAATTATAATTGCTATGTTCTTCACTAAACTGCCTTGTCACTTCAATAGCTAATTTTGATTTCCCGACACCCGATTTCCCATTGATTACTGTAATCATATTGGCCTCTATAAGTGCCTTAATTTCATTTATCTCATTTTGGCGGTGGTGAAAGGGATTTGATAGTGGCGTAGCCATGCCGCTCTTTTCATATTCGGTTATAAATTGCGATAGCGGGAGGATTTGGTAGGTGCCAATCTCAACATTCAGGTAATCCTTTGCTAAATAAGGGTAAAGTTTATATATGTTATGAGCAATTGTAGTTAAATTATATAGCCTCAAGGGGACACCATAGTTATCAGTAATAGCTTTTAATTTCTTTTCAGTTGCCTCGTTTAGGTTACTATTGAAAAATAGCACAACATGTTCAATATCTTCAACCGGAATTATAGTTTTTTGTGGATCAAAACACGCTTCTAGGTCAGCAACAAGTTTTTTATAAAAATCACTTTTCTTGGGGTTGTTCTCCTGAGTTGTATACTGAATGAAAATGTAGCGGCCATTTTTAAGTTTAATCCTGGTATCAGGGGTTCCCTTCGTTGATTTTTGTTTTCCTTCTGCCTGCCCCACCGGAATAATACTATCATATTCATTTCCACAATCAAAAAAAAGGTAGTGGTCTCCCAACCTATGAAAAGCAGCGTCATTCATGGCTTTTAAATTCATCTCAATAATTTCGATAGTCATAGGTTACGGGCTGGGCAATAATTAGTTAATATTGGCGATTGAAATTAGTAGGGTGATAAAAGACTTTATTTCCGAAACTATTTATAATATGGCGTATTGAAGATTAAAGATAGGGAAAACGTGCTAAAATAATTAGTTAACCTGCAATTGATTTAAAACAATTTGCTTTATTTATTGGCCGGAATTTCCTTAAACGTCAGCTTATAACAGTTACCAGATGGCCCTGCCTGGAACACTGGAATCCTGCGTGAATTACAGATAGCAATAATTTCTGATTTACGCTCCGGTGCCATGCGGTAACCGAGAAAAACTTTGGACTGGCAATCCATTCGGTAGTTTTGTTTTGGAAATGTACCCCCAATATTAAAGATAAAACGCCATTCCTTCTCGTAAGACCATTCTGTTGACTTTGTTGAGCCTGAAATAATCGCATAAAGCGGATTAAAGCCATCACTCCCAATAAGGTTTTGCATTAGGTGTGCTGTTACATCGTATCTATGCCCCTGGTAAATTATGGGATATAGCAGCCTCCTGCGTATATCATCATCGGGCCAAAGCGAAGTATTGTATTCTACACAAAAACCTGTGTGATAATCTGCATAATGGCTCCACATCAGTAGCTGTTCGTGGGATTCGCAAAACGAGCATACTTTCATTTGCTCCTGCATAAAATCAATTTTCCATTGTTGTACATCTGCATATTGATCCTCAATAACCTGTCTCATAACGGATTTAAAGACACTGATTTGTTCTTTACTACGGCCTTCATTTCCCAAAGCGTAGTCAATCAGGAATTCCAACGGATCTGATGCTTCCCGTGCCGTCATCACTACATCTTGGGGAACAGGATATTTTGTAGCGAAATCAGCAACGATGTCGAATTCAGCCTTGCCATTAATCGGGGCTTGAAGTTTGGAAAAATCTATGTACTCGGCAAATTCAAAGGGGTCGTTGTATTCTGACGGGGTGTTTAACCACACCGTATCAGTGGCCAGGTTCTTTATAGCATAATCGGTTGCAGGCCTGTATTTATAAAGTTTAGGCGGCAGGTTTTTGTTTTTCAGTTGCATTGCTTCTTCAACCCGAAGATCCTGCGGGTTGACACAATCTAAAAATTTTATATAGTTTTTTATCCAGTCCAATTGTCGAGGTTATAATGATTACTTATAGGCCGTCAAAATTATTAGTACCGCTCATTACTATTTAGAAGTTCATAAGCTATTTGCAGTAGTGGGATTTGCGTAGTATTCATACCCTTTAACCTATCCAGCAATTCTTCGTAAGTATTATTGATACACCATTTCTTTACCAGTACAATTGTGATGGCCAGGGCAGCAGGTTCAAAGGGCAAGATGGGACCCTGAACATTTCTCCAGCGATACTCGTCCGTTTGGTAAAGGCTTATCAATTCCCCAAGCCGTCCAATCAAATTGGAAAAATGATTGATAGACTTGCCGTTACTGGTAAAATGAGTTGAGTCAACCTCGTTCATTGCCTCAATAACGACCTGATAAGGGATGTTTAGATGCGGAACCCGGCCCGTAAGAGGAAAATTCATCTCTGAATTTTGACCGAGATATAAAGCAAACCCGGAATCGGGATCAGCGTCGTATTGCTGTAACAGCCTGTAAAAAAAATCTTCATCGTCGAAATCTTCCCGACTTTTAGATTTAGAAAAACGATCACCTGTTGCGCCTTGGGCACATATTTCGCACAAGCGCCATAGAGGCGATTGTATTTGAAAAAAACTATCGGCAGATAACGCAAATAATCTTTTCGCCTTTTGCGGGTCTAAAAGGGATTGGTATAGCGCACTGATCAGCCATGAGCTTGCTACAAATGTTATGTTTTTATCGCTATCCACTTTACTCAGTGCACGGGCATACCCTTCGTATGCTTGAGCTACATTTACGGCATCTTCCCTGTTTATATTTAATGCTTCAGTGAAATCACTCATGAAATTACTTCTTGTATGTTAGACAACTTCTCAGGAGCCTGATAGGCCGGATTCGTATAAGTAAAATGGGGTACAGGCAAGATACCCCTGCGTTGGGCCAATTTAACATCGGCACCGTTATAGCCTTCTACCTTTTGTATTTGTACCGATGGGATTATAATTTTTGCCATAATTTCTCCCTGCCTGTAATAGGGCTGGTAATCCTGGTACACATAAAGGTTCCTTATTTCCTCGGAAAATTGCTCCATCTCTACAGCAACCTTTCCAACCGTCATCAGATAGGCATAAAAAATATAGCCGCTGGATTTATTGTTGTCTGTGGCAAAATTCAGGGCCGTCATGAATGGCGGAAAAACAAGGTTTCTTTTTGTGCTGAAATCGCGTTCCACGGCTCCTGAAGTAGTAGATATAAAAGGTGAAACCTCGCCAAATTTCCCGGTATGCAAACTATGGAGCGGGTTGCCCGGTGGTACCGGCCTGTGATACTGATTTAAATGCAATTTTAAATTATTCATATTCAGGTGCAGTTTTGTTCCTTCAGGCGTTATTGTTCCCGCCTTTCGCCACCAGTTGCTCGTTATACCTCTGTCAACGATGTTTTTTGCCTGATTATCGTCTAACCCGTTTATTCCCTTTAATACTTTTTGGAAAACCATACTTATACTATTTAAGATTAATTATTTAGCGCTTTCTCTTTTTGCGTTTAGGCTTCTTGGCTGTAATAGCAGGCCCGGCTTTACGTTTTTTTAAAGCCCTGATACGATTTTCGATGCGTTTTTCCTCCTCCTTACCGGCGGAATCAGCTGTAAGGGCAACCGCCATCACTTCAGGCAATAGCGCTTCATATGATTTTATGATCCTGTTACAAACGGCCGCACTAATGTTATCTGTCATTTGCATCGCCTTAGCATTTTTTGCGGCGATATAAATACGGTGGAGCAATCGATATTTTTTTTCCTCAAGCGCATTGTTAAAAAAACTTTCAAATAATTTGGGTAGCCAAAGCAGGTTAAGGTGCAGCGCCTGCGTTATAGGCTCTACAATCCCAATATTGGTCTGCATAACCTCGCCGATACGGCCCAATTCAAATGTTGGAATGCCTTCATGAAAAAAAGTACTATCGGCCTTCCTTACAATATAACTTTTATCAGCAATCTCACCAATCAGGTGAAGCCTCAAATTATGCGGGTTATCACCTTCTCCCGAAATGCCGGTACATAACAAGTGGGCCAATATTAAATGTGGAAAACCGTTGCCCATAAATTTGGACTCTACACCTTCCTCCATTTTGATTCTGAAAGTGCCGAGTTTTTGTATATACATTTCGATTTCCTTAGCTGAAGTCGATATTTCAACCATTGGCTCATCATTCATTAGCTTACTGGCAATTTCGGAAAACAAATCGATGTCGCCATTTTCCCCTACATCAAGGATGAACCTACAGGCTACCAGTTCCCCATAGGGTAAAAATTCGCAATCCTGTATAAAGGCACTATAAGCCCCTTCAAAATCTGTTTTAAACCACGAAAGATATTTACTGTTTAAATTGGAAATGGCATACCCGGCAATCAGTTCCGGAAGCTTGGTAACCAATACCCATTGGAAGCCTGGTACAGACCTGCGCTCAAGGTAGCCGGCATAAATAAGACGGTTTATCTTTTTCTGATCTAAATGATTCAGCGCAATTTCCTCGGGAATTATTCCCAGGCTTCTTGCCATAAGTTTAAGGCGGCCATCCTGCACCGTCGTTATGCTTTCCATAAAAGCGGTAATAAGCTTAAGAAAGTCAGCAACAGATTCCCGATCCAGTTGCATAGTGTTCCGGAACACTTCGAGAAATTCCACTCCTGGAACTGATTTTAACAGCCCGTAATGATTTTCAGGTCTGTCATTCATTTGTTCGCTAATCAGAAGCCTCCAGATACGGGGTAAACGATAAATGTCTGTATAGGCGGAACCCCATGCGTAGGTCAGGAAGTACTTATCGTACATAAGTTCATTGGCAGCATAAAACTCACTGGTAGAAAACTGGCCCAGTTCGACTTCGAAAAAATCATTCCCGATGATCGTGTTAAGTACGCGGTCGCTATTTCTTCTAAGCAACTGGTAATTGGATTGGTCAGCACAAATGATAATTCTGTTGCCGTCCATTTTGAAAAGATCCAATAACTCGGAAATATCGGCCATCATTACCGGGTCAATGTTGTAGCGGACGTGATCGAAGATGATTGTGATTTTCTTTTCGGTATCCGTATCAAAATGAAGGAGTAACCACTCCTTGAGTTTTATTTCATCAATTGGGAAACGCAGCAGGCTATGGATATTATTTGTCAGTTTTCTGAAAATCGAATAATGAAAATCGATACAGTTTATATACAAAACAGCCTCCTGGTTCTTTACGGAATGCTGGTAAAACTGGTATAAAAGATTGGTCTTTCCTGCATAGGCATCGCCGGTAAGTATACAAACTGGTGCTTCTTAACCGCCGCGTCCAAGGTGCCCAATATTTCCCTCGGAACACAGAAGCCCTCTACGATAGGTTTGGATACATCACCTGCAGGACCAATTAATTGCCTGAATGTTGCATCCGATATTGAATTCAGGAGATCGAAAAGTAACCGCTGGTCATTTTCGATTAATGTCAGTATTGAGTCCTTGTATGCGTTCTTAGAAAGTATCGCAGCCTGATGTAGCCTTTTCAAAAAAAAATCATTGTCCATGTCCTCACTTTCAATGCGCTCCTTAGAATACGTATCGTACACGTTAAAATCAGAGCCATTGGTAATAATGGTAACAGGGGTAATTGGATCAGTTAAACGCGCGTAAGATATTCCCTGGTCGCGGTCATCGTCAGTTAATTTTAGATGCGGTCTTTTTAGTTCCAACATAATTATCGGATTTCCGCCAATAATTATCAAGATATCATAGATTCCCATTTTAGCACGGTCACCACTGAGTTTTCCATCGACCAGCACGTTATGGTGGCCAAATTTGATTGAGAACGATTTTTGGCTTGATATAGCGCTTGGTTGGAATGTAGGTAGTATCAGCCTTAATGCACTGGCAAGATGTTGTTCAAATTCGGTTTCATTCATTATGGCTGGTGTTAACAAATTCATATTTACACGAAAGTTATGAATCTGAAGGTGATTAAAGTTTGGTTTTGCTAATTTAATATTTTGGTTAACATACGCCAGAATATTCTAAGGGCATATTGCGGGATTTTTTAACTTGCGTGCTTTAAAAACTAATACTTTAAGTAAAAAATGTCCCTTGATAAAATCATAGAATTAAATTCCGCCAATTTTGACCGGTGGGATGAGCAATTGGATGAACATTATGAGCTGCAATATAATCCGGGAAATTTCGATAGTGATGAAAGTGAAAGTATTTTTTTCCAAACAAATGGATTGCTTATGGCAATAGCCAGCAATTTTTTTTCTTTCGGGAAATTTAAAGACCAATGGGATACTTCTAAATGCCATATAAATTTCATGGGGCAAAACTTGCTGCTGAAATCCGAAAAGATGAATATCACTTTCGATTGGGGATTGGACAGAAATGAGTTTTACATGGATGCATATATTATGTATCCTGAGAATATAAGGTACATGACGGATGATTTTTGGGGATTATTACTGGAGTTGAAAACCCTTGGAACTTTTGAATATACTGGGTCGGGATATTTAAGCACCGAAGAACGTCTGTATTTCGAGAACAAAACGAGTACTGTATTTCAAATGGTCAGGAATTTTATGTTGTACCAGGTAGAGAAAATGCAGGGAACAAATTATCAGCAACCTCCTTCAATGGACATTGGGCGATTTGTCCTGAGATGGCACGCGCACACTGAGTGGAGAGAATTACTGGAGAAAACTTGTAAAGCGTTTAAGTTGCTATATATCATTAATTATCAGCTTTGGAAAATCTCTGACCTTGCTAGAAAGAAGTCAGAAAAAAGAAAAGAATAACTATATAATCTAAGCATATCATTTGCTGCAAAAATAAAACCGCCGATTTTCAAGTGAAAATCGGCGGTTTAGGCAATCAGGGGGCATGGCAGCAGTCATGCGCCGCATTTGAGCGGCGTACTGCCAAAGGTTTTCAGGTTCAGGAAAAATCCCCTTGTATCGGTCAGGCCTTCCCTGAATAGTTTCCATAGCAGCGATGCCGCCATATTGGCAAGGGTGGAATTAATAAACAAGTCCTGTTTTTCAAGGGCTTCGGCAAGGGAACAACTTGGCTCGTTGGTATCGTCCTGCTGCTCTAATTGTTCTTTAAATTCTTTAGTCACGTAAGGCAGCTCAGCGACAGGCTCAAAACGTTCGGAGCTTGGCTGTTTGATATATCCAATTGTAGCCAGTACGGCTTGCCCTGTATTTTTACCATTCCCCAAATCAAGCCAATAAAGCGGCTTGTTGCGCTGCAACCTTCCGTCAACTGCCATGTACTCTAAGGCTTCCGCAATATCAAAACGCGCGGCGGCGGTATCGACACAGGAAATATAAATATTCGCCATGCCTTGTTCAGGCAACTGTTTTATAGTATTGCTTGTAAAAGGCTTGGTAACCGCTTTCCAGTCCGTACCGAAAAAACGGTTGATGCGGTTAATGAGCGCAACGGATTTATGCATCCCTACCTCGCAGTCGGCAAATAGCTGCCTGCCCTGGTTGGCGGTGGTTACGGAATCATTGTCGTATAGATTCAGTTGCAAGCCTGTATGCCCTAAAGCGATAAGGCTGTGGTTCATCCGTGCCAGTGCGGTCAGCATCTGGCTGCCTGTTCCTCCCGCACCGATAAGATTTACCGTTACGGGGTTAGTTGGGTTTATCAGGTAATTATCTGCGAAGTGCATGGCTGTTTTCATTTTAATAAGTTTTTTAGGGTGTAACCATTTGCTAAAAGCGATGTAACAGGGAATTGCTTTTTCGTGCCGACAAGGCTTTGCCATAGCTGCACCACGTTACCTTTCACAGGGCTTTTTTGCATGGTCAGGTGGCTGAAATAGCTGTTGAAAAAATACTGCTGCCATTGGTGCATAAATTCTTCCAATAGGCAGTCGTGGGAAATAGTAACCTTTACCGTACCCATACATACTTTGCCGTCATTGGAAGTATTAAAAAACGGGGCATGGCAGAGCGGGGTTTGCAAGTCAAGATGGGTATCATCTTCCAACGCATATACCCATAACCCATTTTTAGTTGCCCGCCATAACAATGGTGGTATGGAAGCTATGCCGCACGGAATATCAAGGCTGTCCACAAAGAACAATTCTACCCTTTGCATCGGCGTATGCCATACCGCATAGCCCTGCTGAGAGGGGTTGATGTACACCACATTTTTAGGCAGTAAGCCCGAAGGCTTTAAAAAATTCCGTTGCAGTTCTTCCGAAGTGTCCAGTGCCTTGGCAAGTGCAGTGCTTTCCCGTATGCTCAGCGGGTGCGCATTAATGGGAAAGCCGTTTTCGTCCATATCATAGCTTTCCACATAGGTTTGTTTTTCTCTGCCGTTAGCCTCGTATACCACGAGTGCCTTTACAGGGCGAAATAATGTTCCGAGAGTTTTGGTTATATCGTTCATGGCGTATTATTAAAAAGGAAACAAATATTCTCTATGAGGGCAAACAACCTGTATTCAAATTCAAGGGTTTTGCCATCGGGCATGTACTGGTTATCATAGTGCTTGGTTAGGGTCGGCATTTCCATCCTCCCGCATTCGTTAAACTCATCATTTAGCATCTGTTCGATTTGGCTGTACACTTCGCCCTCGGTTTCGGCAACAAAGGAAATGTACTGCTCCGCCCTGATAATTTCATCGTCGTATTCATCGTCCCCGATGGTTATTTTCGTGTGGCGGAACACGGATTCATTTAGTTGCTCATTGAGCAGGGCAAAGGCTTCTTTCGCCGTTTTAATGCATTCAAATTCGTATTCGCTCTTTGGATCATAGCTGTCAATCCGCTGCTGAAACTCATTAAGGTGCATCGTGCGGTAGAGTTCAGCATGGATTATATCCCCGTACTTTTCAGCGTCATCTAGTTCCGCTGCATTGCTGTACTCGTTTTCCTCGTCTATATTTTCTTCCTCGCAGTCCTTTAAAAACTCGTACTGGTAATACAGGGCAGTACCCTCATCACGGTAATATGGAACCCCCGCGCTTTTGTACAGGTAAGTACAAACCGACAACAGCAATTCCGCCGTGCTTTGCTGCCGCTTATCCTGAAGCATCTTATAAAGCGGCACCACAGGGATGTAGTACAAGGTAGTGCCGGGGTTAAAAGTTTCCGTGGTACTGAGGCATACTTGTCCGTTATCATATTTTTGTACGGACAGGGAAATATCCCTGCCTGTTCTTTGTAATTGCGTTTTTGTGCTTTCCAATGCCAATAGCACATTGTAGGGATAGGGCTTGCCTGAAACATCCACAGGGTTCAGGCGGTACTCTTTTTGCAGTTTTTCGAGGGATGCGAAAAAATCCTGTTCCGCTCCGCACATCTTTGCTGCTGTACCGTGTTTGTATAAGGGCAGAAAACTATGCCTTAAAAACCATTGGCAAAAGGCTGAGTGGGGCGGATTGCGCCCTGTTCGCCTTTACTTCGTTTGCATCGTGCAGCCTGTTCAGGCTGCTTGCGAATGCGCCTAATTGCTGGTGCAGTTCCCATTGTCTTTTAGTTTTAAGGGTTGCTATTGCGCTACTATTACTTTGCGTTTTCATAACCTTATCCTTTCGTGCCAATTTGGGCAATGAACTCAAATTGTACAGCATCGTCCTTAATGACAGGCCCCTGAATGGTAGCGGTGGTCAGTATCGGGTAGGTCTGTGCGTAAAAGTTCAGCACTGCCTCGGGGCTGAAGCTTGGCGAGGGGTCGGCAAGCTGTATGTCCTGCCCTTTGTCCTTAAAGGCAAATACCCGTTCTAATTGCGTGGTGATTAACATGGCTATTCGGTTTTAGGTTCGTTAAATAAATCGGGGGCGAACTGTGCAGATAGTGAAGCCTTGCGTTTTTGCAGGAATTCCGCTGCTTCGGGGTAGTCCTGCGCATTGGGTACTTTCATCCATGCCTCCTTAAACTTGCCCTCGGCTTCGAGTTCGTCCACCTTTTTCAGGGCATCGTCGTATTTTTTCTGCTTGTCGGTTTTCTCCTTGCCTTCCTTTTCGGTTTTATCCTTTTCCATTTTCGAGGCAAGTTTTGCTTTTTCCTGCCCTTTAAGGTAGGCTTCCATGTTGGTAAACAGGGCTGCGGTCTGCTGCACGGGTTGGGTTATGGCTTCAAAAAAGCCCCCGTCAAGGTCTGCGGTTGTACCTCTTAAGAGTATTGGCGGCACTTTTTTTCGGGCATCATCGCCAACTTTGTCGTTATAGAACAGTACCGATACAATCCACGTATCCGCATTTTCATTGGTAATATTAATTGACCATCCGCCCTCTACCTGTAGGGCTGCAATGGATTTAAAAAAGTTCGTTTCCATAATCATTTTTGTTAGTGTCCTGTAAGAAATAAAAGGATGGCAGCTAGTATCAGTAGTGTTGCCAGTATCATTAAAACCCGTTCAAAAACGGTAGTAAAAAGTGCTTTGCCGTAGCTACTATAGTGCTGTAAGCCGCCCCAACCACGGCGGTAAAACCTGCGCCTGTTTACCCACAGGCGTATTGCTATAGCTATTCCCAAAAGGATAAGGGCTTTAGGGTGTGCTGTTATAAAGGCTGTTAGTGTTTCCATGATAATTTATTTAATGGGTTAAAAGAGCAGTTCCACAGCAAGGAAAAATTTACGGTTTTCGAGTTGGCGTGTCTTGGCGTATTCCGTTAGGCAATGCACACTGAATATGGCTTGGTAGCCGTCAAATAACTGGTCGGTAAACAGCCGCCTGTTTTTGGGCATTTTACTTCCGTATTGGGCTATGGCTTTTTTTGCCTGTGCTGCAAGCTGTTTCCAAAAGTCAAACCCGAAAAGACCGTCCTGCCATTTTTGTCGGTTTTCTTCTTCGTTCTCGGTAATCGCAGTGCAGATACCTTTCATGGTTTCCAAAAAGGCGGGTACCTCGTCAGGGAACCAACTGTGTAATATCCCTGCTTTTTCCACATTCGTTAATTGCTTTAATGTTTTCATGGCGTATAGTATATTATGGGACAGGCAAGGTTGCCTGTCCCTGTTATCCTGTATCAGTTCATTAGTAAAATTCCGCTGCCTTCTTTAGCAAAGCTGCTGCACAGCTCAAAGGCTTTTTGCGCCTTGCCCTGCGCCGTACCGCCCATGACGATGCTTTGCAGCTTGGCTTCGCTGTCCTTGTAATTGCGCACGTTTTGGTAGTAACCTGTCACTGCATTATACGCCCCGTACAATGTACCCCGTGTGGTGTCCATCTGCTGCGTATCGCTCATCATGGCATAGCCAAAGGCATCATCAACGGTATTTTTGAATACGGTGGATAGTTCATCCTCCGCACCTTTTTTCAATAGGTCATAAGTTTCCTTATTAGGGCAAAGGACAAGCTGTATCAGCTTTTTAACCTCATTGTCGGTAATCCGAACGGTAGCCCACTCATTAAAAATACCCTCCAGTTGCTCACTCATGATGTTCGCCAGCCCCATGACCTTGTGGGCATCCTCAAGGCGTTGTTTCGCCCCTGCGGTATGCTTGATGCGCACTACATTGCTCATGTTGCGCAATGCGGCATTAACGGTGTTTTGGCAAACCACCCTGATGGGGGTAAACGCTGCGGTAATGCTGCCTGAGCCATCGTGGGAGGTGGTCAGGAAAATGTATTTTTCGGTTACGTCCTCGCCCTTACCCACACGGATATAGCCGGGCAGTTTGGCTGTTATGAAAATGCGCTCCCCATTGCCTAAAGCCCCTGCTGTCTCGTACAGGATGCCCTCGCCACCGCCTACTATGGCATCAAAAAAGGCAAAGGCATCTTTGTTTTGTACAATGTGGTAGTCTTTGCCCACCACGCCGAGTACAGCATTGCTATCGGTGCGTATGTTGGCGAAATAGTTTGGAACGGGAGTGTCAGTACCCTCTATAAGTTCCCCTGCGTTCCCTACGGTCATTGCCCTGCTTTGGGTAAAGAGCGGCGATTTGATTACCTCATAATCAAGCCCTGCATGTTTAATTGCCTCTTCGCTTGTCGGGTAATCGGTTACGATTTGCCCTAAGCCGTGCCATGCTTTTTGCTGTACGCTAAAAAAGCTGTATTTACCTGTATGCTCGTTGAAATTAAGATTGTGTCCCATGATATTTTGATTTAAGAATTAAAAGATTGAATGATTAGCAGTTTAGAATGGCAGGTCGTCGTTGTCCTGCGCCGCTTGCCCTGATTGCTGCACCACGCCAGCTTTTGCCGCTGCGGGTACTTCATCCTGTTTTTTGGCGAAAGCCAGTATTTTGAGGTTGTCCACGTGAAAGGTGAGGCTGCCCACTGCATTACCGTCCGAGTTATTGTACACGTTCATCCCGATACGCCCTGCTACCTGCACAATAGCACCTTTTTTAACCCAAGCGGCTGTTTTGGTACTGAGCCAGTAGGCACAATTGATGTAGGTTGTTATTTCCTTTACTTCATCGCTACCCTTTGGTTTGTAGCGGTCGTTGATGGCGATTGAGAAATTGACCACCTCGCTGCCTGTAGACTGAACCTTGTTTACTACGGCATCTGCTGTTACACGTCCTGTGATTTCCATGACTAAAAATTTTAAGTGTTTACTAATGCTTCAATTTCCTTTTTAAGCCGTCTGCCTCCCTCAAAACACATGTTTTTCAAAAGAAAAAACGGAAAAAAAGAAAGCCAGCTAATTAGGCGGGGGCAGCCGGAAACCAAAAGGAAACGGAATAATTGGAGGGGACCCTTTAGGGGAGGAAACCGTTTATGCCGTAGTCTTTTGGTTTCAGGGAGGCTGGTCTTGCCATAACTTAGCTGCCTTTTTAGCCGTTTCGCCTTGAAAAACTACAAGCCAAAAATTCCTTTAGTAAACCTTTCAGCAGATGCAAAAAAAATCCGGCAGGTGCCGGATCATAAAAAATGTAGTGTGTTAAATTTCAGTGTAAAGGCAATATCGCATCAGCGATTGCAGCGGATATCCTTTTCCGGTAAGAAAAGATTGCAGCGGAAAGCGCGGCCGAAGGGATGTCAAAAGTTAATTAGCTATTAAATTCAATGACATTTAAACATTATAAGTATCTTTTCTAAATATAAATGTTACTCGTAAATTTCAGATATCACAATATCACCTATTGCTTGAGTTCCCTCATCAAAAGTTATTTTTTTGCCGAGCAGTAAATTGTTTCCAAGAAAGTTATTGTCTAAAAAAACGACATAAGCCTGTCCGCTTTCTCCAATATCAAGGGATTCTTTTCCAATAAATGTTATCAGACCTGATTTTTTTGACTGTGCATCAAAATTAAACAATGGTCTGTAACCTGACTTCAACGGGAGCGTCCTGCCGGTATCCTTATAGCTTTGTATTTTGACTTTTATTTTTAACATAATTAAGGTACAATTGGGCTATTAGTAATAGAGTGAAAGTAGATATACTTTCTACTATATAATATAAATCCATATAACTTGTTTTATACGTTCTGTCAACTGCTAATTCGACACATTACCATTTCCCTCCGTATCTTCCCCTAAGATCCGTTTTTGTTCACTATACAGAGATTTCGCAGCAGATGACCAAGTATATATCAAACCATCTTCCCACTCTAAACCTTTTACCAGACTTAGACCTACATCTTTTACTAAATAAGAATAACCTGCAGAAGTAATTTGCATTGCCTCGTCAAAAGTTTGTATTTCGTTTGCTTTTGGATAACTTAAATGTTTGGTCTCAATTTCAGGGTAATATTTATTAAGGTATAGTGCGAAATTCAATTTCTTGTCCATGAAATCCCCTTTTAAGATAAATAAGTTTACCAAATCAACAGATTTATTATTGATGTCGTTAGGCTCATAATGAATATTAATGGTTTGATTCAAGGAAATATTCTTGTATCTTATTTCTACAATATTTTTGACAACGTATTCAGTAGCTATACGTTCTTCGATATCTTTATAACCTAAGTCTGTTAAAAATGAAAAATGTGTTTTCACTGCATTTAAGAAGGATAAGACCCTTGGTCTTGTTTCTTCGGTTATTTTATTTAGGTCCATACATAACTGCTTTTTCCATTTGATAAAAAGTACTTTCAACCGCCCTGCCGTCATTACCGATATCGATAACAGCTTTTCCACTATTTTTAACACCTTGAATCCATACCTGATTCTCTTGAAATAACGTTGTTCCTTTAGCAACTTCATCACTGACTCTTGTACCGTTGCTAATTAAAGAGTTCCATTGGCTCAATGCGGTTTCTGATGCTTCGAATGTTTCTACGCCCTCAAAGCCAGCAGTTCGTAATGTATTTGCGACTTGATGTACTCCCGACATTCCTTCGCCAATTACAACAGTTCCTTCTACAGTCTCAGCCGCTGCCGCTGCTCCTCCCATCCCATAAAAACTGATAGCAAAAAATGCTGGCTTTGCTACATATTTGGTAGCTGTTTGAGCATTACCTAAATTATCATGGTTTTGAACCGCATCTTTAACTTTAGCTAATTCTGCGGCCTTGGCCTCGTTTTGCCTTAACTGTGCAGGCGTAAACCCTTGCGAAATTGTCGCTGGTTTAGTGATAGTCGGTACTGGCTTAGGTTTATCTGTGGCAAGTGGAGCCGGTTTTATCACTGTTCTTGCTATTACATCGTTCGTGATACTAGGCTTTTCCGTTAAATTTAAGTCACTCCTGCTTTCAAGCCCTTCAATTTCATTTGCATGAACTGGTTGGTTTGATGAAAATTGATAAGGGGTTTCATAAGCATACTTTTCAGCTAATGGGTCTATACTCATGAACCTGCCAAGAGCATAATCGTAGTTCCTATATTTAAAGCTATCCCAGCCTAACCCTAGTTCGTCTTGGCGTTCCTGTCCTTGATACTTATAGTTGTTTACCAGCTTGCTATTGTTCAGCGGTGGGTACAGGACAATCTCACCTTCTATTTCCTCGTATTCCAGGTAATCCATGTTATAGTTGAGGTGTTTAAGGCCAAAAGGGTAATAATGGTTCTCCTCTTTAATAACAACAGATGTAACGCCTTTTGCTGTTTGAACGCCGTAATTTAGCCTTACATTGCCCAGGTGATCTTTATACTGGTAAACATAGTTGTAATTATTAACACCGCTTACAACTGTATTATCTACATAACCTTCAGCAGTTGGGAAAAACTGCAACACACCGCCTTTGTACTGGAAGCCTCCACTAAGATAATCTACATATATCGTTGTTGTAGTTCCGGATATCACCTCGGTTACGGTCTTCTTCAGCTTCCTTCCGGCGGCATCATAAAGGTATACAATTTTGTTACCACCGCCAAAATTTATCTCCACCGGCAGGTTCAGGTGGTTGTATTTTATTGGATTTGTAGTCGTGATACCTTTGTTAAGGTCTGTCAGCATATTACCGTTTGTATCATAGGTGTAATCATCAAGAGAAATGTCAATATCTCTAAAGCCTTGTGGGCTGTTACTTTCATCATATACTTTTGTGAGCTGGTTGCTGCCTACAGGATAAGTATAGGTTAAAAGGTCAATCTGTACCGGTGTATTGAGGTCATCAACCGCACCGTTTCGTGATATACCCGTGATATTACCGTTAGCATCATATCGTATATTCTCGTTGTAGCTTCGGGTATATTTGGAAGTTGCATTTGGTTTTTGGTAATAAGCGTTAGTAAGCCTGTTGAGGTTATCATACCTATAGCTGTATTTCCTCAACACGTTATCGCCTTTGGTACGCCAAAAAGTTTCACTAATGTTACCGTTATAAAGCCCTGGTACTACCTCTACACCACCAGTAACATCGGTAGGGTTATTGTAAGTAATGTGGAAACCAAAAAGTTTAGAGCCCAAACCAAATAAGGAATTAAGGGGGTCATTTATATCAGTAAGCCAGCCCCGGATATTGTATTTATAATCAATCGTTTGCATTGGTATAGTATTGAACCCGGATGTGTAGCTGCCGACGGCTTTATTGGTGAGCTGCCCCAATTTATTGTATGTATTGCTGGAAAGGGTTTGGGTCGCTAAGTTGTTTATCCTGTGGGTATGGCTAAGCAGCCTGTCCTGGGCGGTATAGGTAAAATTCTCTTCAACCTTAACATCGGGGGTGCTGCCCGTCAAACGCTTGTGAAAAGTTGTTGTTTTAAGTGGCGAGCCGTCAAAATCAAGCTTTGTATCTACCTGGGTATAACCACCCAGGTAATTTGCTGTCCTTGTGCTTACTGCACGGCTTCGGTTATCATATAAGGTGTAGCTTACCTCAGATTTTACATTCGAGGCATCCATAACCCGCACCCATGAACCCGTGGGCATCCCCTTAACCTGGGTACGGATATTCTGGCCTTCGATAGGGTCAAAATTTGTGGGAGCACCTGGCCAAGTATAATCATCGTAATAATTTACTGTAAGCAGCCTGAACCCTGGGGGCAGCGAAAGGTTGTTATAGCCTACAGCTACGCCGTCCATTGTCCCACTTCCCCGAACTGCCATTAGTACAGTAGTTATTGTTGCCTGTACCGATGCCCTTGTACCGGCTGAAACCGTACTTTGATACCACCCTGTTATGGCGGGCCTTCCTAACCCGTCATAGATTGTCATCATCCAGCCCACATCCGTATTAGGTGAAGTCATGTAACCGCCAAAAGGTGTCAGGGAGGGTCCGGTACGGACAGGCCTGTCTAAAGGGTCGTACACTATAAATTCCCATTGCTTGCCGGGCAGCTTTTTCTCAGCCAGCCTGTTCCGTTTATCATATTTATATTGATACCCTAGGGTATTTAAATACGTTGTTGTGCCGTTTGCTAATGGCGGGAGCACATAGGTTAGGTTTCCAAACTGGTCATATACGTAATAGGTATCGTAGGCTGAACCGTTGTAATTCCTTTTTAATACAACCTGGCCTTCCTTGTTTTTATATTCTTCGGTGGTGTTGGCAGTGCCTGAAATCCAGTTTTCATTCTTAGTAACGGTTTTATACAACTGCCCGGCGGGATATGCTGCCGCACTGTTAAATGTAAGAGTACCAAAGATATTGTTACCATCCAGTGCCGCCGTAACACTCAACTTTTTCACATCATTAACACTGCCATCAGATGTATTTGTCTGATACGCAACTTTTACAGTATGGTCGTTATTATTATAAACATCCGCGTTACCTATCCATGCATTACCCGGGGCAGCCTGTTTCAGCACACGATTTAAGGGCGACGGCTCAAAGAATTTTTGTGAGTAGGGGTTGCCGGTTATTTGATCAACATTAGCGGTATTATTATAATACGTATTTGTAGTCGTTAGGGCTGCGCCATCAAAAGCCAAATTAGTGCTAGTAGCTGCAAACGGCAGGTAGTCTTTTGATTGCCTGCCAAAGCTATCATATTCTATATGGGTAATAATATCAGTGCCGGTAGCACTCATCTTGCCTGATACCTGCTGTATTGGCCTGCCAAGCCCGTCATAATAAACAACACTTACATTTGCGGCTGCTTCATTGCTGGATGTAGCAGGGTCTTTATAAGTTAGGGTCTTAATGTAATTCTGTGTCGTTGTTTGCCCTGCTGCCATTATTGGCAGGAGTAGGAAAATATATAATAAGTTCTTCATGGTCAGGCTGGTTATTGAGGCTTGTAATTATAATAATTCTCTGAAATGTAGTTGCCGTCCTTATCCTTGACTAATATTAAGCGGCCTGAATTGTCGTAAGTGTATGTAAACTTATCCCCTTTAGGGTCGGTAACAGTACTTACCCCGAATAATGGCTTGAAAGAATAGGTGGAAACCATTGCATTAGCCAAAAGGGATGAGGTGCGTAATGGATTTAGCGTGTTATTAAGTACGGTCTCAGAAGGGTAAGAACTGCTAAAACTGTTTATCGCACTCGCGCCCCCCAACACGCTTAGAACCGTGCTGTATTCGGCATTTGTTATTTCAGCTACAGGATACCTGTTATTATAACTGTATATATAGCAGATAGGTGTACCACCTGCCTTTTTAATTGATGTAGGGTTTCCAAAGGCATCATAAGCCAGGAAATTTATTCTGTCTTCCAACGTACCGGCGCTCCCTTTTTGCTGCTGGATAAATTCAGGCTCAATGATATTGCTGCCCCAATTTCTATATGTGGCTTTCGTTGTTGAAAGCAGGCTACCGGCTCGGTAGGTACTTTCCTCTAAAACGGTATTTAACCTGTTTTTTGTAATCATAGTTGCATAAGGTACCGTAGACGGGAAATTATGGGGGTATTTATAAGATGTCAATAATACGTCTCCACCGCTTGAGGTCGTTGTTTTTTGGTTCACGCCAAGGTTTTGCTGGTAATAGGTGTAGTCGGTAGAAGTAATTACCGGGTTTGAGGGATCGGCAGGGTCGAATGTAAACGTCACGGTATTTGATAATAAAGAGGCCTGCTGGATTGCCTTGGAAGGTTTCACTATAATAGAATAAATATAGTCATATTGAGTTAAAGGGGTATATGGTATCGGTGTCCTTTTAAAGTCAACTGTGCGCGTTACTTTCATCCCGGTATTATATTCAGTCGCAAACTGATCTGAGTAGTTGTATTCCTCTTTGTACACTTCCTGATAGCCTGCCCCGTTTTTTCTATATACCGTTTTCAAATGCATTTTAGGTGTATAATTCCCTTTGTCTTCAAAATTTGGGTGGTAATACCTTATTCCGTCGGCCGGAAGTTGAATTAACGGATTTTCATAAATATATACTGTTTTACCCGCATTTGAGGAAGGGGTGCCATCAAACTCCGTTACTTCGGTATACATCAGGGTAAGGCCGGGGGCTATATCCATCGGCAGGAAAGGGCTTGACGATACAATGTACCTGTTGTATACTTGGTCGCACCAATCTTCGCTACCTAACTCAGTCACACGCTCCTGGCAACGGAGCATATACTTAAAGTATTCCTCATCTACGGCTCGCACTTCCGGTGTCCCATATTGATATGTCTTTACGTTGGCGATTTGATTACCATCCGTATAATTTGTAATGCTCCCTACCCTGAAGCCGCCAACATAGCCGCCAATATTAGCGCTAGGGTTACCCATCACCCTGTAGGGATATAAATGGGTGTGGTAAGCCCGCTCAAAAACGTATTCGGTCCTGCCCCCGGTAGGGTATTTTATTGCTTTAAGCATACATGCCCGTGAATAAGTGCCGGAATCCGCGTCGCGGTTTGCACCAAAATACTGCTTGTCGAGGGCATCAGTTATGAAATCTTTTGGTACAAGTCCGTTTGAAGCAATTCCATTATAATAACCCCATAAATCCTCACTAAAGCCGGCAAGAGGATTTTTATAATGATAGTCAGGCAAGGCCAGGCTCTCGTAAGTAAAGCTGTATTGTTGGTTTTGGGTAACACCCGGCGCGCTTACAATTATTTTTTCCAGCCCGAGCCTTTTGTTTGCAGCGGTCGTGCCAAAGTAGAATTCATCAAAGTCAATTACTTTTAGCGGTGTGGAGGAACTAACGGGGGTTACTGTGATTTTAGATATCCGCTTCAATCCTGTAAAATCTTCGCGGCTGGCATACGTAAAAGTTACAGTTGCGGTAGCGCTTGTAATGGACGCCAAAACCGGCGTACCGAAATTCGGGGTCATTCCCGCCCCGGATGATGTTACAGTCAGTATATCCCCATTACAAGGGAAATTGCCGTCGTAAGTTTTAGCACTCATCCATGTACTGTATTCACTGGGTACTGTGTAATTGGCTGGCTGGCTGGTATAATTAAAAGTAATTACATCCGTACCATCGGCTGATGCCATCTGTTTTAAAAGCCATTCGGAACGGTCAGTAGCTGATGCTGCTAAATAATATTCAAATGTGTATACCGTTCCGTTATCATCAGTAATTTTGAAGCTGTCGAGTTTCTTCGTGGGGTACACCCCGCTTACAAACTTTTCAATCTTGTAGGGGCGGTATGGTAAGGTTACGATGTTTGCCTCATTAGGGTAGTCGTATGTAAATATGCCTGAGGTACCATTTGGCAACTTATAAAAGTAACGGTCGCTCATTAAGTCCTCATAATTGTTGCTATTATTAAAATAAATTTCAAAATTTTCTAAATTTTCAAAGCAGACACATGAATAGCTCCAGTCCTCCGCATTGTATAAGTCATAAAATAGTTCTTCCGCAGTGGCATAGCTCCTAATACCTGTCCTTCTTTCATCTCTTATGTCATTAACGGACCTGGTAACAATTCCGCCTGCATTCAACGCCCAACCCAAGCCGACTTCGGATGCTACATCGTTAACCTTGATACCCGAGGCATGGTAAGAAATCGAAATCGGTACGCTTAATTTTCTGCCTTCCAGGGTATAAAGTGGGATGGAAATATTAGGCACCCCCGTACTGTAGTCTACCGGGATTTCCCCATAGCGCATAAACGTTTGTGCAGTAGGTGACGCGGGGATAACTTTTGGCATATTGGTTGAAATGGCATTCTGTGCATATAAAAAATGCGTAAGCAAGATTGCAAGTGCTGCTATTATTTTTTTCATCTGTTGGTTGGTATGGTTAATTTCTATTCCTCATTACTTTCACCGAGTCCGTGCCCTTGTCGGTTTTCACCTCCACGATGTAGATGCCTTCAGGGTACGCACTCACATCAAGCGGAATGGTACGGCTGTTTACCTCAAAACTTTGCAGCATCCTGCCCGAGAGGTCAAAAAGGGTGGCTGTGCCGCTTGTAAAATCGAAGCCCACAATAATGTTGGTAAACTCACCGGCAGGGTTGGGTATGGCTTCAAGCAGTGTGCGCTTTTCTTCTTTTTTCTTTTTGTGGTTGTCTTTTAGCTTTACTACCCAAAAGTCGTTGCTGCCCTTGGCGCTGTTCTTGTCGCGGGATATCGCACCTTTGCTGGTGCCTGCAAGTATGTAGCCACCATCGCGAGTTTCCACCAGTTTCTTAAGCAGGTCTTCGCCGTTGCTGCCAATAGCCTGTTTCCATAGTTCTTCGCCTTCAGCAGATATCTTTATGGCGATATAGTCGTTAATGTCTTTTTTGTCTTTTTTGTTGCCCTGTCCGATAACCTCGCTTTGGGCATAACCGCCTATCAGTAACGTGCCGTCATTGTTTTCTACTAATGAAGTAAGCACATCCACATTGCCGGTGTTGTAGGTTTCCTGCCAAAGGATACTGCCTTTTTTATCAAGTTTAAGTACCCAAAAGTCAGCGCCTTTTTTATTGGTTTTTGATTTGTTGCCTGAGGTGGCTGAGGCTGAGCTGCCCCCGAGTAGGTAGTTTCCATCTTTTGACTGGGCAATGCAGTACAAATGGTCGTCTTCTTCACCGCCGTACATCTTTTCCCATTCGGTAGCGCCATTTTTATCTACCTTTACTACCCAGTAATCTCCGGCACCGTAGTTATCCAAAGATTTGTCAATCGACGCTGGAGAGTTGGAGTACCCACCCATGATATATCCGCCGTCCTGGGTTTGTACGATGCTTTCCAGCACATCGTTATACTGTCCGCCTATGGTGCGCTGCCATGCTACTTTGCCTTTGTTATCGAGCTTTATTACCCAGTAATCCAAACCGCCACGGCAAGCTTCTGATTTTCCGTAAGGGTCGTCCTGGCCTTTCATTACCTTAAGGCTTTGGGGAGATGCTGAAGAGCCTCCTATTATGTAGCCTCCATCGGTAGTCTGACTAATGGACTTAACCAAATCCTGGCCGGGGCCGCCTATAGTCTTTTGCCATTCTTCGCCACCTTTGGCATTAAGCTTTACAATCCAGATATCTTCTTTGCCTAATGCGGCATCAATTTTATTAAAGCCTTTATTGGATTCTGATGTACCGGCGAGGATAAAGCCGCCATCATTGGTATTGCGGATGCTGTATAGGAAGTCAGGCCCTGAACCGCCAAGGTTCTTCTGCCATTCGGCTTCGCCCTTCTCATTCATTTTCCATACCCAGTAATCAAGGTCGCCTACATTGCCTTCTTCCTTGTTGCCGCCCTTAACCGATAGCGAAGCCCCAGCAAGGATAAAGCCATAGTCGGCAGTTGGTTGTGCATCCAATAAATATTCAGCTTGCTTGCCGCCGTAGGAGCGTTCCCAAAGGATGTCCTGGGCATACATATTCCCACCGCACAGCATGGCCAAAGCGGTTGCCTTGAGTAATGGTATCTTCATAAAAGTTGGTTTTTTAAGCGCTCCTGTACAGCCTCGCCACTGGGGGTGGCTACCTATTTTAAAGGCTGTAAATAAGGGCTTGATTCTTTGGCGAAAGATATGCCACCTGCTTAAAATAAAAATACCCATTAGTGGGTATTTTACATGGAGTTATGAACAAAAACCGATTGTTCCAAAAACCGGATAAAATTCATATTTACGCAATGACAATCCACAAATAACTTGTGATTTTTTGTTTTTAACTTATTTCACTGAGAATTATTTAAGTTCGCCAATTTATTATACCGCAGCGTTAGGTAGCGTTGTTAATAATTATAAAAATAAAATCATCGAATTCAATTAAAATCACTACCTAATGATGTAGTGATTTTTCCTTTTAAAAGAATTTCCTTTCTTCTTTTTTAATATATGGAAGAAGAAGTAATTGAAATTATCATCTTGGAACTTGACTACTACCTGATAGAACGGGTCAGGGAGTTAAGGATCAGGCATACCCCATATTTATCACAGCTAAAACTTGCACAGGAACTGGAGTTTCCGGAAAGCTATGTTAGTAAAGTAGAAAATATGAAAATCCGGTACAAATACAATGTAAGGGCTTTAAATAAAATAGCTAATTTTTTCAATTTAAAATCATACGCTGAACTTTTCCCCAGGCGCATCGTTCCTAATGACCTGGTAAAAATGAAGTTGAAAAAACTGCCTATAAAGAATGGCAAACTTAAAGTCAACGATGATGGTACTATTGATAAGGCTTATGCAATACTATCCTTAGTACCGTTGACTGAAAAAGAATTGTCGCTTTGGTACGCCGACCAACTGCCTTACCTAACTATCATAGAGTAGATAATCGTATTTTTATTTACATTTCTTAATCACCAAGTGTGCCTTGCCCGGATCATTGAGTAAACGTTCCAGTTCAAAACGGGTAATGTCGTCAATATCCTGTTTTATTTGCAGGTAATTTCGTTGTACCATTGTGTTATCTATTTTCCGGATAGTTTCAATATCGGTATAGTCTTCCTGCTCCTTTTTCAGGGCTTCATGGTCGTTCTGTATTTCGCAATGGAAAGCTTTCAATTCGATTTTATTGTCGGGGTCATCGGCCACCATACCCACAAACTCACCCGAACTGAGGGCCGATATTTTGGACGGCGGTATGGCAGATTCCAACTGCTTCGAGCGGCTGATGGAGGTATCCCCGCTGTTAATGGAAAGGCTTTCCCTGTCCTGCATGATCTTGCCGAAACGTTCTGATAATTGCTTGGCGGTATCGCCGGTTACCTGCCCGGCAACAATGTTGCCGGTAATGTTCATAATCACATCGGCCTGCTCGCGCCCATAATCCTTGCGGAGCTGGCTGAAATCCTGGATACCCAGACAGGTAGAAACCTTGTTGCTCCTTGCAGTAGCAATGAGGCTGTCCATATTGTTCAGGTAGATGGTAGGGAACTCATCAAATATGAGGCTGCTTTTTAGCTTTCCTTTTTTGTTTACCTGCTTTACAAGGCGCGTAACATATAAGGATAATACAGCACCATATATCTGTATCTTCTGCGGGTTGTTGCCCATACAAACAATCTTGGGTTCATCGGGGTTATTGATGTCCAATGTAAAGTCATTGCCGGAAAGTACGTAATAGAGTTGCGGCGATGAAAGCCTTGCCATTGCTACCTTTGCGGAGGCTATTTGACCCTCCAATTGCTCCATGACATCTGAAAGGTAGGCATTGACAAAAGGGTTGATGAGTACTTCAATTTCTTTCTCCGTGCGAAGTAAGGTAAAGAGGCTATCGTAGTCTGCCTGCATCAGCTCAATAACATGTGGCAGCGTGCAAAATTCACCGTCCTTATATTTTTTCAGGTACCATATTACTGCGGTCAAAAAGTTAATGGGCGATTCGACGAAAAAGTCGCCTTGTTTCTTGATCCACTCGCGGTTAAGGCCCATCAATATAGTGCGCGCTGATTCTGCCGCATCGGTAATATCGGTCATCGCCGACGGCTCCAAAGGGTTGCAGCGGTGGGTACGCGAGAGGTCATCAAAATTTATGACATAAAAAGCCGGTGCCTTTTTGTACTTGTCCTTATTATTCAGCCAGGTGTTATAGGCGATTTTAGAGAGGTCATCGAATTTAAAATCATATACGAACATAGTAAAGCCTTTGCGGATGTGCTGTGTAATAATATGGCGTATAACAAAATACGACTTGCCGGAACCGGGAGTCCCCAATACCATGACCGCACGGAACGGGTTAATAATATTGATCCAGCTTTTACGCACCTTATCCTTTAAATAGTAGCGCGCCGGGAGGTTGATGGAATACTCGTTTTCCAGCAGGCGTTCTTCCTGTGGAAAGGTCTCGTTTTCCTTGTTGAAAATATCCTTATTATTCAGCCTGTTTTTGATTATGCGGGAAAGCAGCGTGCCACCGGTCAGCACCAGCAGGTAACCAATCCCGGTAATGCCCATGTAAATCAGGGCGAGGTAGCTTACCTCAAGGGACAGCTTTAGCGCCAGGTAGCTGGCAAAGTATAAGAGCAGGCCGGTAATGGCATACGCGGATGCCGTTTTATGGCTCAGCTTTTCGTCTTTGCGGCCTTTGGCACCCAATAGGGAGATGCCTAAAAAGCCTAAAGCAATCAGTTTTGATTTAAAGAAATTCGAAAGCATACCCGTATTATAGACATTGCCTAAAAGCCGGTCAGTAAAAGTACTGCTAAGCCCCCATAGGTGGAATGCAGCGTAACAAAAATAATAGCAGTGGATCACTAAGATCACAATACTTATCAGGCGCGTCATATCCAGTATTTTCCTAAGCGCCTGTTCGTTTTCCCCGGTTTGCATGGCCATAGCTTCTAATTTTATAAGTTGTTGTTATTGCGTTTATTTTTTCTTTTTTTCTTCCTGCCTTTAAGCTCTCGTGGCATGTAATCCGATGCCTGCTCCGGTTGCATCAGGGTATCAAGGATATTAGCTGCATCCTGCACATGGGAAGTGCTTTTGGTTTCTGCCGCTGTAGTAAACGGAGGTGGCTGTAACCCCTTTCTAACCGGTGCTGCATGGCCCGCCAGATGCTGCCCCGTTTTTACAGCAACTGTACAGCGTTCCTGGATGGCTTTGGCGCTGTACTGCTTTCCAAGCGCACTGCCGTTAAAGACGCATTTGGTCGTATGGTCCACATAGGTGATACCATAGATAAGGCCGCTGTCATTTTGCCGTAAGGCCACATGGATACCCTGCTTTTCCAGTGCTTTTACCAAATCCTGTAAGCTTATTTTAGCGCCCACAAGGGCCATGTCTACGGCGTTCTTTACCCTGCTTTTATGGGGCATCCGTTTTACATCATTGCCGGTAAACTTTGATTCCAAATTTTTCAGGGTCGGCTTGTTGTAGAACGCGCTGGCCTTGATCGGTACGCCGATGGGTTTTCCATGCGCATCCAGGATGTGGTAGGCCAACCCACCGGTTTTATATATCCTTGATCCCTCTGTGCCACGGTCGGCCTGTACGTTGTACTGGCGCAACACGGCATTCAGTTCCGCAAGGCTGGTATATTTATAGTCCGGTACAATATTTTCCAAAACTACCTGTAGCGCTTTTTTCGATTCGGTGCGCCCGTAATTAACCTTTCCCAACGGTATCGGCTGAAGCCCGGTTGCCATGCTGTTCTTTTGTCCTTCGGCAGCCACAAGGCCAAATGTTTTTTCTACTTCCTTACGGGCCGGTTCTGATTTATGTATGCCGATATGGTGCAGGCTGATGCGCTTACTCTCCGCTGTTATATTGGTAGTAACCAGGTGCAGGTGCGGGTGCCCGGCATCGTGGTGCTGGTAGGCCAAAAAAGGCTGGTTGCCAAAGCCCAGTTTTTCCATATAAGACTCTGCGATACGCATAAGTTTTTCTTTCGGTAATTCACTCTCGGATGGGTCGAAATTGAGTGAAATATGGACGCTGTTTACCGCCACATCCGGCCGCAGTTCCATCTGCCTGATGAGCCTGTTCAAACGCATGTTCACCGTTGTTTTTTCAGGGTCAAAGGGATAGTTTCCCGCGCCGATTATCTCCGCTTTGCCTTCCTTTACCTTATTCTCATTATAGTTGAAAACGCGGTGTATCGAGCGGCCCGTTTTCACTACTGCAACCATGATTCGGATAGTTTTTGGAGATGCTCTTTTATGCTGTCTATCTTATTGTAAAGGGTGCGCTTTTCCACCTCAAAAGCCATGAGCCAATTCCTGAATTCCGGGAGCTGGTGCAGGGTGTGCAGGCGCTTTACCGCCTGGTTAAAGTTGTTGCCAATAGCGTTGAGTTCCTGCCGCAACCTGCCCATCTCCGCCAAATAATCGTCCTTCGAGCCATTACGGTACACGGTAACCACAGGCTTGTCAAACACGCAATACCTGAGGTAGTCGCTTAAGCTCGCACAAGTGGAGGCCCTGCTTTTCCGCTCAATTTTTTTGTATTCTTCGGGGCTTACCCGGAAGATGATACGCTTTGTCCTGTTTGAATCTTCATTTTCCATCACATCATTATTACTCACGTTTCAAACTCATTTTATCATTTCATCAAACCCCGCCCCCGAGTTCCGAGGACAGGGCGGCAAGATATCCGGTGTATGACACCGGTTCATCTTGCCGTTTGCTGGAACGGACAAACTCCCTTAGCTTTCAGGAAAGCTTAAAAGCTGCTTTTAATAGTTAAAGCTAACGTTAGCCCATTTCAGCTTTTCGGAAGGTTTGGAGGTTTTTCTTTAATAAAGTTGTATGCTAAAATTGCAGCTCTGGAATGTTTAGGGGCATTCACCAACCATTCATTAAGGTCGGTATAACCTTCATATAGTTTGCTTTCATCATAGTAGTGGTTGCCCCAGGAAAGGGTAAGCTGTGTAGCTGCCTTACCGGCAGCATCGTTATCAAGGAATAACCGGACGTTTTTATAGGTGTCTAAAATGGCATGTGTGCTTTCAAGCAAAGCCAGTGAATTCAGGATGATAAAATCATTTTCTTTAAAGCGCCCTTCGCCGGTAATTACCATGAAGGAAAGGAAGTCGAAAAAGCCCTCAAAAACTACTACAGAATTACTTCCATTTTTGATGCAGGTAATACCTTTGGGGGAGCTGCTGAGTTTTTGAAAAGCATTGCGGATTTCATAACCACCAAGGTCGTTTTTAAAGCCGATGCCGTACCATGTTTTGCCCGCTAGTTCGTAGCGGACTTCCCGGCAAAATCTATTGGCAATTTCTGCGTTGATACAGCGCACTTCCAGGTAACTAAGTAAGGCTGTTGAAGAGAGGAAAAACTCTCCTAAAATTTTTATCTGCGTTGCCATTTCCGAAGCGATTTTAAAGGCCCGCTCAGGTTGCTGTTGAAGGGAAAGATTACCACCTAATTTTTGGAGCGCTTCCGACACGTTGCACTCCCAAAAGAGTACAGCAAAATCCACGAGGTTACCGCCCTTGCCGATGCCGTGGTCGTACCAGCGGTTAAGCCTCAGGTTGACCTTAAAGGAAGGCGTTTTCTCACCTCTTAAAGGTGAGTGGTACCAGTAGTCATTATTGTGAATTTTTGCCGGTTCAATACCCATCCCGGACAGGCAATTTACTATGTCCATTTCTTTGGCCTGCGCAATTGTAAGCCTCTTTTCCCTGAATTCCATAACCGCACATTTACTCTTTCACATTCAGTTTATTAAAGCAAAAGTAAATCGGTGGTATGGATTTTACCCATCGTAGTCGAATTTCGACCAGGATGTGTATTGGTACAGCGGCTACTTTTGTTGTAAAGATTGTTTAACTAAAAACGTGTGAAAATGGCAACAACAAATGTGGCGGCACAGGTATTTGATACCATAATGAGTATCCCTGGCATGAATGAGGTGGTAAAGATTGATCTAAAAATCTCCCGTAAGAATGTATTACTGCTTAACGGTATTATTGAACGTGGGCTCGCCGACAAGGGAGGAGATAGCGATGGCATCTTGGCAAACGTACCGGATTCTGATTTACAAGAGCTAAAGGCGGTAGCGGACGAAACCCTGCAAAAAGCAGGCCTGGTGGACCTGAATGAGAAGCTCCGAACCTTGGGAAGTGTAAAGTAATCTCATTGAGCCGTCACAATAATGGCGGCTCATTTTATGTAAATCTACCTGTTAAGAAAAAACAGGTAAAAGTATCAGCAAAATGTCTTTTCCAAAGTCTTACTTTCCCTCTCTGAAATAAGCTAATCCATTTATCGACAATACAGCAAATTCAACTGATTTTGTATGCTAATTAGTGTACAAAAAATATTGGGATTTATATTGCAGTTGAATATAGCGTATCGGTTACTGAAAATACTTACGACAGTATTGCCAACCTATAGAGGGTTAAATTAAAATTTATACAATGGCAACAACAAGGTATCTGCATAGAAAAATGCGCGTCCTCATTGCTGTGGCCGGGGCGCTTTACATTGTGCTCTATGGCAGGCTGGCCGAGATGAAAACCGCTCTTGTATCTTTCCGCTTCTATACGGCATTGTTAGTAAGCTTTATAGTTGCCTTATTAATCTTAGAACTGATCCAGTTCATGTGGGTAAAGCTGGATGATTATTATCAAGGAAACCGGCTTAAATACATCCGGGCTGCCATCCAGGTGATAAGTGGCATTACGCTATCCCTAATAGTAGACTTTCTTTGTTTTGCTGTTTACTTTGGATTATTTGGAGAGAATATCCTGACGATAGGCTTTCTGAGCGATGACTTCATATATGTATTCTATCTTTTGGCAGGATTAAACCTTTGTTACCTTTTGTTATCATTTACCCGCAACCCGGTTGAAAACTCAGCTGCTAAAATTGAGCCACCAAACCTTGCACAGCTTACGGGCCAGCATATGCCGGAAGCAAGTATTAATCAGCTGTTGGTTATTGACCATAAAGGCTTGCACATCCACCTGGAACATCGTGATATCCTTTATTGCTACCGTTTCTCCCGGAAAAGTAAGATTGTAACCAATGGAAAAGGAAATTATACTAGCAATGCAGCCATATCTAATATTGCCGAACAGCTACATGCTTCAGGTTTTCTTCAAACTAACCGTGGCTTTATTATAAACCTAGCCACTATAAAAGGATATATAAAGGGGATCAAAAGAGATACTTTACAACTGGTCATCAAGAGGGACTTCAAAATATTTTTTGCAGGGCTGGCAACAGACCAACTCTTTGTTACTAAAGAATATAAAGAAGCATTCAAACGGGCTTTTGATATCCTACAGGAAGAAACCTGAACAGCTTGTAAGAAACTACT